>JASGDS010000272.1:0-35165 GCA_047607025.1 Microbacterium sp.
CGACGACCCCGCCGACGGCCGTCGCGATTCCCGCTTCCATCTTCATCGCCTCGATGGAGGCGACCGACGCTCCGGCGGACACCCTGTCGCCGGGCGCGACCTTCAGCGTGACGACACCCGAGAACGGCGCGGCGACCTGGCCGGGCTTCGTCGTATCGGCCTTCTCCGCCTCGTGCACAGCGACCGAGATCGAGCGGTCGCGGGCGGCGACGGGGCGCAGCTGACCGTTGAGGCTCGTCATGACCGAGCGGATGCCCTTCTCGTCCGCTTCGCCGATCGACTCCAGCCCGGCCAGCAGCTGAACCCCCGGCTCCAGCTCCACGATCGTCTCGCGACCGGGCTCCAGGCCATAGAGGTAGTCGGCGGTGTCGAGCACGGACAGGTCGCCGAACGCTTCGCGCTGCTCCTCGTAGATGCGCGTCGGCTGCGGGAACAGCAGGCGGTTGAGGGTGGAACGACGCTTGGCCGGATCATCATGCAGCGACGCCTCGTCGTGATCGCTGAGCGGTTCGATGCCCGGCTTGATCTCGCGGCCTGCCAGCACCTTGGTGCGGAACGGCTCCGGCCATCCGCCGGGCAGATCGCCCAGTTCGCCCGCCATGAATCCGACGACCGAGTCGGGCACATCGTACTTCTCCGGGTTCTCCGCGAAGTCGTCGGGATCGGCGTGCACGGCCGCCAGATGCAGCGCGAGGTCGCCGACGACCTTCGACGACGGCGTGACCTTGGGCGGACGGCCGAGGATGCGGTTGGCGGCCGCATACATGTCCTCGATCAGCTCGAAATCGTCTGCGAGGCCGAGCGCGATCGCCTGCTGACGCAGGTTGGAGAGCTGCCCGCCCGGGATCTCGTGCGTGTAAACGCGCCCCGTCGGACCATCCAGCCCCGACTCGAACGGCCGGTAGAGGGTGCGCACCGACTCCCAGTACGGCTCGAGATCGGTGGCGGCACCGAGCGGGATGCCGGTATCGCGGTCGGTGTGCGCGAGCGCGGCGACAAGAGACGACAGCGCGGGCTGGCTCGTCGTGCCCGCCATGGGCGCAGAGGCCACGTCGACGGCGTCGACGCCCGCCGCGCTCGCCGTGAGCAGCGTCGCCAGCTGTCCGCCCGCGGTGTCGTGCGTGTGCAGGTGCACGGGCAGGTCGAACCGCTTGCGGAAGGCGCCGACGAGCTTGGCGGCAGCGCCCGGCCGCAGCAGGCCGGCCATGTCCTTGATGGCGAGCACATGGGCGCCCGCCTCGACGATCCGCTCGGCGAGGCGCAGGTAGTAGTCGAGCGTGTAGAGGTCTTCGGCCGGGTCGAGCAGGTCGCCGGTGTAGCAGACGGCGACCTCGGCGACGGCGGCGCCCGTCTCGAGCACGGCGTCGATGGCCGGTCGCATCTGCTCGACATCGTTGAGGGCGTCGAAGATGCGGAAGATGTCGACGCCCGTCGCCTGGGCCTCCTTGACGAAGGCGTCCGTCACCTGCGTGGGGTAGGGCGTGTAGCCGACCGTGTTGCGGCCGCGCAGCAGCATCTGGATGGCGATGTTCGGCAGCGCCTCACGCAGCTTCTCCAGACGGTCCCACGGGTCTTCGCCGAGGAACCGGAGCGCGACATCGTAGGTCGCGCCACCCCACGCCTCGATCGACAGCAGCTGCGGGGTGGTGCGGGCGACGGTCGGCGCCGCGTTCACCAGGTCGCGGGTGCGCACGCGCGTGGCCAGCAGCGACTGGTGCGCATCGCGGAACGTGGTGTCCGTGACGGCGAGCGCGCGCTGCTCGCGCAGCGCCTTCGCGAACCCGGCCGGGCCCAGCTCGAGCAGGCGCTGCCGTGACCCGTCGGGCGCGGGAGCCGTCAGATCGACCTGGGGCAGCTTCGATCGCGGGTCGATGTGGATCGGGTTGTCGCCGTTGGGCTTGTTGACGGTCACGTGGACGAGCCAGTTGAGCACGCGACTGCCACGGTCCTTCGACTCCCGGCCGTCGAGCAGCTGTGGACGCTCCTCGATGAAGTTCGTCGAGAGGTCGCCCGCGAGGAAGGCGGGGTCATCCAACACCGCCTGCAGGAACGGGATGTTCGTGCTCACGCCGCGGATGCGGAACTCGGCGAGGGCGCGTCTGGCGCGCACGACCGCCGCGCCGTAATCGCGGCCGCGGCAGGTGAGCTTGGCGAGCATGGAGTCGAAGTGGGGGCTGATCTGCGAGCCGGCCGCCGTCGTTCCTCCGTCGAGGCGGATGCCCGCGCCGCCTGGCGAGCGGTAGGTCGTGATCCTGCCGGTGTCTGGTCGGAAGCCGGCGGCAGGGTTCTCGGTCGTGATGCGGCTCTGCAGCGCAGCGCCGTGCAGGTGGATCTGCTCCTGGTGCAGCCCGAGGTCGGCCAGGGTCTCTCCCGCCGCGATGCGCATCTGCGACTGGACGAGGTCGACATCCGTGACCTCCTCCGTCACCGTGTGCTCGACCTGGATGCGCGGGTTCATCTCGATGAAGACCACCTCGCCCGCGCGGTCGCCCTCCGTCTCCAGCAGGAACTCGACGGTGCCCGCGTTGACGTAGCCGATGGAGCGGCTGAAGGCGATCGCATGCTGGTGCAGCGCGCCGCGGATGTCGTCGTCGAGGTTCGGGGCCGGGGCGATCTCGATGACCTTCTGGTGGCGTCGCTGCACCGAGCAGTCGCGCTCGAACAGGTGCACCGTCTCGCCCGTGGCATCCGCCAGCACCTGCACCTCGATGTGGCGGGGACGCAGCACCGCCTGCTCCAGGAACATCCGTGCGTCGCCGAAGGCGCTGTGCGCCTCGCGCGATGCCTCGGCGAGCGCGGGCGCGAGCTCCTCGCGGTTCTCGACGCGGCGCATGCCGCGCCCGCCGCCGCCTGCCACGGCCTTCGCGAACAGCGGGAAGCCGATCTCATCCGACTGCTCGACGAGCCAGTCGATGTCGTCGGACGCCTCCGTCGACCGCAGCACGGGGACGCCCGCCTCGATCGCGTGATGCTTGGCGGCGACCTTGTTGCCCGCCATCTCGAGCACATTCGCGCCGGGCCCGATGAAGGTGATGCCGTTCTCCGCCGCCTTGGCGGCGAGCTCCGGGTTCTCGGAGAGGAAGCCGTATCCGGGATAGATGGCGTCTGCACCCGACTCGATGGCGACGCGGATGATCTCGTCCACGTCGAGGTAGGCGCGAACGGGGTGCCCCTCCTCGCCGATGCGATACGCCTCGTCGGCCTTCAGCCGGTGCAGCGAGTGCCTGTCCTCCTGCGGATAGACCGCGACGGTGCGAGCGCCGAGTTCGAACGCCGCCCTGAACGCGCGGATCGCGATCTCACCACGATTGGCAACGAGAACCTTCGAGAACATGGGTCTCCTCATCGACGAGCACGCCGACGCGAGGCCGTTTTCGGCTCGACACGCGGTTCGGCTCGTCCCAGCATACAAAAGCTCGCCCTCGGCTCGTCTTCAGGCGCTGGGGAGGTAGGTTAGGGGTTGTGCACGTACTCAGCGTCAGCTCACTCAAGGGCGGTGTCGGCAAGACGACAGTGACCCTCGGTCTCGCCTCCGCGGCGTTCTCCCGCGGCATCCGCACGCTCGTGGTCGACCTCGACCCGCAGTCGGATGTCTCCACCGGCATGGATCTGTCGATCGCGGGTCACCTCAACATCGCCGATGTGCTGGAGAACCCGAAGGAGAAGGTCGTCCGTCAGGCGATCACGGCCAGCGGCTGGACCAAGGTGCACGCCGGCGTCATCGATGTGCTCATCGGCAGCCCGTCCGCCATCAACTTCGATGGCCCGCACCCCACCGTGCGCGACGTGTGGAAGCTCGAGGAGGCGCTCGCCTCGGTCGAGAGCGAGTACGACCTCGTGCTCATCGACTGCCCGCCGTCGCTCAACGCGCTCACGCGCACCGCGTGGGCGGCCAGCGACCGCGTCGCCGTCATCACCGAGCCAGGACTCTTCTCCGTCGCCGCCGCCGACCGTGCGCTGCGCGCGATCGAAGAGATCCGTCGCGGCCTCTCGCCCCGTCTTCAGCCGCTCGGCATCATCGTGAACAGGGTGCGCCCGCAGTCGATCGAGCATCAGTTCCGCATCAAGGAGCTGCGCGACATGTTCGGTCCGCTCGTGCTCTCACCCCAGCTGCCCGAGCGCACCTCGCTGCAGCAGGCGCAGGGCGCCGCGAAGCCGCTGCACGTGTGGCCAGGAGAGTCGGCGCAGGAGCTGGCGGAGGACTTCGATCAGCTGCTCGACCGCATCGTGCGCGCGGGTCGTGTGCCCGTGCCCGAGACGGCGCCAGGCGCCACGGCGACTCCCGTCGAGCCGACGCCCGCAGCCGCCGCGCAGATCTCCGCCGCCGACTGAGCGGCATCCGGTCCCTGAGCCTGTCTCCGGTCCCTGAGCCTGTCGAAGGGCGCTTCGACAGGCTCAGCGACCGCTACGCGGTGCGGCGCGCGCGACGAGCCGCGAGCTCGTCGACAGGGTCGGGCGCGGTCGGGTCGAAGTCGACGAGCGTCGCCTCGACCTCGTGCAGCACGCGTCCCACAGCGATACCGAACACGCCCTGACCGCGGCTGACGAGGTCGATGACCTCGTCGTTCGAGGTGCACAGGTAGACCGATGCACCGTCGCTCATGAGCGTCGTGCCGGCAAGATCTTGGATGCCTGCCGCGTGCAGCTGCTCAACGGCGACGCGAATCTGCTGCAGCGAGATACCGGTGTCGAGAAGACGCTTGACGAGCTTCAGCACGAGAATGTCACGGAAGCTGTAGAGACGCTGCGATCCGGAACCCGTCGCGTCGCGCACGGTGGGAACGACGAGTTCTGTGCGCGCCCAGTAGTCGAGCTGACGGTAGGTGATACCCGCGGCACGCGCTGCGACCGCCCCGCGATAGCCGGCCTTCGGGTCGAGTTCGGGCAGACCATCCGTGAACAGCAGGGGAAGCGCACCGTCGGCGGATGACACGTCATCGGTCATGGCGTCTCCTCACAAGCATTCATGTCACAAACATTCAGGTCAGGCCTGAACCCACCGTATGCCCATGTCGACCTCGCGGCAACGACATTCGCCGGGCGGGCGTCGGCGTGTCGCTCGTCCGTGATGCAGATGTGACCGGTGGTCACGGCAGCACGCGCCCGAGCGCCTGCCGCAGGAAAATGCCCCTGACATCTTCGATGCGCGCTGCCAGCTCGGGGCCGAGCTCATTGGCCCGCGCACGGGAGGGGGCATCCGACCGCGTTAGCAGCGCGCCGAGCGCCGAGCGAACCAGGTCGACCGACTTGTCTGCGCTCTGCCGCACCTGCCGCAGGTGGCGAGGCTCGATGCCGTGACGGTCGAGGGCGACGAGCGCCTGCAGCAGCGCGAGGGCGTCCTCGTCGTAGGAGTCGGCGGCGCGAAGAAGTCCGATGCTGATCGCATCGTTGAGCAGCTGAGGCGCGGCGCCCGCCTGCGCGAGCAGTTCGCTTCGCCGATAGCTGCGCTGCACCGGATGGATGGACGTGGGCAGCGTGAACGGCTCGTCGATGTCGAAGTCGACGGTCTTCAGGTGCTCGCGGATGACACCGAGCGGCAGGTAGTGGTCACGCTGCAGGATGAGCGCGAAGCGCACGCGCTCGACGTCTCGTTGCGTGAACTTGCGGTAACCGGCGGCCGTGCGCTGCGGAGTGACGATGCCCTGCTCTTCGAGGTGGCGCAGCTTGCTCGCCCGAAGGTCGGGGAACTCCTCGGTCAGCTGCGCCTGCACCTGCCCAATGCTCAACAGCGCCGACGCGCTGCGTTCTGCGCCGGCGGCCGCCATCAGGTGTCGGCCCCCGCGATGTCCCGGGGGGAGGCGAAGAAGTTGAAGCGGAACTTGCCGATGCGCACCTCCGCGCCGTTGCGCAGCACGGCGCGATCCACACGCTCGCCGTCGACGTAGGTGCCGTTGAGCGAGCGCTGGTCGATGATCTCGAATGCGGTGCCCGCGCGCGTCACCTCGGCATGACGACGAGAGACCGTGACGTCATCGAGGAAGATGTCGGCATCCGGATGGCGACCCGCGGTCGTCACATCCGCATCCAGCAGGTAGCGGGCGCCAGCCGTGGGGCCCGAGCGCACGAGCAGCAGGGCCGCGCCCGAGGGCAGTGCGTCGATCGCATCGTGCTCTGCCGACGACAGCTGGCCGGCGAAGGGCACGAAGGACAGGTCGGCGTCGTGACCGAACGTCTGGGTGACGTCACCAGAGCCATCGTTGCCGCTGACCGGAGCCGAGTTGCGGTGAATGGCCTCAGAACCGTACTGCGCATCTGACACGTGCGACCTCCTTTGACTCAACACTATCCGATCACGATTCGGCACGGCCATCCCACCGCTCAGAGAAGACTAGGCTTGACGCATGGCTCATTACGACGTCGTCATCCTCGGTGCGGGCCCCGGCGGTTATGTCGCCGCCGTCCGCAGTGCACAGCTTGGTCTCTCCACCGCGATCATCGAAGAGAAGTACTGGGGAGGTGTGTGTCTGAACGTCGGCTGCATCCCCTCCAAGGCGCTGCTGAAGAACGCCGAGATCGCGCACACACTGAACCACAAGAAGGACTTCTTCGGCATCTCCGGCGATGTGACGCTTGATTTCGGGAAGGCGTTCGACCGCTCGCGCGAGGTGGCGGACGGCCGCGTCAAGGGCATCCACTTCCTGATGAAGAAGAACAAGGTCACCGAGTACAACGGCCGAGGCACGTTCACCGGTCCGAAGGCGATCTCGGTCGCCAAGGCGGATGGCACGACCGAGGAGGTGACGTTCGAGAACGTCATCATCGCGACCGGGTCGACCGTCCGGCTGCTGCCAGGCGTCTCGCTCAGCGAGAACGTGGTGACTTTCGAGGAGCAGATCCTCACCCGCGACCTCCCGTCGTCCATCGCCATCGTCGGCGCGGGCGCCATCGGCATGGAGTTCGCCTACGTGCTGACCAACTATGGCGTCGACGTCACGATCATCGAGTTCCTCGACCGCGTGCTCCCGAATGAGGATGCCGACGTGTCGAAGGAGATCGCCAAGCAGTACAAGGGCTACGGCGTGAAGGTGCTGACCTCGACGAAGGTCGAGACCGTCGTCGACAACGGCTCGGACGTCACCGTGTCGTACTCCCCCGTCGCGGGCGGCGACCAGCAGCAGATCACGGTCGACAAGGTGCTCATGTCGGTCGGCTTCGCACCGAATGTCAACGGCTACGGCCTGGACAAGACGGGCGTGGCGCTCACCGACCGCGGAGCGATCGCGATCGACGACGACATGCGCACGAACGTCGAGGGCATCTACGCGATCGGCGATGTCACCGCAAAGCTGCAGCTCGCCCACGTGGCCGAGGCGCAGGCCGTTGTCGCTGCCGAGACCATCGGCGGTGCCGAGACGCAGACGCTGGGCGACTACCGCTTCATGCCGCGCGCCACGTTCTGCTCGCCGCAGGTGGCGTCGTTCGGTCTCACCGAGCAGCAGGCGAAGGATGCCGGGCACGAGATCAAGGTGTCGACGTTCCCGTTCATGGCCAACGGCAAGGCGCACGGTCTGGGCGAGCCGGTCGGCTTCGTCAAGCTGATCGCCGACGCCGAGCACCTCGAGCTGCTGGGCGGCCACATGGTCGGCCCTGACGTGTCAGAGCTGCTGCCCGAGCTGACGCTCGCGCAGAAGTGGGATCTCACGGCCTACGAGCTGGCGCGCAACGTGCACACGCACCCGACGCTGTCCGAGGCGCTGCAGGAGACGTTCCACGGCCTGGTCGGCCACATGATCAACTTCTGACGCCTACCGCCGAGTGACCACTCTTTTGCCCAGCAGTCCGCGGAAATCCCGGGCGAGTTCGGCAAAAGAGTGGTCACTCGGCAGTTGGGGCTAGTGGCCGAGGGCGCGAGCGAGCTTCG
The DNA here is from genome assembly GCA_047607025.1 of Microbacterium sp. Taxonomy (GTDB): domain Bacteria; phylum Actinomycetota; class Actinomycetes; order Actinomycetales; family Microbacteriaceae; genus Microbacterium. The sequence continues at coordinate 7,862 of JASGDS010000272.1, forward strand.
ATGAGGAGCTCGGCTCGCGCGCTCCTGCGGTACGCGCCGCCTCGGTGAGCGCATCGAGCAGCGCCTGCTGCTTCTCCGGATCCTGCGGGGCGGCCTCACCCAGCTCGATCTCCCACTCGCACCAGTTGCGGTGCACGCGGGTGCGCATGTCCATCGCGCGCACATCGTCGTCGACGAACTCGGCCAGCACCCGGCCATCCGCATCGAACAGCTCGTAGGCGGTGCGCTTGTTCACGATGCGTGCGAGCGGACGCAGGTTGTCCGTCGTCCACTGCGCGAGGTACTCCGTCACCGCTTCCGGCACCGTCTCCTGATCGGGCCATCCGAGCTCCACGCGGCTCGACACCGCCGTGCTTCCGCTGTCGGTGCGCGGACCCTTGATATGCCAGCCGGCATCCGGCCCGCCCGTGCGGCGACGCACCGCGACGCCCGCCTTCGACAGCTGCGTGTCGTAGGTGTCGAGGTACAGGGCGTCGAGCTGGCGCAGCTCGCCGGGCGAGACGGATGCCACACCGGGCACGCCCGTGAAGTCGGGAACAGGCGTGCCAGGATCGACATCGAACTTCAGCTCGATCTCGAGGAACCTGCTCGGCTCGCTCACTCGTCGGTGTCGTTCTTGACGAAGGTGAAGTCGAGGGCGTCGAGCGGAAGAATCTGCCCGTCGAGCGGGCCGCCGATGATGCGTGCGAGTGCCATGCGCACAGCCTACTCGGCGACTTTGCCGACGAGCTTCTCCCGCTCCGCCCTTTCGGCATCGCGCGCGACCTGCAGGGCGGCGGCGGCGCGGCGCACATCGGCTTCCGCCGAGTGCACCCTGCGCTGGGCGACGGTCGCCGAGCCGTAGCGCTCCGCGACGCGGTCGCGCCGCTCGGCCTCGGCGATGATGATCCACGAGCAGGCGATGAGGATGACCTGGGCGGAGAAGTTGATCCACAGCAGCAGCGCGACGACCGACGAGAACGTCCCGAGCAGCGGGTTGTTGTTGGCGCCGCGGACGAACAGGCCGGAGAGCTGCTGCAGCACCGTGAGCCCTGCGGCGCCGAGCAGCCCGCCGATCACGAGGTTCTTCGCGGCGGGCTTCGTGCCGGACAGAATGCGGTGCAGCAGGATGACGACGACGACATCGAGCAGGAAGGTCGAGGCGATCGTGATGGCTCTGGTCAGCAGCACCTGCCATCCAGTGCCCGTGAGGCCCAGCCATCCCAGCACCGTCTCGACGAAGGCCGAGCCGAGCATCGTGATGACCGCGGATGCCACGAGCAGTGCGCCGATGCCGAGCGCGGTGAGCAGGTCGCCGATCAGCTCCCACCACATCTTGGGCTTCTCGACGGCGGTTCCCGCGAGCGCCTGCAGCGCGTCGCGCAGGTTGCGGATGGCCCCGAGCGCGGCCCAGAGCAGACCGACGGCGGCGATCACACCGGCGAGCCCCGCCTTGTCAAGGCCCTCCGAGAGGCGATCGGCCGAGACGATGCCGCTCGAGGAGTCGTCCATCTTGAGGAGCCCGGGGATCGCGGCGTTGAGCGCCTCGATCAGCCCGTCGTAGAGCTCAGGGCGGTTGCCGAGCCAGATCGCGGCGGCCGAGAACCCCAGCAGCACCGCGGCGAAGATCGCGAACAGCGCCCGGAACGTGATCGCGGCTGACAGCATCCCGCCGCCGTGCCAGGAGTAGTGGAAGAAGGCCCGCACGATGCGTTGCTCGAGCAGCCACGCGAGAACGCGGCGCACCCAGTTCGGCAGAAGAGCCATGGCTCCACGTTACCGAGCGTCGGCCTCACCCGCCGAGCAGCCCCGCCCACGCACCGAGAATCATGCACGGGCAGAACGCGATCGCGGTCTTCCCCGTTCCCCTGTGCGTCGTGATGAGCAGGATGGCCCATGCCCCGCCCACGAAGAAGGCGGCGGCCGCGCCGAGGACGAAGACGTGCCATCCGTGCCAGCCGAGGAACAGGCCGACGACCGCGGCGAGCTTCACGTCTCCCCCGCCGACGCCCTCCGGGGCGATCATCTGCAGCGCGAGGTAGGCGACGAACAGCACGCAGGCGGCGAGAGATGCCCGCCGCAGATCGATGACGTCACCGCGCACGACGGCGTCGGCGGAGATGAGCAGCAGCAGAACACCGAATGTGGGAAAGACGATGCGATTCGGCAGCCGGTGCTCCTGGATGTCGACGTGGATGAGCCACGCCCCGGCGGCGAGGAACACCGCGTGGATGAGGATGACCAGCAGCTGCGGCATGCGTCGAGGCTAGAAGGGCGAACCCCGGTGGCGTAGAAGCCTGTGCACAAGCCGGGTCAGTCCTCGCCCAGACGGTTGCGGGTGCGCATGGCGCGCTCGGCCTCGCGCTTGTCCTGCGCCTCACGCAGCGCCTGGCGCTTGTCCCACTCGCGCTTGCCCTTCGCGACGCCGATCTCGACCTTCGCGCGGCCATCCTTGAAGTACAGCTTCAGCGGGACGATCGTGTAGCCACCCGCCGACACGTCGTGGCTGAGCCGGACGATCTCCTGCTTGTTCAGCAGCAGCTTGCGCACGCGCTTCGAGGAGTGGTTGTTCCAGGTTCCCTGCGAGTACTCGGGGATGTGCACGGCGTCGAGCCACGCCTCTCCCCCGTCGATGTAGGCGTAGCCGTCGGAGAGGTTCGCGCGCCCTTCGCGCAGCGACTTCACCTCGGTGCCTGTCAGCACGAGCCCTGCCTCGTAGGTCTTCTCGATCGTGTACTCGTGGCGGGCGCGACGGTTTGTCGCGACGACCTGTTCGCCCTTTTCGCGTGGCATGGCTCTCACCTCCTGGAGTGGCTGACGCAGCCCTCCAGCCTACCGCACGTCAGGCCTTGAGCCAGCGCCGGATGGCGAATCCGGCGCTGATCGCGGCGAGCACGACGCCGATCACGACGAGCCACGGCACGACGAGCCACGCCTGCGCGTCGCCCACCCAGGGGATGCCGCCGCCCTCCTTCGAGAGGTAGCCGGCGATGCCGTAGTGCGCGCCGAGCACGATGGCGGCGCTGGCGAGGGCCGAACCGATGAATGCGGCGAACACGCCCTCGAGCACGAACGGCGTCTGGATGAAACGGTTGGACGCGCCGACGAGGCGCATGATCGACACCTCGCGTCTGCGGGCGTACGCAGAAAGCCGGATGGTCGTCGAGACCAGCAGCACGGTGGAGATGAGCATGAGCACGGCGATGCCGACGGCGATGTAAGTGGCGATGGTGAGCGCACCGAACAGCGGGTCGAGGTAGGACAGCTGGTCCGTCACCTCTTCCACGCCGGTGAAGCCGCTGAACGCCTCGGTGATGACGTCGGAGTCCTGTGGGTTGACGAGGCGCACGTGGAACTCGCCCGACCACTGGTCGGCCGTGAAGGCATTGGTCATGCTGTCCGGCAGCGCGTTGTACGCATCCTCCGCGCTCAGGTACTGGTACTCCTGCACGAAGGGTTTGAGCGTGTCACCCTCGAGCTCGTCCTTGACGGCTTGGATCTGCTCGTCCGTGGCCGCGCCATCCGTACAGGTGTCGACGGTGGACAGCGAGCTGCACAGGTAGATGTCGACCTGCGCACGATCCTCGAAGTAGTCGTTCGTCTTGACGATCTGCAGCTGCATGAGGGCGGCCGCGCCGACGAAGGTGAGCGAGACGAAGGTGACGAGCACGATGGAGATGACCATCGAGATGTTGCGGCGCAGTCCCTGCAGCGCCTCACCGAGAACCAGACGGAACCTCATGTCGTCGGCCCCACCTCGTCGTCGGACTCCTTGAGCCCGAGCAGGTCGGCTGTGCCGAGGCCGACGATGGTCTCGCCGTCGTCGGATGGACGTTCCTCGGCGTCGTCGGAACCCTGCGGAGCCGAGGCGAGCGATGCGGCGGCCTCGGTCACGAGCGCCTCGGTCTCCGGCTCCTCCTCCGACTGGCGCTGCGCCTCCTGCAGCGCGGTGAGCGCCGCGATGGATGCCGCCCCGCGCTCTGTCTCGGGTTGCAGCGTCTGCACCACCGAGGTGTCGCCGTAGCCGCCTCGCACCTCGTCGCGCACCATGACGCCGTCGCGCAGCTCGATGACGCGCCGCTGCATCTGGTTGACGAAGCCCGCCTCGTGGGTCGCCATGATCACGGTCGTTCCGGTCGAGTGGATGTCGGTGAGGATGCGCATGATCTCGACCGATGTCGCCGGGTCGAGGTTTCCCGTCGGCTCATCCGCCAGCAGCAGCGGGGGCCCGTTGACGATGGCGCGCGCGATCGCGACGCGCTGCTGCTCACCGCCGGAGAGCTCGTTCGGCATCCGCTTGCCCATGCCGGCAAGGCCCACGCGCTCGAGCGCCTCGGGCACGGCGTGCTTGATGAAGGCGCGCGTGCGCCCGATCACCTGCAGCGCGAAGGCCACGTTCTGCGTCACGTTCTTCGACTGCAGCAGCCGGAAGTCCTGCGACACCGAGCCGATCTGGCGGCGGAAGTACGGCGTGCGTCTGGTGGTGAGCGTCTTCAGGTCTCGTCCGAGCACGATAGTGCGCCCCTTCGAGGCGACCTCTTCGCGCGTGATGAGCCGCAGGCACGTGGACTTGCCCGAGCCTGAGGCGCCGACGAGGAACACGAATTCCCCCCGCTGCACCTCGAAGTCGATGTCATCCAGCGCGGGCCGGGGGGTGCCGCTGTAGCGCTTGGTGACGTGGTCGAACCGAATCATGACTCAGTCACCATACGTGGCGTGCACACCGCCCGGCCGCCCGACACTCCGCACCCGCGGAGCCTGTGAAAGCCCTATTCTGCGCGCCCTTCGACAAGCTCAGGACAGGGAACAGGCGTGGCGAGCACGCGGGTGAGCACGGGGTGCGTCGCCGCGAGCGCGGCGAACACGAGCGCGTTGCCGCGGCTCGGGGTCGAGTTGAGCAGCGCGGACATGACCTCACCGCTCGTCGTGGTGTCGAGGGCACCCGTCGGCTCGTCGGCGAAGATGATGCGGGCGCCGGTGGACTGCGCGCGGTCGCGACCGGCGAGGTCGGGAAGCGTCTGCGTGATCGCATCGGGCGAGGCGTTGAACAGCACGAGCGCGCCATCCGGCGTCGCATCCGGGCATCCAGTCGTCATCGCAGCCGCGCTCTGACCTCAGGCTGCCGGCGAGCACGACCGTACGGTCGGCCGCGGCGGCCGGCGCCAGCGCGACAGCTGCACCCGAGAAGGCGAGAGCGGGGATGGCCAGGAGGGCGAGCGCGCTGCGTCGCGCCACTGTCTTCTTCGACACGTCGGCTCCAAGGGTTGGGAGGGAGAGCCCTCCGAACTTAGCAAGCCTCACAAACCGATTGCAGCGATTGCACTGGATTTCATTGGGTGCACGGCCCATACGATCCTCGCACGCGCAAGCGCTCACAATGCTGGGACTACGGCGCAGGCGCAGAATACGTGCGGATCTTGAACTGAGTAGCCTCCAGCGCGAGCGAGAGCTCGGCGAGCTGTCTGGTGATGCGATCACGCTGCTCGATCATGATCTGTCGACGCTCCGGGATGGTCGACTCCCCCTCGTCGACAAGCGAGACATACCGGCGCAGGTCGCTCATCGTCATTCCCGACACACGCATTCGCCCAATGAAGATGAGCCGCCGCAGATCGGCTGCGGAGTATGCACGGTAGCCGGATGCATCGCGATCCGGATGGACGAGTCCGAGATCTTCGTAGTACCGCAGGGTGTGAGGCGAGAACCGCACCAGTTCGGCCGCCTGCGCGATGCCGATGGATGCAGCATCCGCCTCGATCGTCGAGTCATCGAGCAGGTCGTGGATCAGGTCGATGCTCGACGCGTCGGGCGTCGTCTCGACCTGCCTCATCAGCTTCGCGATGAGCGTCTGAGTCGTCATGTGCTCGAGTGTAGACAGGTCAGAGGGCCCGTGTGGACGGTGCAGCGTCGGGGAAGTCCGCCGAGGTTGAAAGCTCAGACCAGCGTTCGACCTGCGCCAGGTTCTCGGTGTAGAGACGAGTCATGTTGCGCACTGCCTCCGCACCCAGGGGCAGTCGCAGCGGCGGGTTCGAGGAGTTGAGCGCGGTACGAATCGCTTCGGCCGCGCGATCAGGATCACCCTCCTGCACCCCATCGCCCGCGGCCATGTCTGATCTGACAGCACCGACGACGCCGTCGTAGTCCGTGCGCTCCGTCGAACGCAGCAGAACGCCTGCGCGATTGAATCCGGTGCGGAAGCGGCTCGGCTCCACAATCATCACGTGGATGCCGAAGGGGCGCGCTTCGCCCGCGAGAGCTTCGGACCAGCCTTCAAGCGCGAACTTTCCTGCCGAGTAGCTGCCGACCGCGGGGAACGACATGCGTCCGCCCTGACTGCTCATCTGTACGATGGCTCCGCACTTCCGTTTCCGCATGTGCGGCAGTGCTGCACGGACGAAGGCGGCGGGGCCGAACAGGTGCTGTGCGAGCATGTCTCGCAGCTCTGCGTCCGACACTTCCTCTGCGGCTCCGACCCGTCCGAGGCCGGCGTTGTTGACGAGCACGTCGATTCGCCCGAAGGCGTCGATTGCGCGTTCAATCACGGCCGCGGCACCATCCGTGTCGCGCACGTCGTGCACGATGGGGATAAAGCTGTCGCCGAAATCTCGAGCGAGTGGTTCCAGCCGCTCGGTCGTTCGCGCGGTTCCGACGACGCGCTCGCCCGCGCGCAGGGCAGCTCGCGCGAGAGCATTCCCCAGCCCCGAAGATGCACCCGTGATGATCCATGTTCTCGATGTCTGCGTGTTCATGCCCGTCAGGCTAGGCCTTCGAGCGCACTCGAAGGCAAGCCACACCATCGCGCAACGACCTTCGACGCCGCGAGCGACCCACCCAAACCCGCAGCGCCTTCAGCACCTCGACGCGCCGCATCCGGTACCGAACTCACTGCTCCTCGCGCAACGCCCTCGAGTCGCAGTGCCTTACGCACCTCAAACCGCCAGAAGCGGTGTCTTTCGCACTGCGCCTCGGATCAAGGCACCTTCATCGTCATCAGCGTCACCTCAGGGTGCCCACGTCTAAGCCTCGCCGACGCCGCGAGCGACGCGCCCCCAACCCGCAGTGCCTTCGGCACCTCAAACCGCAACAAGCGGTGCCGCCCCCCTGCGCCTCGACCCCCTGTGCCTGAACCTTCCGACATCCGCGAGATGTGCATCGTGGGCGTGGCTCAGGGGCGAATGTCGGAGGCGCTCGCCTCCAGGACGGCCGGTCGCGGCGAGGGCGACAGCGCGCGCGGAGCACCGAAGATCACGACCAGCAGCAGCCCGAACCCGCAGGCCGCTGCGAGCGCGAAAGGCAACGAGCCCGTCGTCGCGAAGACCGTGGAGAGCGTGGCGACCCCGACCGCTCCGCCCAGCTGCTGCATCGACTGCAGCAGGGCGGATGCGGCGCCGACATCCGCCGCCGGCGCTGCACTCAGGATCCGGTTGGTGAGCACCGAGAACACGAGCCCTGGGGCGAAGCCCACGAGGAAGCACGGCGCGACGAAACCGAGCCAGAGCGGGCCAACCGCACCGAAGACAGCAATCAGCGCAATTCCGAGGATCCCGATGGACGCGCCGACGAGCACGGTCCATCGCTCCCCGATGCGCGCGACGAGGAGGCCGACAAGACGCCCGCCGATGACGACGGATGCCGCCCACGGCAGGTAGGCGAGCCCCGTGAGCAGTGCGTCGAGATGACGAAGGTCGTGCAAGAGCAGCACCGAGTATGTGAAGAACCCGATCATCATGGCCGGCATGAGGGCGACGGCGATGTAGGGCAGCGCACTCCGCCCGCGCAGCAGTACCCCGGGAAGCACAGGATGCGCCGTGCGGCGCTCGACGGCGACGAGCACAGAACCCGCGATGACAGCGACGGCGAACGAAGCGACCACGGTGGGATCCGACCATCCCGTCGCACCCGCACGGGCCAGTCCGAAGACGATCCCCGCCATCGCGAGCGCGGATGCGACCGCTCCACCGGCGTCGATGCGCACACGAGCGCGCTCCGCCTCGCCCACGAACAGCAGCACACCGACGAGCACGAACAGCCCGATCGGCACGTTCACGTACATCACCCATCGCCATCCCGCCGTCACGGTCAGAACACCGCCCGCGACCAGGCCGAGCGCGCTGCCCGCGCTCGACGCGATCACCTGCCACGACATGGCCCGCAGCCTCTCCGGTCCCGCTGGCGCGCTGGTCGCGAGCAGCACGAGGATGGACGGCGCCGCGAGCGCAGCGCACGCTCCCTGAAGCGCCCTGGCCGCAATCAGAACACCGCCTCCCCAGGCGACGCCACCCAGTGCCGACGCGATGATAAAGCCCGTCACACCGATGAGCAGCGCGCGCCGCGGACCGATCACGCTGCCGATGCGACCGCTCACGAGCAGCAGCCCGGCGAAGGAGAGCGCGTAGGCGGACACCACCCACGAGAGACTCACGGCGTCGAGACCCAGATCGATTCGGATGGCCGGGAGAGCGACCGTGACGATCACACCGTCAACCATGAGCATCAGTTGACAGAGGATGACGGGCGCGATCGCCCGCGTGGACGATGATCGTGCAATGTTCATCTGGCTCCCTTTCGGCCTGGACGGCTGGGGCGAGGCGGCTATGATGAGAAACGGAGGAAGCCCCCGCTTCGTCAAATATGGGGGCATCCCCCACTTTTGTCAAGCGCACCACGTCGGGAGATGAAATGAGCAGCGCGTCCGCCAACGACGACGTGCCCGTGCCCGAGCCACCACGACGAGTCGACGCACGTCGCAACTTCGAGGCGATCGTGTGCGCCGCCCGTGGGGCCTTCGCCCGCGATGGCGTCGACGCATCGATCGAAGACGTCGCGCGAGCGGCGGGCGTCGGCTCGGCGACGCTCTACCGCCACTTCCCGACGCGTGACGACCTGATCCTCGCCGCGCTGTCCCAGAACGTCGTCTCCAGCTTTCATCGCGGGCTGGAGCTGCTGGACGCGGATGACCCGTTCGCCGCCCTGCGAGAGTTCCTGATCGCGGTCATCGATCGTTCAAGCACGTACGCCGGGCTGCCGACGAGCCTCCTCGACGCCGCCAGCCGCGAGCACTCGCGCCTCGGCATCACGTGCACGCGAATGCAGGACCTCAACGCGCGCCTGCTCGAGCGCGCGCAGTCGGCGGGCGCGGTGCGCGCGGATCTCACCGCGCAGGAGCTCTTCGATCTCGCCACGGGAATCGCGTGGACGGTCAGCCGCAACCGCTCACCCGAGACGGGGCCCCGCCTTCTGGATCTCGCTCTCACCGGGCTTACTGGTCGATGAGGACCGTGCCCGCGGCGTGACGCGTCGTCTCGCTGCACGCTGTTCACCGGTGCCGAACTCACTGCACCCGACCCTCAGCACCTTCATCGTCACCAGCGACACCCGCGCCCAAGCCCGCCCACACCGCGAGCGACGCACCCCGCGCGCAGTGCCTTCAGCACCTCAGACCGTCGAAAACGGTGCCGAACTCACTGCGCCCCAGCGGCGCGCACGCGGATGGCGCGGGCCAGGTGGTCGCGCTGCTCGATGACGAGGCGACGCAGCGAGCCGGGGGCATCTTCGTTCTGCGCCAGCCATGCGTCGACCAGGTCGGTCGTCTCGGTGTCGGGGAAGAGCCCCAGCACGAGCCGACGAGCGATGTCGATGCTGCGATCAGCCCACACGTCTCGCAGGCGCGAGAAGTACTCGTCATCGAACGCCGCGATGAGGTCGCGTCGCCCACCGGCACGGAAGCCGTCGATCGTCGCGGAGAGGTGGTCATTCGTGAGTGTCAGGTCGTTCCACGCGCTCTCCCACGCGGCCGCGCGCACCGCGGCGTCCGGGCGCGCGGCGAGCGCGGTGATCCAGGCGGTGCGGCCGCTCATGGTGTTGTCCCGTTCGAGTTCCTCGTCGATCCGCGCCGCGTCTGCATGGCCCGTCGTCGCGAGCGCTTTGAGCCACTGCCAACGCAGGTCGGCGTCGAGCGGCAGCCCCTCCGGAACGGACGTCGCGCCATCGAGCGCTGAGGCGAGCTCGGCGGCGTGCGTGTCGTCTCGGTGGGCGGCCGACCCCACCGCACGCGCCCAGGCGAGCTGCGCGTCGCCGCCTGGCTCTGCGCCGCGCAGTGCCTGCCAGCACACTTCGAGCCACGTCTGCTGAGCGCCCGCGGCGAATTCCTTCGGCACGAACTCATGCACGACGAACGACGCGAGGTTCAGCACGTTGCGCAGCAGCGTGATGCTCTGCTCACCCGGAGCGTGACGAGCGACGATGTCAAGATATTCTCGTGCCGGCAGATCGCCATCGCGCACCGCATTCCACAGCGACGCCCACACGAGTCCGCGCGCGAGCGGTTCGTCGATCGTCGACAGCGCCTGCGTCACGGCGGTGAGCGAGCGGTCATCGAGCCTGACCTTCGCGTAGGTCAGATCACCGTCGTTCACCAGAACCAGGTCGGCATCCGCGAGCACCGGCACATCGACCGTCGTGCGCTCCCCCTCGATGTCGACATCGACTCGGCCACGGCGCACAAGACGCCCGTCATCCAGCGCGAACAGCCCGATCGCCAGGCGATGCGGACGCGGGTCGGTCTGCACGATCGTGAGCGCGCCATGCCCGCGCTCGCCGGTGATCGTCGACACGCCGGTCGTCTCGAGCCAGGCGGCAGACCACGCCTTCAGATCGCGGCAGGATGCCGCTTCCAGCGCGGCAAGCAGGTCGCCCAGCGTCGTGTTGCCGAACGCGTGCTCCTTGAAGTAGCGGCGGGCTCCCGCGAAGAACGCCTGCTCGCCGACATAGGCGACCAGCTGCTTGAGCACCGAGGCGCCCTTGGCGTACGTGATGCCGTCGAAATTGAGCTTCGCCGCTTCGAGATCGGGAATGTCGGCCACGATCGGATGCGTCGTCGGCAGCTGATCCTGCGTGTACGCCCACCCCTTGCGCCCATTCGCGAAGGCGACCCACGAGTCGGTGAATTTCGTCGCCGCAACCGAGGCGTGCGCACCCATGTAGTCGGCGAACGACTCCTTCAGCCACAGGTCATCCCACCACTTCATCGTGACGAGATCGCCGAACCACATGTGCGCCATCTCGTGCAGGATGGTGTCCGCGCGCGTCTCGTGCTGGGCGACGGTGGACGCGCCGCGGAACACGTAGCTCTCGGTGAAGGTGACGAGGCCAGGGTTCTCCATGGCGCCGAGGTTGTACTCGGGCACGAAGATCTGGTCGTACTTGCCCCACGGATACGGGTAGTCGAACGCCTCGGTGTAGAAGTCGAGGCCCTGCTTGGTGACCTCGATGATCTCGTCGGCGTCGAGGTCGGTCGCGCGAGAGGCGCGCACCAGCACGCCGAGGTCGATCGTCTGCTCGCCGCGAGTCCACTGGTCGTCGACACGGGCGTAGGGCCCGGCGGCGACCGCGGTGATGTAGCTCGAGAGCGGAAGGGTCTCGGCGAACTCGACCGTCTGGGTGCCCCCGTTCACTTCGGTACGCACGGCCGCCCCGTTCGAGAGCACCTGCCATCCGGATGGCGCGGTGATGCGGAACGTGTACCTCGCCTTCATGTCTGGCTGCTCGAAGCAGGCCATGACGCGGCGGCTGTCCGCCGGCTCGTACTGCGTGTAGAGATAGGTCTGCCCGTCGGCCGGGTCGGTGAAGCGGTGCAGCCCTTCGCCCGATCGGCTGTAAGCGCCGGTGGCGTGGATGGTCACCTCGTTGTCCGCGGCGAGCCCCGTCACGCGGATGCGCGCGCCATCCCAGTCGACCTCGCGATCCTCGCCGTTCACGTTCACCCGGTCGACGCGCTCGCCGATGAAGTCGATCCAGGTCTCATCGGTCGTGGCGGTGAAGGCCAGCGTCGTCACCGTGCCGAAACCGGTTGTCTCGGCATCCGGAGCACTCGTCAGATCGAGGTCGACGCGGATGATGGTGAGGCTGATGGCCGCGGATCGCGCGGCGGTCTCGTCTCGTGTCAGGTTCGCACTGCTCATCCCCCTACCCTTTCACGAGAGTGCTTTCACGAAAGTGCTTTCACGGGAATGCGCCGAGGCCCGGTCGACTTGTAGCAGAGGTGACCTCTTCCACCAGCCGCGGCACGACCATCGGCCTGCGCAGCGAGCGCGGACCCGTGCTCGGCGCCATGATGCTGGGGTCGGGGCTCATCGCGATCGATGCGACCATCCTCGCGACCGCCGTGCCCTCCGTCGTGCGTGACCTCGGCAGCTATGAGCAGTTCCCCTGGCTGTTCTCGATCTATCTGCTCGCGCAGGCCGTGTCCGTTCCGATCTACTCGAAGATCGCGGATGTGGTCGGGCGCAAGCCGATCATGTTGATCGGCATCGGGCTGTTCCTGCTGGCATCCCTGCTGTGCGGCTTCGCGTGGAGCATGCCGGCGCTCATCGCGTTCCGTCTCGTACAGGGGCTCGGCGCGGGTGCGGTTGCACCCATGTCGATGACGATCATCGGCGATATCTACACGGTCACCGAGCGCGCGAAGGCGCAGGGCTACATCGCGAGCGTGTGGGCGATCTCGTCGGTCGCGGGGCCCGCGCTCGGCGGCGTGTTCAGCCAGTTCGTCTCCTGGCGCTGGATCTTCTTCATCAACATTCCGCTGTGCCTGCTCGCCGCATGGATGCTGCAGCGAGGCTTCCACGAGAAGGTCGAGAAGCGCCGCCACCGCATCGACTTCGCGGGCGCCATCCTGCTCACCCTCGCGCTTTCGACGCTGCTTCTCGGCCTGCTGGAGGGCGGCAACGCCTGGGCGTGGACGTCGGCGTTCAGCATCGGCTGCTTCGTGATCGGCGTCGTCGCGCTCGCCGCCTTCGTGCTCGTCGAGCGCCGCGTGGCCGAGCCGATCGTCGACCTGCGCGTGCTGAGTCGACGCCTCATCACGGCGACGGCCCTGGCTTCATTCGGGGTGGGCGCCCTGCTCGTCGGGCTCACGAGCTTCGCCCCCACCTACCTCGAGAACTCGATCCACATCGAGCCGCTGCTGTCTGGCCTCGTGGTGGCGGCGATGACGCTCGGATGGCCGATCGCGGCATCCAATGCCGGCCGCATCTATCTGCGTCGAGGGTTCCGCTTCACGGCGCTCATCGGGTCGGCGATTGCTCTGGTCGGTGCCATCGTGCTCGTGAGCATCGCGCCGTGGCCCAACCCGGTGCTGATGGCGGTGACCTCGTTCGTCATCGGCTTCGGGCTGGGATGGACCGCCTCGCCGACGCTCATCGCGGCGCAGTCGTCTGTCGGCTGGGGCGAGCGCGCCACGGTGACGGGCATGAACGCGTTCGCACGGTCGATCGGTTCGGCCGTCGGCGTCGCGGTCTTCGGCGCGGTCTCGAACGCGATCATCCGCGCGGGCGCAGGCGAGCACGACTACGACACGATCGTCACGGCCTCGACCTGGGTCTTCGTCGGCGTCGCCGTCACCGCCGTGCTGCTCGTGCTCATCGTGCTGATCATGCCTCGTGACGGCGCCGCGGGCCAGTCCGCGGAATCAACCGTGGTCCCCGCGCGTTCCACCGCATATGACGAGGCCTGACGAGATCATCCCGGCGAAGTATCGCCACCTGCTCGACCTTCCGCTGTACGGTCACCTCGGCACCATCCGACCGAATGACACCGTGCAGGTCAACCCGATGTGGTTCGCGTTCGACGGCGAGCACATCAAGTTCACCCATACGGCGAAGCGACAGAAGTTCCGCAATCTGCAGCACAATGCGTCGATGGCGCTGTCGATCATCGATCCAGACAACCCGTTCCGCTACCTCGAGGTGCGGGGACGGCTCGTCGACGCCGTGCCCGATCCCACGGGCGCCTTCTTCGTCGAACTGCAGAATCGTTACGGCAACCCCAGCACGACCCCGCCGCCGGACGCCGCCGATCGCGTCGTGCTCGTCATGTCGGTCGAGCACGCCACAAAGCAGTAGCGTCAGAGGTCGAGCGCGACGTCACGCTGACGGCGCTCAGACGATGACGAACCCGTCTCCGCTGTCGGTGCGAGGCTCGAGCTCGCTGACCTCGATGCGATCGACCCTCGCGCTGGAGGGACCGTGACGCAGCCAGGCGACCATGTGATCGAGCGCGTCGGGCGCACCCACGATCTCGGTCTCGACCGAACCGTCGAGGAGGTTCTTCACCCAGCCGGCCAGGCTGAGGCGCTGCGCTTCGCGCGCCGTGCTGTACCGAAAGCCCACGCCCTGCACGAGGCCGTGCACGCGCACCCGGCGGCGGGCGCTCACGCCTGGCCTGTCCACTCCTTGATCGTGGCAACGATGGCGGGGTCATCCGGCTTGGTCGTCGGGCGGAACCGGCGCACACGGCCATCCGGATTCACGAGGAACTTCTCGAAGTTCCACTTCACCCGACCCGCGTCGCCGTTGTCGTCGGGGGTCTCCTTCAGCGCCTTGTAGAGCGGATGGGCGTTCTTGCCGTTGACCATGATCTTCTCGGCCATCGGGAACGTCACGCCCCAGGTCGCTGAGCAGTACTCGGCGATGTCGTCCGAGGTCTTCAACTCCTGCAGAAACTGGTTGCTCGGGAAGCCGACGACCGTGAAACCCGCGTCGCCGTACTGCTTCTGCAGCTGCTCGAGCTGCTCGTACTGCGGAGCGAGGCCGCAGCGACTGGCGACGTTCACCACAAGAGCGACCTTGTGATCGCTCAGCTCGCCGAAGGTCGTCTGCTCGCCGCGAAGCGTGGTCACCGGGATGTCGTCAAGATCGCTCATGTCTCCATTGTGCGCCCGCTCTCGCGTGCGCGGGCCGTATGACGCTGTCTGTCATCACACAGCCCTCGTGTCACTGGATGGCCATACGCTGGCCTGGTGACGAACGAGACGACGGCCATCCCCACGATCACCCTCGGCGACTCTCTGGAGGTGTCAGCCCAGGGCTACGGCGGCATGTCGCTGAGCGACGTGTACGGGCCGGTGACCGACGACGAGGCGCTCGCGACGCTGACGCACGCCGTCGACTCAGGCGTGACCTTCATCGACACCGCGAACATCTACGGCGCCGGCCGCAGCGAACGGATCATCTCGAAGCTGCTCGCGACGCGCCGCGACGAGGTGCAGCTCGCCAGCAAGTTCGGCATCGTGCAGGGCGGCGCGATCGGCAGGCGCCAGGTGCGCGGCGACCGAGCCTACGTGCGCGAGCAGATCGATCTGACGCTCGGACGCCTCGGTACCGACCACGTCGACCTGTACTACCAGCACCGCGTCGACCCCGACGTGCCGATCGAAGAGACCGTGGGCGCCGTCGCCGAGCTCATCACCGAGGGCAAGGTGCGGCACATCGGCCTTTCGGAGGCGACAGCCGATGAACTGCGCCGCGCCCACGCCGTGCACCCGATCGCGGCGGTGCAGACGGAGTGGTCGATCATCTCGCGCGATGTCGAGCCTTTCGTCGTGCCCACCGCGCGCGAGCTGGGCGTCGGGTTCGTGCCTTACTCCCCACTCAGCCGCCAGTGGCTGACGGGCGCATTCGATGCGGCTGCGCTGCAGGATGGCGATGGCCGCCCGAAGTTCCCCCGCTTCTTCCCCGAGAACCTCGCAGCCAACGAGCCGCTGCTCGACGATCTCGCGCTGATCGCGACCGACGCCGATGTCACCCCGGCGCAGCTCGCGCTCGCCTGGCTGTATGAGAAGGGGCGCACGCTCGGCCTGCCGGTCGTGCCGATTCCCGGCTCTCGCTTCCCTGCTCGCGTCGACGAGAACGTCTCGGCCATCGGCATCCGGCTCGATGACGAGATCGTGGCGCGACTGGATGGCCTCGCCGCCCGGGTGCAGGGCGCGCGCTCGTTCGACCCGCTGTGGGTGTCGGAGGGCAAGCAGCAGCCTGGCGCGCCGCGCAACCCGCTGCCTACGGACGCTGCAGCCACGGCTGCAGAAGGCGCGTGATGAGCGGCAGCACCCAGAACGTCATGATCGGCGTCAACACGAGCGTCGAGACGAGCACGCGCACGGGGATCGGCCAGCCGTCCCAGAACGGCGCGAGCGAGATGAGCAGCGTGAAGACGAGGTTCGTCGGGAAGAACCCGCACCAGATGCTCACCGCCTGCTTCCATCGCGGAGGCGCCGCTGGAATCGCCTGCAGCGAGCCCGTCTTGTCGGTGGGCTGATCGAACCAGCCCTCGATGCCGCTGCGGCGCTGCACGCGCTTCTCGGTGACGAGCTCGCGCCCCTGTTCAAGCCATCCTGCGCGCTCGTCGCTCGTCTCCCACGCGTCGAGCTGTTGCTCGTCGGCGAAGCGGTAGAGCATGTGCCACTCGCGCGCGTCTTCGGCCGCGCGCACCCACCCCGAGCCGAGGAACCCCGGGTAGCGGTTGGCGAGGTTCACACCCTGCTGCACCCAGCTGGTCGCTTCGGGGATGCGGTCGGGGTCGACACTGCGCGTGATGGAGACGGTGACGGTTTCTGCCATGCGCCCGATTATCGCGCGGCGGCGTTACGCCCGGGTGTCCGCGCCCGCAACGGCAGGCCCTGAACCCGACGAGACGCCCCGCGGCAGAAGGCCTCTCACTGCGCACACGCACTCTCGGTAGCCTGGTGAGGTGACGAGGATCATCGCGGGCGCCGCGGGCGGCACCCGGCTCGAGGTGCCGAAGGCGGGCACGAGGCCCACGAGCGACCGGGTGCGCGAGTCGCTGTTCGCCTCGCTCGAGGGCGAGGGGCTGCTGGATGGCGCGCAGGTCGTCGACCTGTACGCGGGGTCGGGAGCGCTCGGCCTGGAGTGCGCGAGCCGCGGCGCGAGCCGCGTCGAGCTCGTCGAGCGTTCGCGCCAGGCAGCGGATGTCGCGCGCCGCAACGTGCAGGCGGTGCGTCGCGCGCTCGGTCGGGATGCGCCATCCATCACGGTGCATCCTGTCGCCGTGAGGTCCTTCCTCTCGCGCACCTCCCCCGGCATCGACCTCGCGCTGATCGACCCGCCCTACGACCTCACGGATGAGGAGCTCACCGCCGATCTCGTCGCGCTCGCTCCACTGCTGGCATCCGATGCCGTCGTCGTGGTGGAGAGATCGTCGCGCTCGGCAGCTCCCGACTGGGCGGCGGCGGGCCTCACGGCCTGGCGAGATCGCACCTACGGCGACACGGCGCTGTGGTGGAGCGATAACTCATAGCTTTGACATAGCTCATGGCTCTCGTTCTCACTATCACGGGTGATGTTCTGACGTCAGATCCACTCCTCGGGAGGCTGAAATGTCAGAGAACGTCGAATTCGAACCCGCCGCCGTCGCCACGGCGCAGCGCCCGTGGTACCGCCGCAGGTCGACGGTCGCGTGCACCGCGGCCACCCTCGCGATTGCGACGGCGCTCGCCGTTGGGCTGCCGCTGGCCACCGCCGCGGAAGCCGCCGAGGCGAGCGCGAAGGCGACAGGCACCAGCACGGTGGTCGCCGACCGCGACACGCCGGGTGGAGGTCAGGGATGGTCGGGCACGCAGGGCGACGCACAGACCCAGGGCGAAGGCCAGACGCAGACCCAGGCCCAGACCACGCAGGAGGAGGCGACGACGGCGAGCTCCGACGAGTCGACGGGCGTCGTGCTGATCGACACCGACCTCGGCTACTACGACGCGAGCGCCGCGGGCACCGGCATGGTGCTGACGAGCGACGGCCTCGTGCTCACCAACAACCACGTGGTCGCGGGCGCCACCGAGATCACCGTCACCGATCCCTCCACCGGTCAGACCTACACCGCCTCGGTCGTCGGCACCGATGCGGAGGACGATGTGGCGCTGCTGCAGCTCGAGGATGCCTCTGGCCTCACGACCGTCACGATCGACGACGACGACGAGGAGTCGGTGGGCGACGACATCACCGCCGTCGGCAATGCCGAGGGCGGCGGCACGCTGCTCGCGGCGGATGGCACGATCACCGATCTGGACTCGACGGTGACGACCGAGGCGGAGGGCGTCGTCGACTCGGAGACGCTCGACGGCATGATCGAGATCTCGGCAGATGTGGTTTCGGGGGATTCGGGCGGTGCCCTGCTCGATGATGAGGGCGAGGTCATCGGCATGACGACCGCCGCCTCCAGTGGCACCGCCTATGTCACCGCCTACGCCATCCCGATCGAGGATGCGCTGCAGATCGTCGACCAGATCCTCGCGGGCGACGAGTCGGATGGCGTGACGCTCGGCTACCCGGCCTTCCTCGGCGTGTACTTCAGCGAGACGACGGCATCGTACGGCCCTGGCGCATTCGAGCAGACGCAGACGGCGACCGCAGGCGCGACGATCGCCGGGGTGCTGGATGGCACGCCCGCAGCGGAGGCCGGTCTCACCTCGGGCGACACCATCACGGCGGTCGACGGGGTTGCGGTCGCCGACTCCGACGCCCTGTCTGAGCTGCTCGACGGCTACGAGCCGGGCGACACCGTGACCCTCACCTACGTGGACGCGTCGGGCACCACCCAGACCGCAACGGTCACCCTGATCGACGGCCCCGTCGCCTGAGGCTGCGCGGTTGCTTCCACACAGCGCGTCCCACGCGCTGTGTGGGAGCAACCGCGCACTCCGCGAGCGTTCATGCATCCCGCGAGCAACCGCGCACCCCGCCGGCACCATCCCACGTCAAACTGCACCAACGCTCGCAGACAGCGCGTACCACGCGCTGTCTGCGAGCCGCCGCGCACCCTGCGAGCGGGCACGCATCCCACGAGCGGCCGCGCAGTCTCGGCGCAGCCGCGCACCCGGCGAGCGGACGGGCGGTCTCAGCCGGAGGCAGCGTCCCAGTCCTGGTAGGGGTCCCAGCCGCCGCGGGCGGCGTAGGGGACACCTGCCACGGTGACGGCGGCCGCGCCCCTGGCGACGACCCGGCCGATCGCATGGAACCCGGGCGGAAGCGCCTCGGTGGGGAAGCACGCGAGCAGCGCGTGGTCCTCCCCGCCCGCCAACTCCCGCTCGCCCAGCGGGTCGAGGTCGATCGTCACGTCCGAGGCGTCCGCCATCCGCCGCGCGTCGAGCGCAAGCCCGTCGGAGACGTCCATCATGGCCGTCGCCCCGCTCACCGCGGCGATCGGTCCGAGCCCGATGGGCGGGGATGGCCGCAGCTGCGCGTCGACGAGCGCCCGCTCCCCCGGTACCAGCCGAGCCGCATCTACGGGGATCGGATGTCCGGCGTCATCCCGGAACCGCTCGAACAGGATGGCGAGCCCTGCCGCAGCCTGCCCCCTCTCGCCCGCGAGCGCGACGACATCGCCTACCCGGGCGCCAGCGCGCGTCACGGCCGCGCGACCATCCAGATCGCCGAGGGCGGTCACCGCCACCGTGAGCACATCGCCCGTCGCAAGGTCCCCACCGACCACCGCGCAGCCCGGCGCGAGTGCGTCGCACGCCGCACGCAGACCATCCGCCATCGCCTCGACGAAGGCGATCTCGGTCGACGTCGGCAGGATGACGGCGACCAGCAGCGCGGTCGGGCGCGCGCCCATCGCGGCGATGTCGGCGAGGTTCACGGCCGCGGATTTCCAGCCGAGGTCGAAGCCGCTCGTCCACGCCAGGCGGAAATCGGGACCGTGCACGAGGGTGTCGGTCGTCGCCACGACGGCGCCGGACGACCCGATCACCGCGGCGTCGTCACCCGGGCCGAGCAGCGTCGCGCTCGCACGCCCCGTGCGGGCCAGGATGCGGCGCAGGATGTCGCCTTCCGAGAGGTCTGCGACCGTCAGGTGTTCGCCCATCCCTCCAGCGTAGGCTGGTCGGGTGCGCCGCCGAATCCTCGCCCTGCTTCTCGTGCTCGCAGGCGCCGTGCTCACCGGCTGCACCCCGACCATCCATCTTGAGCCGGCGGCGAACGCGAACGACCCGCTGTGCGCGGACGTCTCGGTGCGCCTGCCCGACGCCGTCGGCGACCTCACCCGGGTCTGGACCGACGCCCAGGCGACCGCCGCCTGGGGCAAGCCGACGACCGTGATCTTCACGTGCGGGCTGGAGGAACCCGCGCCGAGCACGCTCACATGCGTCACGATCAAGTCGGTCGACTGGCTGATCGACGACACCGACTACCCGAACCTGCGGATGACCACCTACGGCCGCTCCCCTGCCGCGCAGGCGTATGTCGACACGACGGTCATCTCGGGTGACGATGCCCTCGCCGCCCTCGCCTCCGCCGTCAGTGAGCTGCCCAAGACCACCGAGTGCACCGACCCTGCCACCGACACCGAAGACGGCATCGAGGCCGGCTGACGACCGGCATGTCCCAGGCCGAGAAGCACGACGGGGCGGCCATCAGCGCTCCGACTCCGAGCCCGGCACCGAGTCCGTCGGCTCTGATCGTCGCCGAGCTCAAGGAGACGAGCGCGATGAACGGGACGCCCGCGACGGGCGTCGACCACCGGCGGCGCCTGCTGCCGTGCGTGCTGCTCTGAGTCCTGCGTCGACACCGGTTCCGTGTCGTCGCACGTGGCACCGACGATACCACCGTGCCTCGACGACGCGATGGGTCGTTCTCGTCGCACTTTCTGCGGCTCCGCCCCGTTCCGGTCGCAAAGTCTGCGGCTGAAACAGCCTCGCACCCGCAGAAGGTGCGACGGGCCCTTCGACAAGCTCAGGAACCGAGGGGGCTCAGGAACCGAGGGGGCTCAGGAACCGAGGGAGACCGCAGGAACCGAGTCAGCGGGCGCGGGCGAGCTCGATGAGCTCGGTGATGAGGTCGGCGTACGACAGGCCCGAGGCGATCCAGCACTTCGGGTACATCGAGATCGGCGTGAACCCCGGCATCGTGTTCAGCTCATTGACGAAGACCTCGCCGGATGGCGCGACGAACGTGTCGACGCGGGCGAGCCCTCGGCCATCCACCGCGGCGAACGCGCGCGCGCCGATCTCGCGCACCGCCGCGATCTCGGCGTCAGACAGCGATGCGGGGCAGACCACTTCGACGCCCTCGCCGTTCAGGTATTTGCCCTCGAAGTCGTAGAACTCGCGGGTCGTGAGCACGATCTCGCCCGGCAGCGACACGCGAGCCTCCGCGCCGTCGCGCCCCTCGAGCACGGCCACCTCGATCTCGCGGCCGACGAGCTGCTCCTCGACGAGCACCTTGTCATCTTCGGCGAAGGCCAGCTCCATGGCGGCAGCCAGCTCCGAGTCGTCGTGCGCCTTCGAGACGCCGACGGATGACCCCGCCCGCGCGGGCTTCACGAACACCGGATATCCGAGCGCGTCGACCTCGGCGCGCACGGCCTGCTCATCGCCATCCCACCGCGCACGGCGCACCGTCACCCACTTCGAGACCGGCACGTCGGCCGCGACGAGGGCGATCTTCATGAAGTGCTTGTCCATGCACAGCGCCGAATCCAGCACGCCGCCACCCGCGTACGGCAGCTCGAGAATGTCGAGGAAGCCCTGGATGGTGCCGTCTTCGCCGTGCAGGCCGTGCAGGATGGGCAGCACCGCGTCGATCTCGCCAAGGTCGGTGACCTCGCCATCCGTCTGCTGCACGCGCAGCATCCGGTCGCCGCCGGCGTCCGGCCAGAGGATGCGCGTGCCGTTGTCCTCGACGACAGGAAGCGCGGCCGCGTCGAGCGCGAAGCGCGCAGGGTCGTCCTGCTCGAGCACGAACACGCCCTCGCGGGTGATACCGACCGGGATCACCCGGTAGCGGTCACGATCGATCGCGCTGAGAATGCCGCCCGCGGTCGCGGCCGAGATGGAATGCTCGCTTGAGCGCCCGCCGAAGAGCACCGCCACTGTCGCCTGCGTCATGTGTTCCGCCTTCCGAATGGGGTGTGTCGTCGTCTGTCGTGAGGTGTGGGGCGATGTCGCGGGGGCTCATCTGGCCATCCAGCACCCGTCGCACCTGCTCGACGATGGGCATCTCGACGCCCTTCGCCCTCGCGAGCTTCAGCACCGGTTTCACCGAGCCGAGGCCCTCCGCGGTCTGTTCCATCTGCGCCACCACGTCTGCCAGAGTGTAGCCCTGACCCAGCAGCCTTCCCGCCGTGTTGTTGCGGCTGAGCGGCGATTGACAGGTCGCGATCAGGTCGCCGAGCCCCGCCAGACCCTGGATGGTCGATGCCTGCGCGCCATACGCGACGGCGAAGTCGGTCATCTCGACCATCCCGCGCGTGATGATCGACGCCTTGGTGTTCTCGCCATAGCCGACGCCGTCGACGATGCCGATCGCGACGGCGATGAGGTTCTTCAGCACACCGCAGAACTCGGTGCCGATCACATCGGTGTTGACGAAGCTGCGGAAGTACCGGTTGCGCGTGATGCGCGCGATGTGGTCGGCGGTCTCCTGGCTGCTCGACGAGATGACGATCGCGGTCGGCTGCTCCTGCGCGATCTCGCGAGCCAGGTTCGGGCCAGACGCCACGGCGACGCGGGCGGGATCGCAGGCGAGCTGCTGCTGGATGACCTCGCTCATGCGCAGACCGCTGCGCTTCTCGACGCCCTTCACGAGGCTCACGACAGGAACGTCGGCGCCGATGAACGGCTTCAACAGCTTCAGCGTCTCGCGCGCGGACGCGCTGGGGATGGCGAAGTAGACCTGCTCCGCGCCCTCGACGGCCTTCCGCAGATCGCTCGTGGCATGCATGCCGCGCGGCAGATTGATGCCGGCGAGATAGTCGCTGTTGCGCTTGGCGCGGTCGATCTCGGCGGCGAGCTCCGGTCGGCGCGCCCACATCATGACGTCGGCGCCGCCATCCGACAGCACCTTGCCGAAGGTCGTCCCCCAGCTGCCTGCGCCGACCACGGCGACCCGCATGCCACTCACAGCTTGCCCGTCTCGCTCTGGCCGTGCGCGGCAGGGTCCCAGCGCTCGGCGGGTGCGGTCTCGCCTCGGATGTCCGCGAGCAGTGCCGTGATGTCGGTCATGATGCGCTCGGTCCCCTCGGCGACCTGATGGGCGTTCGGTGTACCGCCGCGCAGGTCGTTCAGCCGCACGGGCGCGCCGAAGGCGACCTCGATGGGGCGCCGAGGCGGCCACAGCTTGATCTTCCCGTACCGGGGCAGAATCTGCTGCGTTCCCCACTGCGCCATCGGAATGACGGGGATGTCGGCGGCCAGGGCGATGCGCGCGGCACCCGACTTGCCCCGCATGGGCCAGAGGTCGGGGTCGCGCGTCAGCGTGCCCTCGGGGTAGACGATGACGCCGCGCCCGGTGTCGACAAGTTGCTCGCCCTGCGCGATCGCGCTGGCCGCGCCGCCTGTCGCGCGCGCGACAGGCACCATCCCGGTGGCGCGCAGCACCGACCCGAGCACGGGCACGCGGAAGAGGCTGTCGCGCGCGAGGAAGCGGGGTGCGCGACCGAGACGCCACGAGACGACGGCGACGATCAGCGGGTCGAACTCGCTGTAGTGGTTGGGGGCGAGCACATACGCCCCCTCGCGGGGAAGGTTCTCGCCGCCGCGCACACGGATGCGCGCGGCGTATCCGACGAACGGAACGATCAGAACGCTCAGAAACCAGAAGATGCTGGGTCTGGACTTCTCGGACGAGCGCGCCACCGTCACCCCACGACGTCGAAGTCGGCGCCGAGCGCCTCGAGCTTCTCGAAGAACTTCTCGTACCCGCGCCGGATGATGCCGATGCCAGAGACGGTCGAGGCGCCTTCGGCCGCGAGCGCGGCGACGACGTAGCTGTAGCCGCCCCGCAGATCGGGCACGGCGATGTCGGCGCCGTGCAGCGGAGTCGGTCCGGTGATGACGGCCGCCTGCTCCAGCTCGCGCTTGGGCACGCGGCGATAGTCGCCATCCAGCCCGTGCGGGTGCACCGTGATGTTCGCACCCATCTTGTTCAGCGCCTCGGTGAAGCCGAGCCGGTTCTCGTACACCGTCTCATGCACGTGCGAGGTGCCGTTCGCCTGCGTCAGCGCGACGATGAACGGCTGCTGCCAGTCGGTCATGAAGCCTGGATGCACATCGGTCTCGATGTTGACGGCCTTCAGCGGCTTGTCGCCGCGGGAGAAGCGGATGCCGTCGTCGGTGATGTCGAAGTCGCCGCCGACCTTGCGGTAGGCGTTGAGGAAGGCGAGCATCTCGTACTGGCGCGCGCCCTTGACGAAGATGTCGCCATCCGTCGCCAGCGCAGCGGATGCCCAGCTGGCGGCCTCGTTGCGATCGAACAGCGAGCGGTGCACGTAACCGCGCAGCTCGGTGACGCCCTCGATGACGATGACACGGTTCGGCTCGTACGAGATGATGGCGCCCATCTTCTGCAGCACGCCGATGAGGTCCATGATCTCGGGCTCGATCGCGGCGTTGCGCAGCGTGGTCGTGCCCTCCGCCTTGACCGCCGTCAGCAGCACCTGTTCGGTGGCGCCGACGCTCGGGTAGGGCAGCTCGATGTCGGTGCCGTGCAGGCCATCCGGCGCCGACAGGCGGATGCCGCTCGGCTCCTTGTCGACGACGGCGCCGAAGGAGCGCAGCGCGCCGAGGTGGAAGTCGATCGGGCGGTCGCCGATGCGGCAGCCGCCGAGGTCGGGGATGAACGCCTGGCCGAGCAGGTGCAGCAGCGGGCCGCAGAACAGGATCGGAATGCGGCTGGAGCCGGCGTGCGCATCGATCTCCTCGAAGTTCGCGGACCGAGCGCCGCTCGGGTCGAGCACCAGCGAGCCCGACTCCTCGCCTGACGTCACGGTCACGCCGTGCACCTCGAGCAGCGAGCGCACCACCTCGACGTCGCGGATGTCTGGCACGTCGCGCAGCGTCGACGGCGTCTCGCCGAGCAGGGAGGCGACCATGGCCTTCGTCGCGAGGTTCTTCGCGCCGCGCACATCGACCTGGCCCTTGAGCGGGCGTCCACCGCGGATGACGATGACATCCCCTTCTCGGGTCTGCTCACGCGTCGCGGTCGACGTTCCACCGAGAAGGGTCATGCTGCCTCATTTGCGTTCTGGACGGGGTATCCGCCGTTGTCGTGGAGCGATCGCCCCTGGCTCACGATGAGGGTGTCATGCGTGGCCGCCACGACTCGCGGCGGGCCTCGAACTGCGCGATTCTGTCTTCGTTGCGCAGCGTGAGCCCGATGTCATCGAGCCCTTCGAGGAGCCGCCATCTAGTGTAATCGTCGATCTCGAATGGGGCCGTGAAGTCGCCGAGTGCCGCGGTTCGATGAATCAGATCGACAGTTGCCCGCACGCCGGGCTGCGCACGGATGGCCGCCCACAGCTTCTCGACATCGTCCTCAGACACGACGCCGGTGACGAGCCCCTGCTTTCCGGCGTTGCCGCGGAAGATGTCACCGAAACGCGGGCTCAGCACCACGCGGAAGCCGTAGTCGCGCAGCGCCCAGACGGCGTGCTCGCGGCTGGAGCCTGTGCCGAAGTCGGCGCCGGCGATGAGCACGGACCCTTCGCGGAACGCGGGCTGGTTGAGCACGAAGTCCGGATCGTGCCGCCATCCTTCAAACAGCGCATCCTCATAGCCGGTCTTCGTGATGCGGCGCAGGTAGATCGCGGGCAGGATCTGATCGGTGTCGACGTTGGTGCGCTCCAGCGGCACGGCGATGCCGGTGTGCGTCGTGAACTTATCCATTTTCGGTCCCTGAGCGTGTCGCGGTCCCTGAGCTTGTCGCGGTCCCTGAGCGTGTCGCGGTCCCTGAGCTTGTCGAAGGGCCCCCCACACGCAGCGGCAATGTCTTCTTCCTCGGTCTCGGTTGCTGTTGCCTGTCCTGAGCTTGTCGAAGGGCCTGTCGAAGCACGCGCTCCTCCTCCTCCGCGGTGCGCGGTGCGAGGTCGGCCGGGCTCGAGAGCGTCCCGCGGATGGCGGTGGCCGCCGCCACGAGCGGCGAGACCAGGTGCGTGCGGGCGCCCTTGCCCTGGCGCCCCTCGAAGTTGCGGTTGGAGGTCGACGCGCAGCGCTCGCCCGACGCCAGCTGATCCTCGTTCATGCCGAGGCACACAGAGCAGCCGGCGAAGCGCCATTCACCGCCGAAGTCGGTGATGATCCCGTCGAGGCCCTCCTCCTCGGCCTGCATGCGCACGCGCTGCGAACCCGGCACGACCATGAGGCGCACGCCGTCGGCCTTGGTGCGGCCATTGATGATGGCGGCGAAGGACCGCAGGTCTTCGATGCGGCTGTTGGTGCATGAGCCCATGAACACCGTGTCGACGCGGATGTCCTTCATCTTCGTGCCGGGCGCGAGGCCCATATACTCCAGCGCGCGCTCGGCCTCTTCTCGCTCCTGCAGGTCGCCGAACGCGTCGATGTCGGGCACGCTCGCGCCGAGCGGCACGCCCTGCGCGGGATTCGTGCCCCAGGTGACGAAGGGGGTGAGCGTCGAGGCGTCGATGTCGATCTCCGCATCGAACTCGGCGCCCTCGTCGGTGGGCAGCGTCTTCCAGTAGGCGACGGCGTCGTCCCAGTCCTGCCCGGTTGGCGCGTGCTCGCGGCCCTTCACATAGGCGAACGTCGTCTCGTCCGGCGCGACCATCCCGGCCCGCGCGCCCGCCTCGATCGACATATTGCAGATGGTCATCCGCCCCGCCATCGAGAGCGACCGGATGGTGCTGCCCCGGTATTCGAACACGTAGCCCTGGCCGCCGCCCGTGCCGATCTTCGCGATGACGGCGAGGATGATGTCCTTCGCGGTGACGCCATCCGGAAGCTCGCCCTCGACGTTGATGGCCATGGTCTTGAAGGGCTTGAGCGGCAGCGTCTGCGTGGCGAGCACGTGCTCGACCTCGCTCGAGCCGATGCCGAACGCCATCGCCCCGAAGGCGCCGTGCGTCGAGGTGTGCGAGTCGCCGCAGACGACCGTGATGCCGGGCATCGTGAGGCCGAGCTGCGGCCCGACGACGTGCACGATGCCCTGCTCCGTGTCGCCGAGCGAGTGCAGTTCGACGCCGAACTCGGCGCAGTTGCGGCGCAGCGTCTCGATCTGCAGCCGGCTCGTGTCGTCGGCGATGCGCTTGTGGATATCGATCGTCGGCGTGTTGTGATCCTCGGTGCCGAACGTCAAGTCGGTGCGCCTCACGGGGCGCCCCTCGGCGCGAAGCCCGTCGAAGCCCTGCGGGCTCGTCACCTCGTGGATGAGATGCAGATCGATGTAGAGCAGATCGGGCTGGCCGTCCTCGCCCTTCACGACCACGTGGTCGTCCCACACCTTCTCAGCCAGGGTGCGCGGCTTGTTCATGATGTTCCTTCGTCTCGTCACATGGGGCCATGACGAACTCCGCGACGGGATGGCCTAGAGCGAAGACCCGTCGCGGCGACGAAGAAGCTGAACCGTGCTCACGCTCCCGATTCTACCCTGGCGCGTCGCTCGTCGCGGCGCGTGCCGACGAGGCTCGCGACGGTAGCGACGGCCATCGACAGCACGATGACGCTGAGCGACACCCAGTTGTTGATCTCGGGCGCCCAGTGGATGGGCTCGCCGTGGTTGATGAAGGGCACCTCGTTCACGTGCATGGC
>JASGDS010000273.1:0-7147 GCA_047607025.1 Microbacterium sp.
CCGTGCCTGGCAGCACGACCTTCCGGGTCTCGCTCCCGGCGAGGCCCACGCTTTAGTGGGTGTCTTCGGCCTCGATCTCGGTGCGGTCGCCCGACCACAGCGTGTGGAAGGTGCCCTCCTTGTCGATGCGCTTGTAGGTGTGCGCACCGAAGAAGTCGCGCTGACCCTGCACAAGGGCGGCAGGCAGCCGCTCGGCGCGCAGGCCGTCGTAATACGCGAGTGACGACGAGAACGCAGGCGCCGGGATGCCCGCCTGCGTCGCCGCGATCACGACGCGCCGCCAGGCCGCCTGGCCGCGGGTGAGCGCGTCGGCGAAGTAGGGGGCCGTGGCGAGAACGGGAAGATCGGGCGTCTCGGCGTAGGCGTCGGCGATGCGGTTGAGGAACTGTGCACGGATGATGCAGCCGCCGCGCCAGATCTTCGAGATCGCACCGAGATCGATCGTCCAGTCGTACTCGGCCGCGCCCGCACGGATCTCGTCGAAGCCCTGCGAATAGGCGATGATCTTCGAGGCGAACAGCGCCTGACGCACATCCTCGATGAACGCGTCGACGTCGTCAACCGTGAACTCTGAATCGGTTCCTGTGGCCTGTCCTGAGCCTGTCGAAGGGCCTGTCGAAGGGCCAGGAAGAACGGATGCCACGGCGCGCTGTTCGGGGTGCGACGACAGCGAGCGGGCGAACGTCGCCTCAGCGATGCCTGAGACCGGAACGCCGAGGGAGAGGGCGGTCTGCACCGTCCAGGCCCCCGTGCCCTTGGCGCCCGCCTGGTCGACGATCACGTCGACGAGCGGCTTGCCTGTTGCGGCATCCACCTGACGCAGCACTTCGGCGGTGATCTCGATGAGGTACGACTCCAGCTCGCCCGTGTTCCACTCGGCGAACACGTCGGCGATCTCGGCAGGCGTCTTTCCCGTGCCGCGACGAATCAGGTCGTATGCCTCGGCGATGAGCTGCATGTCGGCGTACTCGATGCCGTTGTGCACCATCTTGACGAAGTGGCCCGCCCCGTCGTGGCCGACGTGCGTGACGCACGGCTCGCCCTCGGCGATCGCGGCGATCGACTTCAGAATCGGTCCGAGGGTGACCCACGACTCGTCCGAGCCGCCCGGCATGATCGACGGACCGGTCAGCGCGCCCTCTTCTCCACCGGAGATGCCCGCGCCGACGAAGTTGATGCCTGTGGCGCGCACCGCCTTCTCGCGGCGGATGGTGTCGGGGAAGTAGGCGTTGCCGCCATCCACGATGATGTCGCCCGGCTCGAACACCTTCACGAGCTCATCGATCACGGCATCCGTGGGGCCACCGGCCTTCACCATGATGATCGCGGTGCGCGGCTTCGACAGTGTCGCCGCGAACTCCTCGTACGAGAATGCAGGAAGGAACTCCGCCTCGGGATGGTCGGCGACGAGGGCGTCGGTCTTCGAGCGGCTGCGGTTGTAGATCGTGACGGTGTTGCCGTCGCGGCTGGCGAGGTTGCGGGCGAGGTTGGACCCCATCACCGCGAGTCCGACGACGCCGATATTGGCCTGGGTGCTGCTCATCTTGGGAATCTGATCCTGTTCTTCCGAGAGGTGGAGTTGCCCTGTGTTCGATCTTACTGAGACTGCTCACACGACGATGCTCAGCACGAGCACTCCCAGCAGGCCCATGACCGAGATGACGCATTCGAGCACGGTCCATGACTTGAGTGTCTGCGGAATGTCGAGTTTGAAGTACTCCTTGATGAGCCAGAACCCGGCATCGTTGACGTGCGAGAGGAAGACGGAGCCCGCGCCGATGGCCAGCACGAGCAGCGAGATCATCGGCTGCGACAACCCTTCCGCCACCGGCAGCAGGATCCCGGCGGCCGTGATCGTCGCGACGGTGGCGGAACCGGTGGCGACGCGGATGACGACGGCAACGAGCCAGGCCATGATCAGCACGGATGCACCGGAGCCGGCAACCAGGTTCGCGATGACCTCGCCGATGCCGGTGTCGACGAGCACCTGCTTGAAGCCGCCGCCCGCGCCCACGATCAGCAGGATGCCCGCGACGGGCCCGAGCGAGGAGCCGACGATGTCGCTCAGCTGCTGGCGACCGAAGCCCGCACCGCGGCCGAGCACGAAGAAGCCGACGATGACGGCGATGCCGAGCGCGACCATCGGGAGGCCGACGAAGTCGATCACGAGCTTCCAGGTCGCCGTGGAGTCGGGGTCGATGATGTCGGTGACCGCCTTGATGAGCATGAGTGCGACAGGCAGCAGGATGCTCGCGAGCGTCGCACCGAACGAGGGGCTCTTCGTCTGCTCCTTATGCTCATCCTCGGCGGTGACGAAGATCTCCGGAACGGGAACATCCACCCATTTCGCGGTGAACGTCGACAGAACGGGACCGGCGACGATCACCGCAGGGATCGCGACGAGCACGCCGAACGCGAGAGTGAGGCCGAAGTTCGCGCCGAGCGCGGAGATCGCGGCGAGGGGGCCGGGATGCGGCGGCACGAAGCCATGCATCGCCGAAAGGCCGGCGAGCGTCGGCACGGCGATGCGCATGAGCGAGAGACCGGATCGGCGCGCGACGAGGATGATGACGGGCACGAGAAGCACGACGCCCACTTCGAAGAACATCGGCAGACCGATGATCGCGCCGATGAGGCCCATGACCCACGGGAGGGTGCGCGCGGATGCGCGACTCACGAGGGTGTCGACGATGCGGTCGGCACCGCCCGAGTCGGCGAGCAGCTTGCCGTAGATCGCGCCGAGCGCGACCAGGATGCCGACGCCGCCCATGGTCGACCCGAATCCGGTGGTGAAGCTCGTCACGGAGTCGCCGACGGCCATGCCCGCGATCGTGCCCGTCACCACGCCGCCGATCGTGAGCGAGAGGAACGGATGCAGCTTCGCCCACGAGATGAGCACGATGATCAGCGCGATGCCGATGAGCGCGGCGGCGATGAGCTGCCCGGTCGGTGCCGTGGCCGTCGTCTCGTCAGCGGCGGCGATCAGGGTCGGGAGTGCGGGAGAGAGCAGAGCCATGAGCGTCCTTGGTCACGGGGGAGGGGAGAGGGAGAGAGGTCAGTTCTCGTAGTGGTTGGAGCGTCCCATGGAGAACAGAGCGCCCACGATGCCGACTCCCATCAGTACCGCCATCGTGGCGATGATTCCGGTGATGATGTGGGTTCCTGTGACGGCGTCCATATGGCTTCCTTCGCGATGAGTCGATGCGCTCGTGCGCATTCTCATCGTATGGTGCCGACCGGCGGCACGGAAGAAGCGGCGGTGAATTTCTTTCGGCTCAGGCGAAAAGCGCGCGGTAGACCGATTCGAATCGCGTCGCTCGCTCCTCGTAGTACTCGGCGCGCGCCGATGCCGGCGTCAGAGCCTCCGGGTGCGCGGGGCCGATGCGCTCGGCATTCGGCGCGACGGTCTCGAGGGCGAGCAGCGCGGTGCCCAGCAGCGTCGACCGCTTGATCGTCACGGGCGTGACTGGCAGGCCGAGAACATCGGAGATCACCTGCAGCGCACTGGGCAGCTCCGCCGTCACAGACCCGCCCATGTGCAGCGCGCGGGCGGATGGCGCGAGCTCACGCAGCTGCTCGAGGATGCGCCGGTACGAGATCGCGATCCCCTCGACGACGCCGCGGGCCATCGCGGGGCCATCCGACGACGCATCGACCCCGACGAGCACCGCCCTCGCGTTGGCCGCCCATCCGGTGGAGCGCTCGCCGGTGAAGAAGGGCAGCACCAGGGGCGTTGCACCCTCCGGCTCCACGAGCAGAGAACCTGCGAGATCGTCGCCGGCGTCGAGTGCGTTCGTCGCCCACGACATCGCGCGGCCGACATCGTTGAGGGCTCCGCCGACCAGCGAGCGGTCGTGCGAGACGCGGTAGCACCAGAGGCCACCGGGCAGTTCGGCGGGCAGTTCGCGCACGAGCACCCGCAGCGCACCCGAGGTGGCGGCCGTGCCACCGATCGTCGTCGCGTCGGATGCGCCGAGGCCGACGTTGGCGGCCAGGCCGTCCGAGATCGCAGCGAACCACGAGGCGTCCGCCAGCGCAGGCCAGCGCTCGGCGAGCCGTTCCCTGTGCTCGGGCGCGACCTCCAGCGGCTGATCGAGGTGCAGGATGGGCGGCAGGTTCGCGCGCGAGATGCCGGCGAGTGCGATCACCTCGTCCGACCAGTCGGCCGTTGCGAGGTCGACCATCCCCGTCCAGGCGGCGCTTGCGGTGCCGGTGGCGATCGTGCCGGTGAGGGCGCGAAGCACGTAGTCGCCGAGCGAGAGATACAGTGCGGCCTCTGCGATGAGGTCGGGATGCTCGGCCTGTAGCCAGCGCAGCCGCGCCGGCCAGTAGCTGGTGTGAATGCGGGTGCCGACCTTCTGATGCAGTTCGGCCTCGCTGACCTCGGCGCGAAGCGCATCGACGAAGTCGTGCGGTCGCGAGTCCGCGTAGGTCATGGCGGACGTCAGCGCACGACCCGCGGCATCGACGACGACCATCGACGACGCGAAGGTGTCGAGCGCGACGCCGCCGATCATGCCGCCCGTCGTAGGGCCGGGCTCGCGCAGCAGCTTGTCGAGGATGGTCGACAGCTCGTCGACGACCTGGTCCGGATCGATCTCGCTCGTGCCGTCCGACGCCGATGTGAAGGAGTGGGAGATCTTCACGCGCCTGCCGACGGGCCGGCCGTACGCGTCGAACACCGCGCCGCGGCACGCGGTCGAGCCGACATCGAGCGCGATCACGAGCGGCGAGACGGCCTCACCGGGGTCGACGCCCCAGGAGGCGCCGGTGGTGTCGTGGGCAGCTGTCATCAGCAGGGCTCCTTCGCCTCGGGCATTCGCTGTCATGTTACCGGCCGGTGGCGAGTGCCGTCCGTCTGAACTGGTACGCTGGGAGGACAACCTCGGCGAGGGGCTTTTCTGCGCGCGCAAGCGACGGATGCCCGTGATCGACGCGGTGGAGTGCCTCGGTTCTCCTCGCGCGTGCGTTCGAGCGAATGACACAAGCTCCGCGACGACCCGTCGCGCATTCAAGGAGAACCACACAATGGCTGACCAGAACAAGCTCTCTGCCGCTGTACGCACCGAGTTCGGCAAGGGCTTCGCCCGCCGTCTTCGTGCCGCCGGCCAGATTCCCGCCGTGCTCTACGGTCACGGCACCGATCCCGTGCACGTCGCGCTTCCCGGTCACGAGACCGGCCTCATCGTGCGTCACGCGAACGCCGTGATCACGCTCGACATCGAGGGCACCGAGGCGCTTGCGCTCGTCAAGGACGTGCAGCGCGACCCGGTGCGCCAGATCATCGAGCACATCGACCTGCTCGTCGTGCGCAAGGGCGAGAAGATCACCGTCGACGTGCCCGTCATCGTCGAGGGCGAGTCGTTCGCCGGCACGATCGTCAACCTCGACGCGGCCACGCTGTCGCTCGAGGTCGAGGCGACGCACATCCCAGAGCACATCGTCGTGAGCGTGGAGGGCCTCGAAGAGGGCGCCCACATCACCGCCGGCGAGGTTGCGCTGCCCGCAGGGGCTGCGCTCGTCACCGACCCCGAGGTGCTCGTCGTGGCGATCTCGGTTCCTGCCGTCGAGGCGGAGCCCGAGGTCGCGGAAGAGGGCGGGCCGGTGGCCGCGGAAGAGGCAGCGGCCGAAGAAGCCTGATCTCTCTCAGCACTTTCGCTTTCGTACGACGGGGCGCGGCGTCATGCCGCGCCCCGTCGTCTGTCGCTGTGGGGTTTGGTTGTCCTTGCTTTCGCCCCGCCAGCGTCGATGAAAGGATCGTCGATGAAAGGATCACTCCATGGCTGATACATGGCTCATCGCCGGACTGGGCAACCCGGGGCCGAAGTACGCGCGCACGCGCCACAACGTCGGCCAGATGGTCATCGACGAGCTCGCACGGCGCCGCAGCGGTCTCTTCCGGCAGACGAAGGCCAACGCGCGCGTCTGCGAGGTCTGGCTCGCACCCGGCGTCTCGAAGCTCGCCCTCGTCAAGCCGAACACCTTCATGAACGTCTCGGGCGGCCCCGTCGCGAACACGGCGAAGTTCTTCGACCTCGATGCCTCACGCGTCATCGTCGTGCACGATGAGCTGGACATCCCGTTCGACACCATCAAGCTCAAGAGCGGTGGCGGCCACGGCGGCCACAACGGCGTGCGCGATGTGGAGAAGGCGCTCGGCACGCCAGAGTTCACCCGTGTGCGCGTGGGGATCGGGCGGCCATCAGGTCCGCAGGATCCTGCCGACTGGGTTCTCGGAGAATTCGGGCAGACCGAGCGCAAGAATCTGCCCATCCTGATCGCGGATGCCGCGGATGCCGTCGAGAGCATCGTGCAGGACGGTCTCGTCTCCGCTCAGCAGCGCTTCCACGCACCGCGCGCGTAGCGGCTCAGGCGGCGCCGCCCAGCAGCGTTCCCAGCCCGAACAGCAGGCCGAAGGTCACCGCGAGCACGAGGAGGATCCAGCCGAGGCTCGCAATGATGATCGCGGCGATGCCTGCCGCCCGGCCGCGGTTCATCACCGTGGCGACGATCCCCTGGATCAGCGCCCAGATCGACAGCACGACGCACACCAGAACGGCCAGCAGAATCCAGGCCGTCGCCCCGAACAGGTCGCTGATCAGCTGCGAGACCTCGGCATCGGTCGGCTCGTAGCCGAGCTGCCGGGTATCGCCGACGGTGAGCCCTCCGAACAGGCCGAGGGCCGAGCTGATGACCGTGCCCGCGATCGCGACGACCAGCGACCAGACGCCGAGCGCAGGGCGACCGGCCGGCCGCTGTGGCGTGGGAGCGGGGGCATAGTACATGTCGCTCAGGAGGCGCCGATGACGAATCCGAGGAAGGCCGCACCCAGCACGAGTCCCGGCGCGAGTACCGAGATGATCACGGCCGCGATGCCGGCGCCGCGCCCGCGCCGCTTCGCGATGGCGACGATGCCGAGCACGATGGCGATGATGCCGATCACGGTGGCGGCCCAGAAGGTGAACTCGGCCGTGGCGACCGCGTCGCGCGCGGGGGTGAGCTGATCCCAGGAGATCGGATCGGAGGACTCCCAGTCCACCCCGCCGCCGCGTGCGACGACGAGGCCGGAGAGGAAGGCGCAGATCGTGTCGACCAGGAGCGCACCGAGACCGGCGAGCAGTGCCAGCAGCACGGCGATGCGACCGAG
>JASGDS010000274.1:0-3162 GCA_047607025.1 Microbacterium sp.
TGCGGATGCGAACGATGACACGAACGCGGATGCGTCCTCGGCGGCGAACGGCAACGCCTCGTCGGCTTCTGAGGCCGCGTCGACGGCTGACTCCTCTTCGGAGGCGTCGGCTGATGCTGCGGCCGATGTCAACGCTTCGGCGGACGACAACGGTGACGCCGAAGTCGAGGCCGATGCGGGTTCCGATGACGACACGACAGCCGACACCGCGGCAGACACGGACGACGACAGCAGCGCTGACACTGCGGCGAACGCTGACACGGATGTGAATGCGAACGCTTCGGCTTCGGCCTCGGCGTCGGCGAACGCGGATGACGACAGCAACGCATCGGCTCAGGCCGCCGCGCAGGCTGCCGCCACCGCGGATGCGGACACGACGGCATCGGCCGCATCTGACGCGGACGCGAGTGCTGCTGCCGAGTCGGCCGCGACGGCTGATGCGTCGAGCGAGGCGTCGTCCGACGCGACGACCGACGCGAACGCCTCGGCTGCTGCGGCAGCTCAGGCTGCGGCGGATGCGGATGCGAACGACGACACGAACGCGGATGCGTCGTCCGAAGCCGATGCCAACGCTGCCGCTGCCGCGCAGGCTGCTTCGACCGCGGATGCGTCCTCGGAGGCTTCGGCCAACGCGGCGGCGAATGCTGACTCCGACTCCGACAGTGCTGACGTGAATGCGAACGCTTCGGCTTCGGCCTCGGCGTCGGCGAACGCGGATGACGACAGCAACGCATCGGCTCAGGCCGCCGCGCAGGCTGCCGCCACCGCGGATGCGGACACGACGGCATCGGCCGCGGCTGATGCGGACGCTACGGCGGCTTCGGCTGCTGCGGCGAACGCGGATGCCTCGAGCGAAGCATCGGCCGATGTCTCCAGCGACACCGACGCATCGGCCACGGCCGCCGCGCAGGCCGCTGCGAACGCCGACGCCTCGTCGAGCTCCGATGCGCAGGCATCGGCCGCATCCGACGCGAATGCCGCCGCCTCTTCGGCGGCTGCCGCAGACACGAGCGCCTCGGCAGATGCATCCGCCTCGGCTGCGTCTGACTCGACGAGCGACAGCGATGCAGCGTCCAGCGCCGCATCCGACAGCGACAGCGCATCCGACAGCGACAGCAGTTCGTCGAGCTCCAGCGACGCCACCAGCGCGAGCGACGCGAACGCGTCGAGCGACTCCGACGGTGACAGCGGCATCTGGATGACGCTCGAGGAGCCGGTGCTCTACGTCGGCCAGACGCAGGTCGCCCACGGTTACGGCTTCGAGCCGGGCGAGTCGGTCACGGCCACCATGCACTCGACCCCGTACACCATCGGCACCGCAACGGCTGACGAAGACGGCACGGTCACCTACACCTGGAAGGTGCCGGCAGGCACCAGCATCGGCACCCACAAGGTCGAACTGGTCGGTGCGACCAGCGGCACGGTGTCCGAGACATTCCGAGTGATCAAGGACCCTGCTGGACTGAGCCCCACGGGCGGCGACATCACGCCCGTCATCGGCGCCCTGGCGGCAGCAATGCTGCTCAGTGGCGCGGCCCTGTGGATCACCGCTCGACGGCGATCTACGCGAAGGGTCTGACCGAGAGGTCGAAACGGGTCGCGAACACCCCTTGAACTCCCCTCGCGACTCGTCCTCCCCACGGCTGTGCCCCGGTGATCCCATCACCGGGGCACAGCCGTGAAACAGCAGATGCCTATGAGAAGGTGAGAACGTGAGCGAAGTGCAGCAGGCGCCGCCCAAGCGGCGGGTGTGGGTGCGAGTGGTGACGATCGTCGCCGTACTGCTGGCCGCATGGCACATCTTCGCCACGTTCCTCTGGATCGCGCCCGTTTCGCCGATGCGCGAGATTCCCACGCAGAAGGTGCTCGCGAAGTACATGCTGCCGATGCTCGGCCAGTCCTGGAGCGTCTTCGCTCCCGAGCCCATTAATGGCGACTACCGCTTCGAGGTGCGTGCGATCGTCGACGGCGAGACCACCGACTGGGTCAGCGCGACCGATGTCGAAGTCTCGATGATCCGCTATCACCTGTTCACGCCCCGTGCCGGCATCGTCGGCATGGACGTCTCCAGCCAGTTCAAGGGCGCGTGGGGCGACCTCAACGACGACCAGAAGAAGGTCATCGAGCTCAACTACTTCAAGTCCGACTGGCAGCAGCGCATGGAGGACGCCATGAAGGCGTATGGCGACGAAGACGCTGTCGACGACTACATGGTGCAGGAGGAGCGCGCCACCGCCTACGCCACGCAGGTGGCGCTGGCCGTCTGGGGCGACGGCGTCGAGCGCGTGCAGTTCCAGGCGACCAGGCAGAACGTCATCCCCTTCGCCGACCGGCATGATCCGGATGCCGAGCGCCCAGACATCCAGTATTCGACGACAGGATGGCGCGGCCTCGTCGTCGAAGACGGTCAGTCGCAGCAGGCGTTCACCGACGTGTTCCGCACGCAGTACGAGAAGGTCGACGGATGAGCGAGCTGGCGACCAGGGTGAAGAACGGTGCCACGGGCATCCTGCGTCGCACGCCCCACGCGATCGCCTCGCTGGCGACGCAGCTGTGGCGCCTGATCGTTCACATCGCGGTGACCGGATGGCGCACGGGGGAGTCGTGGCTGCTCGACAGTAAGAAGTCGGCCCACGGACTCGCCGTCACCCGTATCTTCTTCGGCCTCACCGGCGTGCTGCTGCTGCTGACCAACTGGTCGACGAGGCTCTACACCTTCGGGTCGGGGTCCGCCTGGAACGGCGAGGCCGCCGAGCCCGTCAGCGATTTCCCCAAGATCTGGATCTTCAGCTGGTTCGACCGGGTGCGAAACGACGACCTGCTGTTCACGCTGCTCTACCTGGTGCTGCTCGCGCTGGCCGTGATGGTGATGCTCGGATGGCGCACCAAGATCGTGCTGCCTGTCTACTTCGTGCTGTGGATCAGCTTCATCGAGATGAACGACGCCGTCGGCGACCAGGGCGACAACATGTACCGCATCGCGTTGCTGCTGATGCTGTTCGCCGACCCGGCCAGGCACTGGTCACTGGATGCGCGCAGGCGTGCGAAGGACGACTTCAAGACCCTGCTGCCGGTCGAGATCAGCAACCTGCTGCACAACCTGGCGCTCGTGTGCCTGGCCGCGCAGGTGTTCTTCGTCTACGGCTCCGGCGGTCTGTACAA
>JASGDS010000275.1:0-4215 GCA_047607025.1 Microbacterium sp.
CCCTCTGCGATGTAGTCCGCGAGCTTCGGGGTCATGCGGTGATTCTACCGCGCGGAGCGCGCGACCGGTGGGAAGCTCGGCATCGAGACGTCAGGGCTGTTCGGCGCGGCGCTTCTAGTCTGTGAACATGACCCGGACGACCGCTGGCCGCCTTCGCTTGGCGATCCAGGTTGTCTGGATCGCAGGGTTCCTCATCGGTACGGCGAGCCATGTCCTCGACCTGACCGCGGGCGGTGCCGACACTTATGGGAAGTTCCCCCTCGCGCTGCGGGCGTTCTGGCTCTCGCTGACCGTCCTCGATCCGCTGACGGTCCTGCTGCTCCTGTTTCGGAAGCGCGTGGGCATCATCCTGGGCGTCATTGTCATCCTCACAGATGTTGCCGTGAACTGGACCGTGTTCTTCAGCATTGGCGGCAATCCCTTGTTCGGCGTCGTGAACCAAACCCTGTTCGCGGTGTTCCTGTTCGTCACCGCCCCCGCGCTGTGGCGGTGGTTCCGCGCCGCCCAGAAGCAGAAGCGTCGGCCACCGCAGGGATGGTCAGCAACCGCGCGCTGGCACCCTCTCAGGTGCGGGCGCCCAGCCATTCCGCGTAGCGGAGTCCGACTACTTCGATCCCGGCTGCGGGCAGGAGCGTTCCGTCGCGGAACGCCCGGCCGTAGCGCGTGGGGATCGCCAGCGGGATCGGCGTTACGCGCTTGCCCGGCAGTCGCTCAGTCATGCTCCACAGCGTCGTGACCTCAGGGCCGGCGACCTCGTGGAGCGTGCCGGGGCGGGTGCCGGTCGCGGCCTCGGCGATCACGTCGGCCACGGCGTCGAGAGCGACGGGCTGGATCGTCATGGCGGGGATGAGCGCGAACGGCCCGAGCTTCATCCGGTCGAGGTTCTGCCCGGCGAACTCGAACCATTGCGTCGAGCGCACGATCGTCGCCTCCGGGCTCTCCTGCCTGGCGACGCGCTCCTGCGCGGTCTTGCCTGCGAGGTAGCCGTAACCCTGTACCTGGGGCAGGTCGCCATTCACGATCGAGAGCAGGACGTGACGTGCGCCGGAGGCGCGGGCGGCTCTAGCGACGGCTCGGGTGGAGCGGGTGAAGAAGTCGGTTGCGGCTCTGCGGCTGATGGAGAACCGGCCGGTGGCCTCCACGATCACTTCGGCGTCGCTCAGCCGCGCCGCCGCGTCGTCGGTGAGCACGTCGAACCCGGTGCTGCGGGAGAACAGCTCGGCCGTGGCGCCGCGTTCGGCGAGCGCGCGGTGGATCGCGCTGCCGGACGCGCCGCCGCCCACAACCGCTACCCGCATCGCGCTCTCCTCATCGTCACAGAACCTCTACGATCATAGAGTCTCTAAGATCGTAGAGGACGAGCAGTGGGGAGAACAACGTGGCACGGCGCGACCTGATCGCCGACGCGGGCATGCGGCTGATCGCGCGTGGCGGCGTCCACGCGCTCACCCATCTCGCGGTCGACGCGGAGGCCGGTCTTCCGCGTGGCTCCACTTCCTACTACGCGCGCACCCGGCGCGACCTGATCGCCCTGGTCGCCGGCCGGCTCTCCGAGGGCTCCCAGGCCGACCTCGACGGAGTGAGAATCCCGGCCGCGCTCACCCGCGCCGAGGCCGTCCGCGCGGCAGTGGGCGTCCTCGACCACATGGCCGAGCGCGAGGACGCACAGGCGGCGCGCTTCGCCCTGATGTTCGAGCTGCGCGACGACGACGAGCTGCGCAACGCGCTCACCGCCCGCGCCCCAGTGCGGGCACCGCTGACCGCAGAGGCCGAACGGCTGCTGCGCGCGATCGACGTGGCCGATCCCGCCGCGCACGCCCCCGACCTCGTGGGCCTCATCGACGCGCTCCTGATGTACCGAACAGCCAGAGCCGCGCCGGTCAACGCCGTTCGCGTGTTGAGCGCTTACTTCGACGGACTCCCCACGAATCTGCCGCGCTGAGGCCGACTGCCGCCTCCTACGGTGCCGTCCACCGCTGGATTCGCTGCATGGTCTGCCCGATGAACGGGGCTGGTGTCGCCCGCAGCAGCGCATCACGGATGCCCGCGCCGAGGGGATGGGATGCCTGCGCGACCTTCCCCATCAGGCGCGACTGCCGCCAGATCGCCTTGGTCCGCTTCCTCCGCTGCGCGTCGTACCGGGAGAGCGCCGCGTGCAGATCGCCGTGTCGCAGCAGGAGCGTCAGCGTCGCGGCATCCTCGATCGCCTGTCCGGCACCCTGCCCAAGATTCGGGGTCATGCCGTGGGCGGCGTCGCCGAGCAGCACCGTGCGGCCCTTGACGAACGTGGCCGGGAGCCGGGCGAGGTCGTAGATGTCGTGGCGCAGCACGGCGCCCGGCGGCGTCGCGTCGATGCAGTCCAGGATCGGCGGGTGCCAGTGGCCGAACCGTTCCCGCACCGCACTGTGCTCGTTCCCGCCAGGCTCGTCCTCCGCGCGCTGGCCCGCAGCCGCGGATTCGGTGGCGAACCAGTAGACCCGATCATCCGGCAGCGGCACGATGCCGAAGATGCGCCCGCGTCCCCACGTCTCACCGGCCTCGCCATGCACATCGATGCCGACCGCGGTGACACCCCGCCAGGCGGTGTACCCGGCATAGCGCACGCCGCGATCCAGCCCCAGCCGGGCGCGGGCATCGCTGCGCAGCCCGTCAGCGGCGATCACCAGATCGAACCGCTCCGCGGCTCCGGCAACGGTCGGCATCGGCTCGCCGTCCTCCGTGACGACAGCGCGCTGCCCGAGCCGGAGGCTCCCGACGGGCAGGGCTTCCACGAGCGTGCGGTGCAGCTCGGCCCGGTGCAGGCTGCGCAAGCTCGGCACCGCGCCGGGCGGCAGCGACATCAGCCAGTCACCGCACGGTACGCGCTGGCCTGCCCGAAGCCCGGTGATAGCATCGCTGCTGACCTGACGCACCGTGTCGCCCAGACCGATCGCGTCGAGCGCGCCGAGAGCGTTGCCGAACACCGTCAGCCCGGCCCCGACCGCGCCGGGCTCATCACGACGCTCGTACACGACGACCTCGTGCCCGTCCGCGCCCAGCCCCGCGGCGGCGGTCAGCCCGCCGATCCCCGCACCGATCACCGCGACACGCATCCGACTCCCTCGTGCTCCCTGCCCACCAAGTCTCCCAGTCAACCCGCGAG
Source organism: Microbacterium sp. (assembly GCA_047607025.1). GTDB lineage: Bacteria > Actinomycetota > Actinomycetes > Actinomycetales > Microbacteriaceae > Microbacterium. Next base: position 3,143 of record JASGDS010000275.1, read on the forward strand.
CACAGGGCTGACCAGCACGCGCAGCGCTGGGCGCGGCTCAGGTGCGCGCTCCTACAGGCCTGGGCCGATGTTCCGTTCCGGCCCGGAGCGCCGGTGGTCGCTTGATCCGCTCGGCTCGTGCCCGTGATCCGCCGCTTCGCCGCAGGCGAGGCTCCGACCGATCTGCTGCTTACGAGTCCCCGCGGCGCGCAACTCCACCGCACCTCGTTCGTCCGGGCACCAAACTGGGAGGTCACTGGTCGAGGCCGCACCCGTCACGATCTGCGGCGCACCGCGGCCTGCGAATGGCTCATTCAGGGCGTGCCGCTGACGACCGTGCAGCACTGGCTCGGGCTAGGCTCCGTCACCATCACTGCACGCTGCGTGCACCACCTTGGCGACTACGCCGACCGCTGGCGATCGACGTGGCCGACGACGTGGTCGCGCACCGCACGGCGACAGACGCGCTGCTGGCGAAGGCGCCTCGTGCCCGGATCACGCGTATGAGTTATACCCCTTCACGAGCGACGGCCAAGCCCGGCTCACACTTCACCCGAGTACGCGATCGAGACGGTCTCGCGACCGCGATCATCGAGAGGGCGCGATCCCTTCGTAACTGAACGGACCTCCGCGCAGAGCGACGTTTGGCTGCACGGTTTCTCCTACGGACCCGGTTGTGCCGGTGGGGGTGATTCCGGAGTGATTCGTCCGCCTTGGCAAGCAATAACCGGAAGCGGCGAAAACGAAGAACCCCCGGTCTGACCGGGGGTTCTCCTCTGTGGGCGATGCGGGACTCGAACCCACGACCTCTTCCGTGTGAAGGAAGCGCGCTAACCAACTGCGCCAATCGCCCAGAGCGTGCTGCCGATTGCTCGGCACCAGGTATCGAGCATACCCGATGGCGGGCGCCATCCGCGAACCAGACAGGGACACGCCCGATGACGTGTCGTGGTTTGGTGGCGGGGTGGGAGTGCGGTAATGTATTTCAGGTGCCCGGCGCGAAAGCGGCGGATCACAATGCGGATGTAGCGCAGTTGGTAGCGCATCACCTTGCCAAGGTGAGGGTCGCGAGTTCGAGTCTCGTCATCCGCTCG
>JASGDS010000276.1:0-2666 GCA_047607025.1 Microbacterium sp.
ATGCCGCAGCTCGACGGGATCAGCGCCGCTGAGCGCCTGGGCAGGGACCACATCGCACCCGTCGTGCTGCTGACCGCCTTCAGCCAGAAGGAGCTCGTCGAGCGGGCGACAGAGGCCGGCGCGCTGGCCTACGTGGTGAAGCCCTTCACCCCGAACGATCTGCTGCCTGCGATCGAGATCGCGCTGGCCAGGTACCAGCAGATCATCACGCTCGAGGCCGAGGTGCAGGACATGGTCGAGCGCTTCGAGACGCGCAAGCTCGTCGACCGCGCCAAGGGCCTGCTGAACGAGAAGATGGGACTGTCGGAGCCCGAGGCGTTCCGCTGGATTCAGAAGGCGTCGATGGACCGTCGCCTGACGATGCAGGATGTCGCGAAGGCCGTCATCGAGCAGCTCGCCCCCAAAAAGGGCTAAAGTTCCTTGATCATGTTCGTGATGCGCACCGTCGAGCATCGCCTGCCCTGGTCATCCGTGATCACGATCTCGTGCACGGTCATCGAACGGCCCAGGTGAATCGGGGTGCACACGCCCGTCACCCAGCCGCTCGTCGCGGATGAGGTGTGCGTGGCGTTGATGTCGACGCCGACGGCGAGCTTGCCCGGCCCGGCGTAGAGGTTCGCCGACATCGATCCGAGCGATTCGCCGAGCACGACGTAGGCGCCGCCGTGCAGAAGTCCGACGGGCTGCGTGTTGCCCTCGACGGGCATCCGGCCGACGGCGCGCTCGATCGAGAACTCCGTGAACTCGATACCCATCCGCTCGGCCAGTGCGCCCTTTCCCCGCTTGTTCGCCCACTCCAGGCCGGGCATGGTCTCGAAGGCGGCATCGCTCATGTCAGGGCTCCTCGTTACGCTAGGGGGGTGACGGACTCCACGAAGCCTACCCTGCTCGTCGTCGACGGCCACTCGCTGGCCTTTCGCGCTTTCTTCGCCCTTCCTGTCGACACCTTCGTGACGACGGACGGGCAGCACACGAATGGCATCCACGGCTTCCTGTCGATGTTCATCAACCTGCTGCGCGACGAGAACCCGACCCATGTCGCCGTCGCCTTCGACAAGGGCAATGAGACCTTCCGTCACCGCGAATACGACGCCTACAAGGGCACGAGAAACGAGACTCCGCCCGAGTTCAAGGGGCAGGTGCCGCTGCTGCAGGACGCGCTGCGCGCAATGAACGTCACGGTGCTGGAGGATGCCGAATACGAGGCGGACGACATCCTCGCCACGCTCGCCGCGCGGGGCGAGGGCGCCGGATGGCGAGTGCTCGTGTGCTCCGGAGACCGTGACAGCATTCAGCTCGTCGACGACCGGGTGACGCTGCTGTACCCCTCGGTGCAGGGCGTGTCGAAGCTCAAGCGCTACGACCCCGCCGCCGTCATGGAGCGCTACGGCGTTCCTCCCCACATGTATCCCGATGTCGCCGCCCTCGTCGGCGAGACGAGCGACAACCTGCCCGGCGTGCCGAAGGTGGGCGAGAAGACGGCTGTCAAGTGGCTGAATCAGTACGGTTCGCTCGACGAGCTGCTCGCGAGGGCCGACGAGGTGAAGGGCGTCGTCGGGCAGAACCTGCGCGACCACCTCGACGACGTGAAGCGCAATCGTCATCTGAACCGTCTGCTGCCCGATGTCGAGCTGAACGTCGAGCTGGAACAGCTGGAGCGTCGCCCGTTCGACACGCAGGCGCTGCGCGACGTGTTCTCCCGGCTCGAATTCCGCTCGCTGCTCGGCCGCGTTCTCGCACTGGACGAGACGGCAGAGGAGGTCGAAGAGGAGAAGGTCGAGCTGCCGACCCCCCGAGTGATGGAGGCCGCCGAGCTGCGCGCGTGGTTGGGCCGGGCCACGGGCGAGGTAGGCGTCACGATTCAGCTGGAGCAGGGCGCAGCGCAGCGCATCGGATTCGCCCACGGCGACGATCTCGTCGAGACCGGATGGAGCGAGACGGTCGCGCTTGCGCTCGGCGGCTGGTTCGCCTCCGACGCGCAGAAGGTGTTCAGCGACGCCAAGCCGCAGGTGAAGGCCCTCGCACGCGCGGGCGTGCGGCTGGGCGGGCTCGCCTATGACGTCATCATCGCCGGATGGCTGAACAGACCGAGCTTCCCCGACAAGACGCTCGCGAACCTCGTCGACACCTATCTGCAGGAGAAGCTGCCCGAGGCAGACCCGACGCAGCTCGTGCCGGAGACGGATGGCGCATCGCCCGCGCAGCGCTCGTGGTTCACGCTGCGCGTGGCATCCGCCCTGCGCGCGGCGCTGCCCGAGCGCGTGGCCGAGGTGCTGACCGACATCGAGATGCCGACGCTGCTCGCCCTCGCCGATATGGAACTCGCGGGTGTCGCCGTCTCTCATGCGAAGCTCAGCGCGTTCTCCACCGAACTGGGGGAGAGGGCGGCCTCGATCGAGCAGGAGGCCTACGACACGATCGGGCACGAGGTGAATCTCGGCTCGCCGAAGCAGCTGCAGGAAGTGCTGTTCGTCGAACTCGAACTGCCGAAGACGCGTAAGACCAAGACGGGGTACACCACGGATGCCGCGGCTCTCGCCGAGCTGCAGGAGAAGGCCGACCATCCGTTCCTGGCGATGCTGCTGACGTATCGAGAGGCGACGAAACTCAAGCAGATCATCGACGCCCTCGACGCCGCGATCGACGGGACCGGCCGCGTGCACACC
>JASGDS010000277.1:0-32430 GCA_047607025.1 Microbacterium sp.
CTCGCCTTCCACTCAACGAGATTCATGTAGTCGTCCGGGTACGCATCCGCCTCGGCGACCCGCTGCTAGAGAATCTCCCACTGACTGGAAGGCACGTCGTCGCCGAGCTTGGCCTGGATCGCATCGCGAAGCTCGACCAGCTCGGAAGAACTGAGCCGGTCGACCTGCTCCATGAGCGCCGTGCTGACCATGCCTCTATGATACGGGGCAGGCCCGACAACAGGCAGGGCGTGTCGCCGTGAGCATCGTGTCTCTCGGACTGACGCCTCAGCGCGGCGGCAACGTGGCAGCATTTCGGCAACGAACGCCGACGACGAGAACTTTCGGGTCGCACTTGACGCACTCGTGTGGCCCGGCGAGCCCCTGTCCTGCCGGGCGATGCCTCCTGTCACGCGGGCTGCGTCACGGGGTGCACTCGTAGAGAGTGGATGCCGGGGCATCCGAGGGCTGCGTGCAGTTCTGCTGCACCCAGTCGAGGATCTGCACGGAGGTGCCGGAGCCGCTTTCTGTACCCGTGCGGGAGCCGCTCGAGATGACGACGTAGCGCAGCTCGCCGTCCGCGATCAGCTCTTGGAAGGCGGCGAGCGTCGGGACCGGATCACGGCCGTTGAATCCGCCGATCGGCAGGAACGAGCCGCCGCCCGACGCGATGATGTAGCCCGCGGCGGTCTGTGCGCCGAAGGCGGCCGCGAGGTAGCGGGTGCCGGTCTGATGCGCCTCGAGGTAGGCGATGATCTCGGACGTATCGTCCCCGGTGCCGCCGCTCCGCCCCGACGTGCCTGTGCCTTGACCGGTCTGGGCCTGAGCGCTTCCGCCGCCGCGGGCACTGCCGCTGTCGTCGGCCGCCGTCCTGTCGCGTCCCGTGCTCGCACCGGCCGTGCCGTCGGCTGCGCCACCGCCGGCGCGACCCACTGTGCCGCCGAGGCCGAGCCCGCCGCCGGACGTGACGTCGGCGACGCCGCCCGCGACCGGGTTCGTCGAACTGGGGTGTGCGATGGTCACCGCGGACCACGCCAGTGGCGTCAGCAGCATCGCCCCGCCGGCGAGCGCCGCGATCCAGGGAAGCGGGCGGCGTGGCATCCTTCTGCGCTCCCAGAGCACGAGCGCGATCGCCGTAGCCGCGAGCACCGCCTGGGCGATCGCCACGGGGATCGAGTAGCCGCCGTAGCGGAACCCGATCGGAAGCGCCGTGACCGCCGTGACGGCGAGGAGGCAGACCTGCGGCCACGCGACACCGCGCTGCCGAGCCAGGCCGAACGCGAGCCCGATCGACAGCGCCATCGGCACGGCGAGCGCTGCCGTGTAGAACTGGTGCATGCCTGCCACGGCGGAGAACATGGCGGCGAAGGTCGCGAGCCACACGGTCAGCAACATGGTGACGGATCGTGAGAAACGCAGCACCCACAGCACGACGACGGCCAGGAGGGCAGCGGGCAGCATCCAGGCGATCTGTCCGGCGAGCTGGTCGTTGAACAGGCGGAGCACGCCCGCCGAGCCGGAGAACGGGGGAGTATACGAGCGATAGGCGGACTCGTCCGCGGTGGTGGCGCCGAATCGGCCGAGGCCGTTGTAGCCGAAGACCATCTCCCACGTGCTGTTGCCCAGGGTGCTGCCGATGTACGGTCGCGCGTCCGCGGGGATCAGCGAGACGACGACGATCCACCACAGGGATGCCGCGATGCTCACGACCCCCGCGACGGCTCCCGTCCAGAGCTTGCGCAGCCACGGCTGGGACGTGCACAGCCAGGCCGCCGCCAGCGCCGGCCAGACCGCCCATGCCTCGAGCATGTATGTCTGGAACGACGCCGCGACGAAGAGGCCCGTCACCACCAGCCAGCCGAACCCGCCGCGAGTGAGGGCTTTCGACGCCGCCCACGCGACCGCCGCCAGCCCGAGCACGAAGAACGTCTCGGGCTGATTGGAGCGCGCCACCGCGACGAGGATCGGTGTGGTCGCCACGACGCCGCCGGCGATGAGGCCGGCGGTAGGGTTCAGCAGCCGCTTCGCCGTCGTCGCGACGATGAGGGCGGCGGCGACGGCCGCGAGGGCGTTGGGGAGCACGACCGTCCAGGTCGAGAAGCCGAAGACCCTCACGAACAGCGCGGGGATCCAGTACGAGCCGGGGATCTTGTCGAGCGTGACGGTGCCTGCGGGGTCCATCGCGCCGAAGAAGAAGTTCTCCCAGCTCTTGCTCATGGACAGCGCGATGGCCGCGTAGTAGTCAGAGCGCGATCCGCTCCAGACCGACCACGTCGTCAGCAGCGCGGCACCGACGGCGAGCACGGCGAGCCCGAGGGGCCAGGCGACCCGGCGCCGCGGTGCGGGAGGCGCGGCGGGTATCACGCGAGCGCTGGTGTCGACGGGAGGCTCCAGCAGCAACGTGGTCACAGCGGAGACGGTAATCGGCGCAGCGTTTCCCACACTGTGGCAGGTATATGAATCGGCTGCACCTCGTCGGCCCGGTTCGGTTCGGTCCGGTCCGGTTCGTCGTCCGCCGCGCCACCAGTTCGGCTTTCCATTGCGCCACTGACGCCGGGTGCTCGAGCTTCCCGCCGCGCGTGGCCGCGTTCCGCCGCAACTCACGCGAGATCGTCGCAGGGTCGCGCGCCACCCTGCTGGAACCACCGAGCCCCGACCGCAGACGACACGGCAACCGATGCAGCGGCCTCTTCCGAGGTCACGCCTCTGGCGATCTCTTTCCAGAACTCGCGTTCCACGCTGCGTCTCGTTTTCGGAGCTCCCGGGGGCGCTGAACCCCTTCTCTCGGTGGGAGAGAGGTTGACGACAGCAGTGGCGCGCTTTGGGCGGACCCGTGAAGTCAGAGAGTGGCTAGATGCTTCTCAGGGCGGTGGTCGGTGAGAGTCGGGCGGCTCGGGCAGCGGGCTGGAGTCCGGCGATCGCGCCGACGATGACGGAGAGGGCAGGGCCGGCGGCGAGGGCTTCGGCGGGGATGACGACGGGCTGGGCGGCGACGGTGGCGATCACGGTCGCGGTGGCGGCACCGAGGCCGAGGCCGACGAGCCCGCCGAGCAGGGAGAGGATCGCGGCTTCGGCGACGAACTGGGTGGCGATCTGGCCGGGGCGGGCGCCGAGGGAGCGGCGCAGTCCGATCTCGCCTCGGCGTTCCATCACGGCGACGACCATCGTGTTGGCGATCCCGACGCCGCCGACGACGAGCGCGATTCCCGCGAGGGCGACTCCGAGGGTGGTGAGCGAGTCGTCGGTGGTGGTGCGTGCCCCGGCGAGGTCGGAGAGCTTCGTCACGGCGACGTAGGGTGAGCCGGGGCTGGCTGCTGCGGCGAGGAGGTCGCGGACGGTGTTGATCTGCCCGGCTTCGGCGCGGACGTAGATCGCGGCGATGTCGCCGACGGTGTCGCCCGTGAAGTGCTCGCGCACCCACCTGTCGCCGAGGATCGCGGCGGTGTCGATGTCGGTGGCGAGTCCGGCGGTGTCGAGGATGCCGAGCACGCCGTACCACTCGCCGCCGATGAGCACCCGGTCGCCGGCTCGGTCGATGCCGAGGCGTTCTGCGGCGGTGGAGCCGAGCACGACGACGGGGAGCGCGCGGGTCGCCTCATCGAACCAGCGCCCGACGGCCAGAGTCGCCTCGATCGCGTCGAGCACGTCGGGACGGGCCACGGCGACGCTGATCCCGTTGGTCTCGGTCTCGGGCACGAGGTCGGTCCGGTAGACGGCCAGACCGTCCGGGGCGGTCTCGAACACACCGATCTTGGCGACGCCATCCTGCCGGGCGATGGCCTCCGGTGCGGTGTCGGGCAGCGGGACGGGTTGCTGGTCGGCACCGGTGCCGGGGGCGACCAGGGCGAGGTCGGCGCCCATCGCGTCGAGTTCCGCGAGCAGCTGCGCCCGGTTGGACGCGGTGGCGCCGGTGAGGGCGACGAGGGACGCGATGCCGAGCGCGATGCCGAGCGCGGCGAGGATCGTGCGCTGGGGACGGGAGGCGACGCCGAGCCAGGCGGTGCGGGCGAGGTCGGGGATGCTGATGCGGCGGCTCATGGGTGAATCTCCTGTGGCTCGGACTGTTCTGCATGTTCGTGGGCGCGCCCGTCACGGATGCCGATGCGGCGGGCGAAGCGCGCGGCGATCTGCTCGTCATGGGTCACGATGACGACGGCGGTGCCGCGCTCGGCGATCCCGGCGAGCAGGGCGACGACGCTCGCGCCGGTCGTCTGGTCCAAGGCGCCGGTGGGCTCGTCGGCGAACAGGATGCCGGGATCGCGGACGAGGGCGCGAGCGATCGCAACCCGCTGCTGCTCCCCGCCGGAAAGATCGCCCGGTCGATGCTCGAGACGGTGCTCGAGCCCGACCGAGGCGAGCGCGTCGGCGGCCAGGCGGCGCCGCTCGGCGTGCCGGACACCGGAGTAGAGGAGCCCGGTGGCGACGTTCTCCACGGCGTCCAGGGTCGGCAGGAGGTGGAACTGCTGGAACACGAACCCGATGCGCTCGGCTCGCAGCGCCGAGCGGTCGCGCTCGCGCATCCCACCGAGTTCCTGCCCGTCGACCAGGACCGCTCCCTCGCTCGGGTCATCCAGGGTGCCGAGGATCGCCAGCAGCGTGCTCTTGCCCGACCCGGATGGGCCGACGACGGCGACCTGCTCGCCGGCATGGATCGCCAGTGTCGTCGGGTGCAGCACGGTGACCGCAGGCGGTCCCGGATACGTCTTGGTCGCCCGGCGCAGCTCGACAACGGGGACCCGCTCGATGATGGGCGCGCTCATCGGGCGAGCACCACGAGGTCGCCGACTGCGAGCACCGGCCCGGTTCGGCCGTCGAGCCCGGTGCCGCTGGCGAGCACCTGCACGCGGGCGTCGGCGACCAATCCGGCATCGACCGGGGTGCGGGTGATCTTCCCTCCCGCATACACCTCGACCGCGTAGCCGCCGTCAGCGGTCGCCAAGAGCGCGGTCGCGGGAACCACGAGCGTCGGGGTCTGCTCGGCATCGCCCAGGATCGTGATCCGCACCGCCACGGCGCCCGCGGCGGCGACCTGCTCCTGATCGGGGAACTCAACCGTGGCGGACGGGCTCGTGGTGGCGTCGCCGTCGCCGGTGGGCTGCCCGCCGGGATCGACGGCCGACAGCTCCGTGTCGATCTCAATCCCGTCCGGCAGCGTCACGGTGACCGGAGTGCCGGCGGTCAGCTCGCGGGCCTGCGCCTCGGTGAGCTTCGCGATCGCCCGCAGTCTTGTCTCCGTGTAGGTCGCGGGGCTCGCGCTGGTGTCGCCGAGCCGGGCGGTGACCTGCGAGATGCGGATGCCGGAGGATGCCGCGACGACCACGGACGACGGCGAGAACACTCCCGTCTGCGGAAGGCCCAGGCTCTTCTGCCAGTCGCGGACGGCCTGCCGGGTGCGCCAGCCGAAGCCGCCGTCGATGTCGCCGCTGTAGAGGCCGAGGTCGGTGAGGTTCTGCTGGAGCTGGCGCACGTCCTCCCCGTCGTCCGAATCGACGGACAGCTCCCGCCAGAACGGGCGCTCCCCGCGGAACAGCACCACGGGGGCGCCGTCCGCCTCGTAGACCTGCTGCCCGCCCTCGATCACCTGTCCGGCAGCGGGGAGCACGGTGATCGTGCCGCCGGCTGCGGGAAGCGGTGCGGCATCCCCGTAGGAGAGCTGTCCGCTGAGCCGCACCTGGCTGGTCAGCGTCGCCAGCTCCACCGCCGCGGTCACCGGCTCGTGGGCTTGCGTCGCCGATGCAGTCCACGACTCCCAGGGGCGGTAGTACCAGGCGGCACCGCCGGCCGCGACGAGAGCGACCACGACGGCTCCTGCGATCCAGGCGGCGCGGTGTCGCCTCCCATCTCGGCGGCGGATCACTCGTCGCCGCCGACGCTGATCGAGCTGCTGCCCGAGGTGACGCCGCCGGAGAACTCCTCCAGCACGGCCTGCCAGTCGAAGCCGAGGTCGCCATCGGGCAGCGACCACGCCAGACCGGGGTTCTCGGCATCCCAGCACGCGGTCAGGACGGCGCGGAACTCGGCTTCGGTCAGATCCGCCGGCAGCACGATCGCACCGCTGGCGGTGTCGGGATCGGCGACCCAGGCGAAGCCCTCGTCGCGGGCGCAGCGGGCGAACTCGAGTCCGGCGGCCGCCTGCTGCTCCTGCTGTTCCTGCACCTGCGGGTCGTTCGCCGGGTCGTACTCCGGCTGCTCGAAGTCCGGGTGCTCCGCCTCGCAACCCGCGTAGGCGTCCTGCGTATCGGGGTCGGCGGTGAAGTAGGCGGAGGACTGCGCGGCGACCCACGAGCTGCCGTCGCCGTCGCCGACGAGCATGATCGGCGCCTCGCCACCGTCGTCCGAGCTGCTGCTGATCGAACCGCCGATCTGCGAGGCGATCTTGACGAGGACGTAGCCCTCGTCGGAGATCTTCGCATCGACGCCCGCGGCCTTCAGACAGGCGACGAACTGCGCCGATGCGCCGTCTGCCGTCTCGCCCGTGTCGGACGCGTCCTGGGTGCAGCCGGCCAGCGCCAGCATCAGCGCGCCCGCGCCGGCCACGCCGATCCCGACCTTGCTCCTCAACATCGTGCCCATGCCCATCGGGTGTCCCTTCGTCGTTCGGCCCGACCTCCGGGCACGCCCACCACGCTCGCACTCGTCCGGTTCAGTGGAAGTCATGGTCGACTTGACCTGGACTTGACCGCCGCGGGTCATGCTGGAACCGGAAGGCAGGTGAGGCGGGATGCGGTTACTGCTGGTGGAGGATGAACGCGAACTGGCCGATGGGCTCGCGGACGGGCTGCGACGTGAGGGCTACACGGTCGAGGTCGCCTACGACGGTCAGGCCGCGCTCGTGCGCGCTGCGGCATCCGACGCGGATGTGATGATCCTGGACCGCGACCTGCCCGCGCTCACCGGCGATGCCGTCTGCCGCACGCTGCGCGAGCAGGGGCACCCGATCCGCATCCTGATGCTCACCGCCGCGGGCACGCTGGACGATCGGGTGGCCGGCCTCGACCTCGGTGCCGACGACTACCTGCCCAAACCCTTCGCCTACGTCGAGCTCCTCGCGCGACTGCGAGCCCTCGGGCGGCGCACCTCGGGCGGCTCCGGGACGATCCTCGAGGCCGCGGGCGTGCGGATCGACACCGTGCGCCGCACCGCCGAGCGCGACGGACGACCGCTCAGGCTCACCCCGAAGGAGTACGGCGTGCTCGAGTCGCTGCTGACCGCGCGAGGCGGCTGGATCACCGCCGACGAACTGCTGGACGAGGTATGGGCGGCATCCGACGAGCGCGGCCGCAGCGTCGTCAAGGCCACGGTCCACACCCTGCGCCGCAAGCTCGGCCACCCCGACCCGATCGACAACACGCCGGGTCACGGATACCGCATCGAGGCCTCCCCGTGAACCGGCCGCACACCGCCAGGCGCCGCCGGTGGGGATTCCGCGCCCGGCTCGCCGCACTCATCGCGGGGGTGTTCATCACCGGGAGCGTCGTCCTCCTCGGGGTGCAGTACCTCCTCGTTCAGCAGCTCTTCGCCCAGGGCATCAACACCATCACCACCGGCTGCGTCAGCTCCGGGGAACAGACCGGGAGCACCACGTCCCTCGACGGCGACACGGGGATCGACTGCACCGGCGGCGCCGGCACCGAGATCAGCGTCGGCGGCAGCGACGTCGGCATCGTCGTCCAGCAGACCACCCGACTCTCCGAAGACGTGCTCTCCGGCCTGCTGCTGTGGTCCGTCGTCGTGCTCGTCGCCTTCGCCGCACTCGCGGTGCTCGCCGCCTGGTGGCTGTCCAAGCGATCGCTCGACCGCATCGCCCGCATCACCGCGACCACCCGCGACATCACCCGCGACGACCTTCACCGCCGCCTCAACCTGCCCGGTCCCGCCGACGAGATCAAGGAACTCGGCGACACCATTGACGGGATGCTCAACCGACTGGACGATGCCTTCGAGCGGCAGGACCGCTTCATCGCCGGAGCCTCACACGAACTGCGAACTCCGCTGACCACCACGCGGACCCTGCTGGAGATCCCGCTGTCCCAGGGCCGCGTGCCCGCCGACCTGGAGGCCGCCGTGCGCGGCGCGCTGGAAGCGAACGAACGCAGCGAACGACTCATCGCCGCGCTCCTCACCCTCGCCCGCAGCACCCAGGCATCCGCGGCCTCTGCAGCCGCGCCGGTCGACCTCTCGGCGCTCGTCCGGGCGTCGCTGGGCGATCACGCGAGCGAGACGGCATCCCGCGGCTTGACCATCGAAGCAGCCCCCGCCCCCGCCCCCGCCCTGGCCGATGCCGAGCTGGTCAGGATCGCAGTCGGCAACCTCATCGAGAACGCGATCCGCCACAACCTCGACCACGGGCACATCCGCATCACGACGACGACGAGCGACGGCGCCGTGCGGCTGACCGTCGAGAACGACGGCCGTGAGCTGACCGCGGATGAGATCGCCCGGCTGACCGAACCGTTCCACCGCGGCGATCAGACCCGCCTCTCCGGGCCCGGCACCGGTCTCGGCCTCACCCTCGCCGACACCATCGCCCGAGCCCTCGACGGCAGCCTCACCCTCACTCCTCGAACGCCCGGCGGCCTCGTCGCCACGTTCACGCTTCCGGCAGGTGAATGACCTCGTCGGGGTCGCGACGGATGGCACAACGCACGAGCGCAGCGACGCGGCCTGCGGCCTCTGGCGCGATCCCGCGCGATCCCGCACGATGGGAGCAGCCGATTCCCCTCTCACGGCGGCAACGCGGGTTCGAATCCCCGCTGGCTCACCATCACCACACGCGCCGGATGGCCAGCAGATGCGAAACGGCCCCCTGCGCGAGCAGGGGGCCGTTTCGTCAGGCGGAGAGATCAGCCGATGTGGTCGAACTCATAGGTGTTGTCCTCGCCGTACTTGAAGACACCGATGGTGGCCTCGGTCGGGTCGCCGGCTCCGTTGAACGTGATGGGACCCGTCACGCCATCGTAGTCGGGAACGCCACCGGCGATGATGATGTCCGCGCAGTCAGCGAAGCTGGTGCACTTCTCACCGTCTCCCGAACCCCCGGAGACCTCCTGCAGGTGAGCGGCGACATCCGGACCCGCGGTCGAGCCTGCCTCCAGCGCGGCGAGCGCGAGCAGGGTCATGGCGTCGAACGACTCCGGTCCGTAGGTGTAGTCGGTCAGCTCGTCGTTGCCCGCACCCGTCCAGTAGGCCTGCAGGTCCTCCTTGAACTGAGCGGTCAGCTCCGGGTCGGCAGCAGGTGTCGTGCCCTGCGCGCCGGTCATCGTGCCCTCAGGCAGCTCGTCACCGAAGTTCGACAGGTTGCCGTCCACGAGGTACATCTTGTCCGACGGGAAGCCGGCACCGGTGAGCTCGGGGATGATCGTCTTGACCTCTTCGAACGTGATCAGCGCGATCGCGTCGGGGTCGGCGGCCATGACGTCTTCCACCTGCGACTTGAAGTTCGTGTCACCGGTGTTGTACATCGCGGCCGAGACGACCGTGCCACCCGCATCCTCGAACGCGGCCTTCGTGAAGCAGGCAAGGCCGGTGCCGTAGGAGTCGTTCAGGATGATCATGCCGAGCGTCTCGTTGCCATCCGCCGAGATCTGGTTGCCGAGCACGGCACCCTGCAGCGTGTCGGACGGCGCGGTGCGCCAGTAAAGGCCGTTGTCCTCGTACCCGGTGAACGCGGGCGAAGTGTTGGCCGGCGACATCTGGACGGCGTTCGCCGCGATCACCTGGTCGATGAACTGCAGCGACACACCCGACGAAGCGGCGCCCACAACGGCGGTCGCCCCGGCGTTGAGGATGCGAGGCACCTCGGTCTCGTACGCCTTGTTGTCGGTGTCACCGGAGTCGCCCTGCGTCAGCTCGATCGTGATGCCCTTGTCGGCATCGTTGATGACCTGGGCCGCATACTCGGTCGCGGCGATCTCGGGCGGGCCGAGGAAGGCGAGGTTGCCGGTCTGCGGCAGTGCCGTTCCGATGTTGTAGGTCAGGTCGTCGCTGCCGGGCGAGTCGGAGTACGTGGGCGAGAAGTCCTGCTCATACGACTCGGGCTGCTGCGAATCACAGTCAATGGGAAAGTCGACCGCGGCAGCGCCGCTATCGTCGGCGGCCTCGTCCGTTGATCCGGCGTCTCCGCCGTCCGACGAACATCCGGCAAGGACGAGTGCGCCGACGGCGGCAAGGGCGAAGCCGCCCAGAACCTTCGTGCGGCGCGATCGTGTCAGAACGCTCATGCTGCTCCTCGTGTAGGTGAACCCATGCAACTACAGCTCGTTGCATGATTGTGTCCAACCTAGCCGGGATGGCATCTCTCGCGTGTTGCGTCTCGTTAACGATGCATCACGATGAGGTCACATCCCCATAACTATGCAGAATGCGAGACAGCCCTACGCCGACTCGACCACGGCGGCGGGACGGCGCGAGTGCAGCACCACATCGGCGGCGAGCACGATGGCCGCGACCCACACGATGCCGAAGCCGATCCAGCGCTCGGGCGGCATCGGCTCGCCGAGGATGAACGCTCCGCACACGAACTGCAGGATGGGCGCGGCGAACTGCAGCAGGCCGATCGTCGAGAGCGAGACGCGTCTGGTCGCGCTTGCGAACAGCAGCAGCGGAACCGCCGTGACGACGCCTGCCAGCGCCAGGGCGAGAGTGTGCCATCCGCCCACCGTTCCGAAGGTGATGCCGCCGCCCGCCACACCGACGACGATCAGGATGACCGTGGCGACGGGCGTCAGCCAGAGCGTCTCGAGCGCGAGCCCGCTCACCGCATCGACGGCGTGGCCGATCCTGTTCTTCACCAGTCCGTAGGCGCCGAAGGAGCAGGTGAGGATGATCGACAGCCACGGCACGGAGCCGTAGGCGACGATGATGACGATCACCGCGACCGCGGCGATGCCGATCGCCGCCCACTGCAGCGCCCTGATGCGCTCGCGCAGGAAGACGACGGCCAGCAGCACCGTCATGATCGGGTTGATGAAGTAGCCGAGGCTCGCCTCGAGCACGCGCCCCGTCTGCGCGGCGACGAGGAACACCTGCCAGTTGACGTAGACGAGCACACCGGCCAGCGCCGTCAGCAGCGCGAGACGAAGCGTGCGCAGCACCCGCACCATCCGGCTCCAGCCGCGGGTGATCGTCAGCAGGATGGCGCAGAAGGCGAGCGAGAGGATGATGCGCCAGGCGACGACCTCCCAGGGGCCGGTCGGGGCGAGGATGACGAAGTAGAGCGGAAGGAAGCCCCACAGCAGGTAGCTCGCGAAACCCGCCGCCGTGCCCAGAACCTTCTCGCGTTCTGGGGAGGTCTCGGTCACTGATTCAGCCTACGCGCGCCGCTCCCGCCCCCGACTTGTGCGCACGGCCATCCACCGCCGCATTTCCGCCATCCGGGCATGCGAAAGGCCCAGTGCCGAAGCACCGGGCCCTTCGAGGATCGTCAGCGAACGACGACCGCGAGCACGTCGCGAGCCGACAGCACGAGGAACTCCTCGGCGCCGAACTTCACCTCGGTGCCGCCGTACTTGCTGTACAGAACGCGGTCGCCGAGGGCGACATCGAGCGGAACGCGATTGCCGTTGTCATCGATGCGGCCGGGGCCGACAGCCACGACTTCGCCCTCCTGGGGCTTCTCCTTGGCGGTGTCAGGGATGACCAGACCGCTCGCGGTGGTCTGCTCTGCCTCGACCTGCTTGATGACGATGCGGTCCTCGAGCGGCTTAATGGAAACCGACACGGTGTACCTCTTTCGTGTGCTTCGACGGAAGTCTTGTCATTCGCACTCTCCATGCGAGAGTGCTAATGCAAGTGTATGCCCGCGGCTGGCACTCACGCAACGCGAGTGCCAATTCTGTGACGCACTGTGGCGCGCGCCTGAAAGAATGGCGGCATGGAGCGGACCGAACTCGACGCACTGCTGACGCGTGTCGGCATGGATCTGCTCGACTCTCTCGACATCGAGGCCACGACGGCGGACGTCGCGCGTGCGGTCTCGCGGCTGCGGGCGGCTGGACACTCCCCCGAGCTCGTCTCGGCCGTCGTCGGACAGGCGACGCTGCGCACCCGCGCCGAGGCGAAGTTCCCCGGATTCGCCTCTCGCATGCTGTTCACCAGGGCGGGTCTGGAGCAGGCCACACGGATGCCCGTCGCGGCCCTGCACGCGGCACGCATGCGGTGCGCGGAAGTGAGCAGGATGGCCGACCTCGGCTGCGGGATCGGCGGTGACGCCCTCGCTTTCGCCGGCACCGGACTGAACGTGCTCGCGGTTGACGCGGACCCTGTGACGGCCGCGATCGCCGCCTTCAATCTGCGACCCTTCGGCGATGCCGTCGAGGTGCGCCATGCCCGCGCGGAAGATGTCGACGTCGAGCAGATGGATGCCGTCTGGCTCGACCCCGCACGGCGCACATCGGGTCACAGCGAGACGCGCCGCGTCGGCGTCCACTCCTACAGCCCCTCGCTCGACTGGGCGCTGCGCCTCGCGCGGCACGTGCCCGTGGGCATGAAGCTCTCCCCCGCCCTCGATCGCGCCCTGATCCCGCCGGATGCCGAAGCCCAGTGGGTGAGCATCGACGGATCGACGGTCGAGATGGTGCTGTGGACGGGATCGCTCGCCCGCGACGACGTGCGGCGAGCGGCGCTCATCGTGCGCGGCGGCGAGGTGCACGAGCTGACGGCGCCCGATGACACGCAGGATGAGCCGGTGCGCCACCTCGGCGCCTACCTGCATGAACCCGAGGGCGCGATCATCCGTGCCCGACTCGTCGGCGATGTCGCACGGTCGCTGCAGGCGGGGCCCGTGGCCGAGTCCATCGCCTACCTGACGGGCGACGCCCAGGCATCCAGCCCCTTCGTCACGTCGTTCCGCGTGCGCGAGCAGCTGTCATCCGACCCGAGGCAGCTGACCAGGTCGCTGCGCGACCGCGGCATCGGCCGGCTCGAGATCAAGAAGCGGGGGGTGGATGTCGACCCGGCCGCGTTCCGGCGAAAGCTCGCGCTGAAGGGCGACGAATCGGCCACGCTGTTCCTCACACGCATCGACGGACGCCGCACCGCCATCCTGGCCGAACGGGTGTGACGCGTCAGCCGAGCTGCTCGAGAATCCAGAGCACCCAGACGCCGCCGCAGACGAGGGCGGCGAGCCCCAGGCCCAGTCCCCACCTGGCCAGAGTCGCATTCGTGTGGTGACGCGCCAGCGCGATCACGGCGAGCAGCACAGAGACGAGGCCGATCGCGGCGGCGAACGGCGTGATCCAGCTGAGCACGAGCGCGAAGGTGCCGACGATCAGCGCCGGCTGCGCGAGCGAGACACCTGCGCGAGGCGCCGTCTGCGGCACGTCGTTGAGCAGCTCATCGTCGGTGAGCGAAGCGAGGTCGTCTGCGTCGGTCATGGCACGGATGGCGCGACCTGGATGTCGGTGACGGGCAGCGTCGAGTCCGCGCCGAAGTCGAGGGTGGATGGCGCGTGCCCGGTGCGGATGAGTTCGGCCGCGAGCGCCGCGATCATCGCGCCGTTGTCTGTGCACAGGTCGAGCGGAGGAATGCGCGTGGCGACGCCCGCCGCCTGCGCGCGCTCGGTCGCGACATCCCGCAGCCGCTTGTTCGCGATGACGCCGCCGCCCAGCAGCAGCCGAGGCACATCGTGCGCGGCGCAGGCGTCGAGCGCCTTCGTCACGAGCACGTCGACGACCGCCTCGCGGAAGCTCGCCGCAACATCCGCGATCGGCACCTCGCGGCCTTCCGCCTGCGCCTGCTCGACCCAGCGGGCGACGGCCGTCTTGAGGCCGGAGAACGAGAAGTCCCACCGATGCTGCGCCATGTCGCTGCGCTTGGAGAGTCCGCGGGGGAATCGGATCGCGTTCGGGTCGCCCCCCGCCGCCGCACGGTCGATCTCCGGCCCACCCGGGTAGGGAAGGCCGAGGATGCGCGCCACCTTGTCGAAGGCCTCGCCCGCAGCATCGTCGACTGTCTCGCCGAGCAGGTCGACGTCGCTCGCGATGTCGCGCACGAGCAGCAGCGAGGTGTGGCCGCCCGAGACGAGCAGCGCCACGGTCGGGTACTCCAGGGGCTCGGAATCCGCCGCGAGCAGGTCGGCGCCGATGTGCCCGACAAGGTGGTTGACCGCGTAGAGCGGCTTGTCGAGCGAAAGCGCGAGCGCCTTGGCCGCGCCGACGCCGACCATGAGCGCGCCCGCGAGACCCGGCCCGCTCGTCACGGCGACCGCGTCGAGGTCGGAGAGCTCGATGCCCGCCTCGGCGACGGCCTGGTCGATGGCGGGCACGAGCGCCTCGAGGTGCGCCCGTGCAGCGACCTCGGGCACGACGCCGCCGTAGCGGGCGTGCTGCTCCATGCTCGACGCGATCGTGTTCGACAGCAGCGTGCGGCCCCGCACGATGCCGATTCCCGTCTCATCGCAGCTCGTCTCGATGCCGAGCACCAGCTCCGGTCCCTGTGGCCTGTCCTGAGCCTGTCGAAGGGCCTGTCGAAGGGCGCTCATGAGCACACTCCCCCGTCTGCATCGCGCGCTGACCAAGATGCCGCGTCGAGCTTCATCACGATGCCGTCGACGTCGTCCGGCTGGTAGTACCTGGCACGTCGACCGATCTCGGTGAAGCCCTCCGACAGGTAAAGGCGCTGTGCCACGGGGTTGTCCGCGCGCACGTCGAGGAACACCTCGCGCACGCCGCGCGCGACGGCCTCCTGCAGCAGTGCGTGCAGAAGCGCCCGTCCCTGACCGTGTCCACGCGCCGACTCGGCCAGCGCGATCGTCTGCACATCGCCATCCTTCGCGCCGGCAAGGGCACGCACTCCGCCATAGCCGACGACGTTTCCCGCCTGCTCCAGCACGAGGTAGCGGCCGTGGGGCGAGGCGACCTCCTGCCGCATCATCTCCTCGCTCCAGGCGTCGGTCGGAAACGATGCCCGCTCGATCGCCATGATCGCCGCGAGGTCTTCTGCCATCGCGTCGCGGATCATGTGCGCGGCTCCATGACGTCGGGCGAGCGCAGGTACAGCGGCTCGGTCGCGTCGGGCGCAATGCCGCGTGTGTGGCGGATGGCCGCGATGCGACCGATGGCGGCGGCCGAGATGCGCGTGGTGAGCTGCTCGTCGCCGGTGGATGGTCGAAGCTCCGGCCCGCTCGTTCTGCGCGGTAGGCCATCGGCATCCACGCCGTCGTAGGTCGACACCGCGACCTCACGACGCCTCGCATCGGTGATCACGGTGCCCGCTCCCGCGCCGTCATGGCTTACGACGGGCACCACCTCCACACCCCGGCCGACGGCGAAGGCGCGTGCGGCGGCGATGCCGATGCGCAGCCCAGTGAAGGGGCCGGGCCCCATCCCCGCCGCGACGAGGGCGATGTCGGATGGCGCGGCACCGGCATCCGACATCGCCTGTCGAATCAGCCGACCGATCGCCTCGGCATGGCCGCGTGTGTTGTCGGTGCTGGCCTCGCTGAGCGTATCGCCGTCGTCGGAGACCACGGCGACCGAGGTTCCGATGGAGGTGTCGATGGCAAGGATCACACTCTCAAGCGTAATTTCTTCCGCTCGGTGATCCCTGCGTAGCTGACAAAATGACCAAAGGGGCTTCACACAGGTGTCACACGGTGACAAACTGCTGCTCGGGGGATATTTCATGGAGTCGACACCGACAGCCGAACAGGGCCGCGACGAGTCACAGCCGTCGCGCCGGTCGCTTCTGCCACACCTCACCGTGCTCGCCGCCGCACTCATCGCCGCAGTGACGGGCACCGCCGCCCTCGCGGTCGCCCCTGACCTGAGCGTCAGCGAACCCGCCGCTCTGTCGGCCGACGACAACTCTCTCGGCTCCGACTCCGTCGATACGCCCGATTCCCCCACTGCGGGCTTCTCCGACGAGGCGGCGAGCTTCGCCACCGATCTCGACGTGGCATCGCCATCCGTGTCTGGACAGCTCTATGACGCGACGACGCCCAAGGAGCTCGAGAAGCTCTACAAGTCGGCGCGCGAGGCGCTGATCAAGGCCGCGATCAAGTCGGGTATGAAGGTCGACCTGTCGCGCCTGGCGAAGGGCAAAGCCCCCGCTGAGCCGGGCGAGTTCATCTGGCCGGTGCAGAACCCGACGATGGGCGACCAGTTCGGTGCGCGCAACGGCGAGCACCAGGGAATGGACATGGGCGCCGCGTGCCGCACCCCGATCACGGCCGCATCCCCCGGCATCGTGGTCGTCTCGAGTGAGAACTACTACGGCTACGGCGTGGGCATCATCATTCAGCACGTCGATGGCGTGCAGACCCTGTACGGGCACATGACCTACGGCAGCCGCCAGGTCGACGTGGGCGACTGGGTCGAGGCGGGCGACCCCATCGGGCTCGTCGGCAACACCGGCCACAGCTTCGGCTGCCACCTGCACTTCGAGGTGCGCGAGAACGGCACGCCGGTCGATCCACGCGGCTACCTGGATGGCGCGGGCGACCCCGTCGACGTCGACTCGTGGGAGCCTTCTCCCTCGACCACCGCCCCGGCCGAGGCGCCGTCCGAGACGCAGGAGCCCTCGACGACCACGGAGCCGTCGAAGACCCCGTCGCCTTCCAAGACGGCCACCCCGACGAAGACGGCGACGCCCACGAAGACCGCAACCCCCACGCCGACGAAGACGGCCACGCCCACGGAAACCGCGACGCCGACCGAGACGGCGACTCCGACGCCGAGCGAGCCGGCCACACCGACGGAGCAGCCCTCGACGCCTCCGGCGACGGAGGACCCGCCCGCGAGCGATGACCCCGAGCCATCCGGCGACCCGTCGGCCCCTGCCTCGGACGAGCCGTCGGCCACTCCATCCGAGAGTTCCACTCCGACCGAGACCGAAGCGGCCGAGACTCCCGCCGAGAGCGTTGAGCCGACCGAGTCAGCGGCCTAAGCGCCCTCGCATCTGATCTCCACGATCCGCGGCGCCTCTTCCACTGCTGGGTCGCCACCGACGGGGCGAGAGATGTCGATCTCCCACCATGTCTCGCGCAGGCCCTCGGCCATCCCCCTCCCCCACTCGATGACGACGACACTGCCATCCGCATCGATATCGAGGTCGTCGAAGTCGAGAGCAGAGCCGACGCGGTAGGCGTCGGCATGCACGAGGGGCGCGCCTCCGGTGAGCGAGGGGTGTGTGCGGGCGATGACGAACGTCGGCGACTGGATGGGCCCGCGCACGCCGAGCGCGTCGGCGAGCCCGCGGGTGAAGGTCGTCTTGCCCGCGCCGAGGGGCCCGGTCAGCACGATGAGGTCACCCGCCTCGAGGTCGGCGCCGACACGTGCACCGAGCTGCTCCATCGCCGAGGACGTCGGCACCTCGTGCCGCCCCAGCAGCGCGCCATGGATCACGACGCACCCCCCCGACGCGCAGTGCCCTGTGCACCCCTCCGCGCCCCAAGAGGTGCTGAACCCACTGCACCCCGGCGCCACGCGACAGGGGTGCAGTGCCCAACGCACCTCCAGGCGCCCACACCGGTGCTCAATGCACTGCACGTGCACACAGCACTCTGACGCGCAGTGGTGCTCACGGCGCGACCCGGGCGACGCGGGGGCCGATGCGAGTGACGATCTCGTAGTTGATGGTGCCCGCGGCATCGCCCCAGTCGGCGGCGGATGGCGCGCCCGCAGCCGGATCGCCGAAGATCACCACCTCGTCATCGACCTGCACGGGGGCATCACCGACGTCGACGACGAACTGGTCCATCGCGACGCGACCCGTGACCGCATAATCGGTGCCGCCGATGCGAACAGGACCCTTGTTCGACGCCTGGCGAGGG
Source organism: Microbacterium sp. (assembly GCA_047607025.1). Classification (GTDB taxonomy): domain Bacteria; phylum Actinomycetota; class Actinomycetes; order Actinomycetales; family Microbacteriaceae; genus Microbacterium. Next base: position 17,750 of record JASGDS010000277.1, read on the forward strand.
ATGCCGTCGGCATAGCCCAGCGGCACGAGCGCGAGCGTCGTCTCGCGCTCGGTGCGCGCGGTGAAGCCGTATGAGATGCCATGGCCGGCCGGCACTCGTCGCACCGCCGCGACGCGCGTGCGCAGCGTCATCGCGGGCGTCAGGCCCAGGTCGGCGGAGGTGGCGTCGTCGAACGGCGAGAGCCCATACAGTCCGACGCCGACGCGCACCGCGTCGAAGCGGGCATCCGGCAGCCGGATGGCCCCGGCCGTCGCCGCGAGGTGCACGATCGTCGGGGTGATGCCTGCGGCGGATGCCACGCCGAGCGCGGCGCGCAGCTGACGCGCCTGGGTGAGGTCGTCGGCGGGGCTCGTGCCGCTCAGGTGGCTGAAGACGCCCTCGACGGTGAGTCGCCCCTCGGCCTCGTAGCGCACGGCCGTCTCGAACGACGTCGCCCAGTCGGCGGGCGCGAGACCGTTGCGGCTGAGCCCGGTCTCCAGCTTCAGGTGAACCTTGAAGGTATGCCCGGTTGCGGCGAGGGCGTGCAGCTGTTCGACGCGCGAGACACCGATCTCGAGCTCGGCGGCGGCCGCCGTGTGGAACGTCTCGTGCGGGTCGTGGATCCAGCACAGCAGCGGCGAGGTGATGCCCGCGTCGCGCAGCGCGAGTGCCTCGTCGATCGTGGCGACGCCGAGGCGGGAGGCACCGCCATCCAGGGCCGCGCGTGCGGCTGTCGCGGCGCCGTGGCCGTAGCCATCCGCCTTCACGACGGCGATGAACTCGCGCGTGCCCGCCACCTCGCGCAGGTGTCGAGTGTTGCGCGTGATCGCAGCGGCGTCGATCACGGCCTCCCGCAGCGGCCGAGTCACGAGTCGGCCCCCTCGGCGATGACGTAGGCGATGGCGAGACCGGCATCGTGCGAGAGCGACAGGTGCAGGTGCGCCAAGCCGAGGTCATCCGCGATGCGCGCGGTCTCACCAGAGAGCGCGAACACGGGCGGCTGACGCTCGCCGAGGCGTGCGACCTCGATCTCGCTCCATCGAATGCCGGATGCCCCACCCATCGCCTTGATGAGCGCCTCTTTCGCGGCGTAGCGCGCCGCGAGCGAGCGCAGCGGCAGCTCGCGCTCGGCGCGGGTGAACAGCCGCTCCCGCAGCTTCGGGGTGCGGTTCAGGGAGGCCTCGAACCGGTCGATGTCGACGAGGTCGACGCCGATCCCCCTGATCACTCGACCGTCACCGACTTCGCGAGGTTGCGCGGCTGATCGACGTCGAGGCCCTTCGCCTCGGCGAGGCCCATCGCGAAGATGTGCAGCGGGACGACCGCGAGAATCGGCTCGAAGATCGGTGCGGCAAGCGGCACGCGCAGTACCTCGTCGGCGAAGGGAAGCACCGCGGCATCCCCCTCTTCAGCGATCGCGATGACGCGGGCGCCGCGCGCGCGGATCTCCTCGATGTTCGAGATGACCTTGGCGTGCAGCGTCGCCGCTCCGCGAGGCGAGGGCACGATGACGAACACCGGCTGGCCAGGCTCGATGAGCGCGATCGGCCCGTGCTTGAGCTCGCCCGCGGCGAAGCCCTCGGCGTGGATGTACGAGAGCTCCTTGAGCTTGAGCGCACCCTCGAGCGCGATCGGGAACCCGACGTGGCGGCCGAGGAAGAGCACCGATCGGGTGTCGGCCATCCAGCCCGACAGCTGAGTGACGCGCGCCTGCTCGTTGTCGAGGATCCACTGGATCTTCTGCGGCAGCGCCTCGAGCTCGACGATCGCCCCGGCCTGCACCGACGCAGGGATGGCCCCGCGCACGCGGCCGATGTGCAGAGCGAGCAGGTAGATCGCGGTGATCTGCGCGACGAACGCCTTCGTCGAGGCGACGGCGACCTCGGGGCCGGCGTGCGTGTAGACGACGGCATCCGACTCGCGCGGGATGGTCGCGCCCTGCGTGTTGCAGATCGACAGCGTCTTCGCGCCGAGGCGGTTCGCCTCTTTCACGGCCATGAGGGTGTCCATCGTCTCGCCCGACTGACTGATGGAGACGACGAGCGTGTCCGGCCCGACGATCGGATCGCGGTAGCGGAACTCGTGCGACAGCTCGACATCCGCAGGCACGCGCGCCCACTGCTCGATCGCGTACTTGCCGAGCAGGCCGGAGTAGTTCGCCGTGCCGCAGCCGAGGATGATCACGCGGTTGATTCCCTGGAACAGCTCGTCGAGGCCATCCAGCTCGGGAATGACGACCTCGCCGTCGTGCACCCGGCCGCGCACCGTGTTCGCGACGGTGTCCGGCTCCTCCGAGACCTCCTTGGCCATGAAGCTCGACCATCCGCCCTTCTCGGCGGCGGCGGCGTCCCACGACACCTCGAACGGCTGGGGTACGACGGGGGTGCCGTCGAAGTCGGTCACGGTGACGCCCTCGGGCGTGATGGCGACGATCTGGTCCTGCCCGATCGCGAGCGCGCGCCTGGTGTGCTCGACGAATGCGGCGACATCCGAGCCGAGGAAGTTCTCTCCCTCGCCCAGGCCGATGACGAGCGGCGAGTTGCGGCGGGCGCCCACGACGAGGCCTGGGTGGTCCTGGTGCATCGCGAGCAGCGTGAACGCGCCCTCGAGGCGGCGCACCACCACGCGGAACGCGGCGGCGAGGTCGCCACCGGCGGCACGATACTCGCGGCCGAGCAGCACGGCGGCGACCTCGGTGTCGGTCTGGCTGAGGAAAGTGAAGCCCTCGGAGGTGAGCTCGGCCTTCAGCTCGGCGAAGTTCTCGATGATGCCGTTGTGGATGACCGCGAGGCGGTCGTCGTCGGCGAGGTGCGGATGGGCGTTCTCATCGGTGGGCCCGCCGTGCGTCGCCCAGCGGGTGTGGCCGATGCCCGTCGTTCCCTCGTTCAGCGGCGCGTCGACGAGCGAGGTGCGCAGCCGCTCGAGCTTGCCCGCGCGCTTGCGCATGCCGAGGTGACCATCCCGATCGATGACGGCGATGCCTGCGGAGTCGTACCCGCGATACTCGAGCCGCGCGAGCCCGGCTATGAGGATGCCCTCGCTCGCTTTCGGGCCCACGTATCCGACGATTCCACACATGCCCCCATCCTATTCGGGGCGCCCTGTACGCCCGTCAGGCGGCGAGCGTGAGTACGGAAAGCGCGCGGCGTGCCTCGGCCGGCGCGCGACCGAGGGCGACCTCGGTCAGCGCGGCCCGCCAGGCGGCGGCCAGGATGGCGCCGATCGACGGCGGCGCATCGGGAAGGAGTCGTGTCAGGGTCTTCGCCAATCGGTCATCGTCGAAGCCCGCCGGAGGACTGCCGAGCAGGTGCAGCAGGTTCTGGTCGACCGCGAAGTCGAAGCCGACCCCCAGCGCACGCATGACGCCCGCGGTGCCATCCTGAGCCGCAGCGGCACCCTCGATACGGTCGAGCAGGCGCCGCTCCACGTCTTCGCGAGCGAAAGCATACAGGCCCAGCTTGCTCCCGAAGTGGTGGTAGATCGCGCCGGTCGTGACGTCGGCGGCCCGAGCGAGCTCACCCACCGTGACCGAGTCGAAGTCGCGCGCACCGAACTCCTTCACCGCGGCGAGCGCGAGTCGTCCCTTCGGGGAGGTCGAGATCGGAATCCACTGGCGCATCTCCCCATAATGCCGTTATGCTGATAAATATTCCAGTTACGACATGGAGGTTCTGATGAAGCTCGAGTTCTTCTTCGTCCCGACGGGCGACCTGGATGGCACGCTCTCCTTCTACCGCGAAGCGTTCGGTGCCACCGAGCTGTGGCGCGAGGGCGACTCGACGGCCGCGATCTCGTTACCAGGCGCTGACGTCAGCCTCATGCTCGACACCGACCAGAACGCGACCCCTGGCCCGGTCTTCGCCGTCGACAGCGTGAAGGCCGTCGCCGATGCGTTCCCCGACGACGTCACCTGCTTCGAAGGCCCCGCGGCTATTCCAGGAGGCTTCTGGGGCGGCTTCCACGACCCCGCCGGCGCCGCCTTCTACCTCGTCGACCAGTCCACCGAGGCCGCCTGACCGCGGGGAGGCTAGAGCTTGCGGAGGAGCACCGAGGACACGGAGTGGGTGGCGGCCTTGTTCAGCACCAGGGTCGCACGATGCTTCGTCGGCTCGACGTTCTCGACGAGGTTCGGCAGGTTCGTCTCCCGCCAGAACCCACGCGCGGTCGCGACCGCCTCCGCGTCGTCCAGGTGCTGGAACACGTTGAAGTAGCTCGACGGGTTCGAGAACGCGGCCGCGCGCAGTGTGAGGAAGCGCGACACGTACCAGTCCTCGATGTCGCCGGGGTCGGCATCCACATAGATCGAGAAATCGAACAGGTCACTCACCGCGACATCGTTCGGCGCGGGAGGCGGCGCGAGCACGTTGAGCCCCTCGACGATGAGCACATCCGGCCGCCGCACGACGACCTGCGCATCCGGCATGATGTCGTATTTCATGTGCGAGTAGAACGGCGCCCGCACCTCGGGGTCGCCGCTCTTCACCCGCGTGACGAAGTCGACGAGGGCGCGCCTGTCGTACGACTCGGGGAAGCCCTTGCGGTCCATGATGCCTCGACGCTCGAGCTCGGCATTCGGATAGAGGAAGCCGTCCGTCGTCACGAGCTCGACCCGCGGGGTGTCGCTCCAGCGGCTGATGAGCTCGCGCAGCAGGCGCGCGACCGTCGACTTGCCCACGGCGACCGACCCCGCGACCCCGATCACGAACGGCGTCGTCGGATCCTCCTCCACCAAGAACTCGCTGACCTCCGCGCCGATCCGCTTGAAGCCGCGCGCCCAGATGCTCAGCATGCGGCTGAGCGGCAGGTACACATCGCGCACCTCGTCGATGTCCATCCGATCGCCGATGCCGCGCAGCTGCACGACCTCGGTCTCGCTCAGCGGCTGCTCCAGCCCGGCGGCGGTGCGCGCCCATTCGGCGCGCGGAATCTCCCGATACAGCGCGGAAGGGATGGGGTCGGTCGCGAGAGTCATCCGCACCATCGTATCGGTGCACCGCTACGCTTGCCCCATGCGACTGGGCGTGCTCGACATCGGATCAAACACGGTGCACCTTCTCGTGGCGCAGGCAAGGCCGGGCGGCAGGCCGCTCGCTCGCACCAGCGAGAAGTCGGTGCTGCGGCTGATGCGTTTCATCGATCCGGATGGCGCGATCTCGCCCGACGGGGTGCGCGCCATCCTCGATGCGGTGATTCGAGCGAAGGCGGTCGCCGAAGCCGAGGGGGTCGAGGAACTGCTCGCGACCGCGACGAGCGCGGTGCGCGAGGCGACGAACGGGCCTGCAGTCATCGCGCAGATCGAAGAGCAGCTCGGTCAGCAGCTGCAGGTGCTCGGCGGCGATGAGGAGGCGATCTTCACCTTCCTCGCCGTGCGCCGATGGTTCGGATGGTCGGCGGGCCAGATCCTGCTGTTCGACATCGGCGGCGGATCGCTCGAGATCGCCACGGGCAGCGAGGAGCTGCCGGAGTTCGCCCGCTCGGTGCAGCTCGGGGCCGGGCGGATGACGATCGCCCACTTCGACGAGGATCCGCCTGGTGACGATCGGGTCGAGCGCCTGCGCAAGCATGCGCGTGAGGTGCTCGCCCCCGTCGCCCGCGACATCGCCGCCCTCCCCCGCCCCGACCATGTCGTCGGCTCGTCCAAGACCATCCGGTCGCTCGCGAAGCTCGCGGGCCACCCGATGCCCGGCTGGACCGGCATCGAGCGGATGGTGCTGCGCCGCGACCTGCTCGGCAGCTGGATCCCGGTGCTCGCCCGCATCCCTGCGGCATCACGGCAGGAACTGCCCGGCATCACCGCCGACCGCACCTTTCAGATCACGGCGGGCGCCGTGGTGCTGCACGAGGCGATGACCGCGGTCGGCGTCGACGAGCTCGAGGTCAGCCCGTGGGCGCTGCGCGAGGGCGTGCTGCTGCGCTTCATCGAAGAGCTCGGCTGGTAGCCGCTCAGAGCGCGAGACGGTCGCGAACGACCTCGACCAGGGCCGAGGCGTGATCGTGGGCGGCAGCCTCGTCGGCGGCCTCGACCATCACCCGCACGAGCTGCTCGGTGCCGGATGGCCGCAGCAGCACGCGCCCCGTGTCCCCCAGCTCCGCGGAGACCGAGCGCACGGCATCCTGCACGCCCTCGTCATCGTTCACACGCGCCTTGTCGACGTGCGGCACGTTCACGAGCACCTGCGGGTACACCGTCATGACCGAGGCGAGCTGGGCGAGCGTCCGCCCCTGACGCGCCATCTCGCCCACCAGCTGCAGGCCGGTGAGCAGTCCGTCGCCCGTCGTGGCGTACTGGCTCATGATGACGTGGCCCGACTGCTCGCCGCCGAGCGAGTAGCCGCCCGCATTCATCTCTTCGAGCACGTAGCGGTCGCCGACGGCCGTGGTCTTGAGCGTGATGCCGGCCTCGCGCATCGCGACGTGCAGGCCGAGGTTGCTCATCACGGTGGCGACGAGCGTGTCGTGCGCGAGCAGCCCGCGCTCCTTCATCGACCGGGCGAGGATGGCCATGATCTGGTCGCCGTCGATCGGGTCGCCTGCGGCGGTGACGGCGAGGCAGCGGTCGGCGTCCCCGTCGTGGGCGATGCCGACATCCGCGCCGTGCGCGAGCACGGCCGCGGCGAGGCCGTCGATGTGCGTGGAGCCGACGCCATCGTTGATGTTGATGCCATCCGGGTCGGCACCGATCACGGTCACGCGCGCACCGGCATCCGCGAACAGCTGCGGCGAGACGCCGCTGGCCGCACCGTTGGCGCAGTCGAGCACCACGTGGATGCCGTCGAGCGTTGTCGGCAGCGTGCCGAGCAGGTGCAGCAGGTAGCGATCCTCGGCGTCGGAGAAGCGGCGGATGCGGCCCACGTCGGCGCCCGTCGGCATGAGGTGCTCGCTGTCCATCGCCTCTTCGATGCGCCGCTCCACCTCATCCGGCAGCTTCACGCCGCCGCGGGCGAAGATCTTGATGCCGTTGTCTGGCGCCGGGTTGTGCGAGGCCGACACCATGACGCCGAAGTCGGCGTCATGGTCGGCGATGAGGAACGCGAGCGCAGGTGTCGGAACGACACCGGCGTCATACACGTCGATTCCGCTCGCGGCGAGGCCGGCGGCCACGGCGGCCGAGAGGAAGTCGCCCGAGATGCGGGGGTCACGGCCGATGACGGCGGTCGCACGACGACCGGCGGCGCGACGCGCCTCCGCAGAACGCCCCCGGCCCAGGACGACCGCGGTCGCCTGGGCCAGGGAAAGAGCCAGATCGGCGGTGAGGGGGCCGTTGGCCAGCCCCCGCACGCCATCCGTGCCGAAAAGCGGCATGGATGGTCCGATCAGCGCTTCGAGAACTGCGAAGCCTTGCGGGCCTTCTTGAGACCCGCCTTCTTGCGCTCGATGACGCGGGCGTCGCGCGTGAGGAAGCCGGCCTTCTTCAGGGTCGGACGATTGTTCTCACGGTCGACCTCGTTCAGCGCACGAGCGATCGCGAGGCGCAGCGCACCGGCCTGACCCGAGGGGCCACCGCCCTGGATACGAGCGATCACGTCGTAGGCGCCGTTCAGGTTCAGCACCGTGAACGGGTCGGTGATCAGCTGCTGGTGCAGCTTGTTCGGGAAGTAGTCCGCAAGCGTTCGGCCGTTGACCGTGAACTCACCGGCACCGGGGATGATGCGCACGCGGGCGATGGCCTGCTTGCGGCGTCCGACGGCGCCACCCGGCACGCTGACGACGGGGCGGGGAGCCTCGACGACCTCGTTCTGCGGGGTCTCGGTCGAGTAGTTCTGGACTTCTTCTTCAACTTCGTTCGCCACGATGGTGTCCTTCTGCGCCGCGCTCACTGGGCGACCTGGTCGAGGGTGTACGTCTTGGGCTGCTGTGCGGCGTGGGGGTGCTCGGCACCCGTGTACACCTTCAGCTTGGCGAGCTGGTCACGACCGAGCGAGTTCTTCGGGAGCATGCCGCGCACGGCCTTCTCCACCGCACGCGCGGGGTTCTTCTCGAGCAGCTCGGAGTAGGTGACCGACTTCAGTCCACCCGGGTACCCGGAGTGACGGTAGGCCTTCTTCTTCTCGAGCTTCTGACCGGTGAGCGCGACCTTGTCGGCGTTCACGATGATGACGTAGTCGCCCATGTCCATGTGGGGGGCGAAGGTCGGCTTGTGCTTGCCGCGCAGGAGTGCGGCGGCGTGCGAGGCCAGGCGACCGAGAACCACATCAGCGGCGTCGATCACGAGCCACTCACGCTGGATCTCACTCGCCTTGGGGCTGTAAGTGCGCGTCACAGTAGTGCTGCTTTCTGTCGAACGGAGACGTTCGTGAATCCCACTCCGTGCGAGTTGACCGGCGGATGGCCGTTCAGCGTCGCGGTGGAGGGCTCACGTTCGCGGTGCCCGCTTCAGGCACCAAGGATCAATCATACCCGAGCGGATGGCCATCCGCTAATCTCACGCCTCACCTCAGCGGTAGCTGGCGGTGACGAGGATGGGCATGTGGTCACTTCGTCCCTGTGGCAGGGTCGTGATGTCGTCGATCGACAGCCCCTGCGAGGTCGCGAAATCGTAGTGCCCCTTGAGGAAGCGGTAGCGCGTATAGGTGCGCGAGTCGCTGAGGGTCATGGTGTAGCCGTGCCCGCGCACCCGCTCGTGCAGGCGCTCCTTGAACACCGGGTAGTTGTAGTCGCCGACCATGAGCGTGGGAAGCCCGGGGCCGAGCCCGTGCAGCGAGGCGAGCGCCGCGCGGATCTGAGTGCGCCGCAGCGAGTTCAGCGCAGTCAGGGGCGCCGCGTGGAACGACGCGAAGATGACCTCGCGTCCGGCGTCGATGTCGACCATCCGTGCGCCGAGCAGGCGCTCGTGCGCGGGCCGCAGCAGCCGATCGTGCATCGACTTCTTGAGGGCGGTCACCTTCACGCCCTCGAGCCGATAGGTGTCTGCACGGTAGTACATGGCAAGGCCGAGACGGTTTCGCTCAGTCGCCCGTGCGAGCACGAGGTCGCCGATGCTGCCCGGCAGCGAACTCGTGTCAGCCTCCTGAATGCACAGCACGCTCGGGTCGTGCTCGTCGACGAGCGCGTCGAGCTCGTGAGCCGCCTGGTTCTTGTTCAGGTTGTAGGAGATGACCTTCATCGCCAACAGATTAACCTGCGCGGACGACCGCTGGCTATGACCCGGGTGACCGTTCTCTATTGACCGATCTCGTCATTGACCGATCTCGTCGGCGCCCCGTCGGTTGCGGGTCTGCTCGGCGCGTGACGCGAGCAGTTCGTCGTCGGGGTAGCCGACCTCGGTGAGCGTCAGCCCGTGAGCGGCGAGCACCGTGAAGGCGCTCGTTCGTTCGAGGTCGTCGCGCAGGCGCACGAGGTCCCGAGACTGCAGGCGTCCCTCCCCCACCGCGACGCTCGCGCCCACGAGCGCGCGCACCATGGAGTGACAGAACGCATCGGCCCTGACATTCGCGACGAGCACGCCGACGTCATCGCGATGCCAGTCGAACTCCAGCAGGGTACGGATGGTCGTGGCCTCGGGCCGAGGCTTGCAGTAGGCGGCGAAATCCCAGAGCCCGATGAGGCCGCGGGCGGCCTCATCCATCGCGTCGACGTCGAGCGCCGCGCGCACGGTCGTGGTGCGGCGCCGCTGCAACGGGTCGTAGCCGCTGACGGTGTCGGCGATGCGATATTCGTAGCGCCGCCACAGCGCCGAGAAGCGCGCGTCGAAGCCCTCCGGCGCGAGCGTCGCCCGCGTCACCGCGACGTCGCCCCCGATTGCTGAGCCTGTCGAAGCAGTGAGCAACCCTGCCATCCGGTCTGCGATGATGTGCGCCCCTGACTCGCCTCGGCGCTGCCTCGTCATGCGCTCCCACTGCTCGTCGTCGAGGTCGACATGCGCGACCTGCCCCGACGCGTGCACCCCGGCATCCGTTCTGCCGGCCACGGTCAGGCTCACGGGCGAGCCCGCGATGCGGCCGAGAGCTCCCTCGAGTGTGCCCTGCACCGTGCGGCGGGATGGCTGCTTCGCCCACCCGCTGAAGTCGGTGCCGTCGTAGGCGATATCGAGCCGAACCCTGCGCATCCCTCCATTCTCCCGAACTGCGCGCCCGCTCCCAAACAGCACGTGACACGCGCAGTCTAGGAGCTGCCATGCAGCCCGGGAGCTACCGTGCACTCCCAACCACCATCCGCCGCACCGCCGCGCGCACACTGCGCCACAGCTCGCACACAGCACCAACGCTCGCAGACAGCACGTGACACGCGCTGTCTGGGAGCTACATTGCAGTATGAAGCGAGGCGAGGGCGGGAAGCGCCGCGAGCACCACATGCGCCGAACGCGAAGCCGCATCATCGACGTGCGTGAGGAACTCGGTGCCGTCGGGGGCCGCGATGTCGCTGATCGCCCGCACCGACACGAACGGCGCACCGTGATTGAAGGCGACCTGCGCGATCGCAGCGCTCTCCATGTCGACGGCGAGGAGCGACGGGAAGTCATGCCGCAGTTCGAGCGCAACGGGGGTCGTCGCGAACTTCTCGCCCGAACCGATCGCGCCGAGCCGCACGATGATGCCGTCTGGGGCGGATGGCACGAAGGCGTTCGCGACGTCGTGCGGCGGCGTGTAGACGGCCGGCATCTTCGGCACCTGCCCCTTGACGTACCCGAAGGTCGTCGCGTCGGCTGCGACGTTGATGTAGGCATCCCCCGCGACGACCTCGCCGACGGCGATGTCTGCACCGAGGCCGCCCGCCGTGCCCGCTGAGACGAGCAGCGCCTCCGCGCCGTAGCGGGCGATCGCACCGTGCGCGGCATCCGCCGCGTTGACCATGCCGATGCCCGTGCGCACGAGCACGATCGTGTGGCCACCGACCTGCACGCCTCGATGCTCCGCACGCCCGATTGTGACGGGTTCCGACACCTCATCGGCTGCCGCGAGGAAGGGCTCGGCCTCCTCCGCCATGGCGACGAGCACCACGACCGCGCTCATGACGCGAAGACCTCGGACCACTCCGCGCGACGGTCGAGGAAGGCCCGGGCGGCCTCCTGGGCTCCGGCGAGCGAGTGGTTCGCACCCCATCCGCACTGCGTCTCGTTCGCGGCGGGCACCTCGTCGGCTGCGATCACGTCGGCGAGAGTCGCGGCGACCAACTGCTCGACCTCGTCGAAGGATGGCTCGCCCTGCAGAATCAGGTAGAACCCGGTCTGGCATCCCATCGGCGAGAAGTCGATCACCCGGTCGGAGTGGTTGCGGCTCTTCTCGGCGAACAGATGCTCGAGCGAGTGCACAGCAGGCATCTTGAGGTGCGCCTTGTTCGGCTGCGCGAAGCGCACGTCGTACTTGACGATCACATCGCCCGCCGGCAGCTGCTTGCGGTCGGCGATGCGCAGATAGGGGGCCTTGACGATGCGGTGATCGAGGTTGAACGACTCGACGTTCATGCGGGCTTCAGTCACGCCCTCCAGCCTAGGCGGCGACTCCGAGCTCCGAGCGCAGAATGTCACCGAGCGCAATGGCGCCCTCGCGACTCAGCACGACGGTGCAGTGGTTCACGTCATCGAGCGCCAGGCACCGGATGGCCGGGCGACGAGGTCGCGCCGGCGCAGCAGATGGTGTCACAGACGCGCGACGTGCTCGATGCCTATCGTGCCACAGACGCGCGACGTCACCGAGATCGTCTTCGAGGGCGTCGGCCACGGTCCGCGCCTCGAGCGTCCCACCGAGTTCTGAGACGCGCTGCTCGCGCTCCTCGCCCGCTCCCGGTGAGACCGCGTCGCCCGCGTGACAGTGCCCACCGCACCCGCACCCTCACCGCGCACCGCACCCCTCACCGGGAACGACGAAGCGCCCCCTGACCGGAGTCAGGGGGCGCCTCGGGTGAGACTTAGTTGCCGGCCTCGGTGAAGCCAGCGGCCTCGGCGGCCTCCGGCGTGCGGAACCACACCTCGGCAACGGTCTGCTCGTACCAGCGGCCACCGGGCTGGTGGTACTTGCCCGAGTCCTTGTTGCCCTTGATGAGGAAACCCTCGGGCGCCGAGCCGTCTTCCAGCGGCTCGGCCGAGTCCGCGCCCTCTTCGGCGACATCGGCCTCCTGCAGCTCCTCGGCCTCGACCTCGGCGACCTCAGCGGCCTGCTCCTTCTCGGCAACGACATCCGAAGCCGACTTCGACTTCTTCGCCTTGGGCTGCACCGGCTCGAGCACCAGCTCGATGACGGCCATGGGGGCGTTGTCGCCCTTGCGGTTGCCGACCTTGGTGATGCGGGTGTAGCCGCCATCGCGCTCGGCCACCAGCGGCGCGATCTCGGTGAACAGGATGTGCACGACTTCCTTGTCACCGATGACCGACAGCGCGCGACGGCGCGAGTGCAGGTCGCCGCGCTTGGCGAACGTGATGAGACGCTCAGCGAGCGGGCGAACGCGCTTGGCCTTCGTCTCGGTCGTCTTGATGGACTTGTGTGTGAACAGCGCTGCGGCGAGGTTCGCGAGAATCAGACGCTCGTGGGCTGCGCCGCCTCCGAGGCGGGCACCCTTCGTGGGCTTGGGCATATCTCTTTACTCCAGTAGGGGGAACGATCGTGACGCCGCGCGTCAGATGGGCTCTTCGTCGTCGTAGCCGCTGTAGAAGCCGGTGCCGTCGAATCCTGGCACCGAGTCCTTGAGCGACAGGCCGAGGGAGACGAGCTTGTCGCGCACCTCGTCGACCGACTTCTGCCCGAAGTTGCGGATGTTCATGAGCTGCGTCTCGGAGAGGGAGACCAGCTCGCTGACCGTGTTGATGCCCTCGCGCTTGAGGCAGTTGTACGAGCGCACAGACAGATCGAGGTCTTCGATCGGCATGGACAGCTCGTTCGAGAGCACGGTCTCGACCGGCGCGGGTCCGATCTCGATGCCCTCGGCCTCGACGTTCAGCTCGCGGGCGAGACCGAACAGCTCGACGAGTGTGCGACCGGCCGAGGCGACGGCGTCGCGCGGGGCGATGGCCGACTTGGTCTCGACATCCAGCACGAGCTTGTCGAAGTCGGTGCGCTCACCGGCACGCGTCGCGTCGACGCGGTAGCTGACCTTCAGCACGGGCGAGTAGATCGAGTCGACAGGAATCTGACCGGCCTCGGCGTACTCGTTGCGGTTCTGGTTCGCCGAGACGTAGCCGCGACCGCGCTCGATCGTCAGCTCCAGCTCGAACTTCGCGTCGTTGTTGAGGGTCGCGATGACCAGCTCGGGGTTGTGCACCTCGACACCCGCCGGGGCGGAGATGTCGGCGGCGGTGACCTCGCCCGCACCCGTCTTGCGCAGGTAGGCGGTGATCGGCTCGTCGCGCTCGGAGGAGACGACCAGCTGCTTGATGTTGAGGACGATCTCGGTGACGTCCTCCTTCACACCGGGGATGGTCGTGAACTCGTGCAGCACGCCATCGAGGCGCACGCTCGTGACGGCCGCGCCGGGGATGGACGAGAGGAGGCTGCGACGAAGGGCGTTGCCGATCGTGTAGCCGAAGCCAGGCTCGAGCGGCTCGATGACGAACCGGCTGCGGAACTCGGAGATCTTCTCCTCGGTGAGGGTCGGACGCTGTGCAATGAGCACTATGTGTTCCTTTCGATCACGTGCCCGCTATATGACACGTGCGGTGGATGGTTTTGAGTTGTCGGTCCCTGAGCCTGTCGAAGGGCGCTTCGACAGGCTCAGCGACCGGATTCGGTCACTGAGCCTGTCGAAGTGTCAGACGCGGCGGCGCTTCGGCGGGCGAACGCCGTTGTGAGCCTGCGGGGTGACGTCCTGAATCTGTCCGACCTCGAGGCCGGCGGACTGCAGCGAACGAATCGCCGTCTCGCGGCCGGAGCCGGGTCCCTTGACGAAGACGTCGACCTTCTTCACGCCGTGCTCCTGGGCCTGGCGGGCGGCCGACTCGGCGGCGAGGCCGGCGGCGAACGGGGTCGACTTGCGCGAGCCCTTGAAGCCCACGCCACCGGATGATGCCCAGCTGATGACAGCGCCGGACGGGTCGGTGATCGAAACGATCGTGTTGTTGAACGTCGACTTGATGTGGGCCTGGCCCAGCGCGATGTTCTTCTTCTCCTTGCGGCGCGGCTTACGCGCAGCGGACTTGGGTGCAGCCATGGTGTGTTCTCCTCAACCTTCCGCTTAGCGGGCCTTCTTCTTACCGGCTACGGTGCGCTTGGGACCCTTGCGCGTACGCGCGTTGGTCTTGGTGCGCTGACCGCGAACCGGCAGGCCGCGGCGGTGACGCAGACCCTGGTACGAGCCGATCTCGACCTTGCGGCGGATGTCGGCGGCGACCTCGCGGCGAAGGTCACCCTCCACCTTGTAGGTGCCCTCGATGTAGTCGCGCAGTGCGACGAGCTGGTCGTCGGTCAGGTCCTTGACGCGGACGTCGGGGCTGATGCCCGTCGCCTCGAGGATCTCGGCCGAGCGAGTACGGCCGATGCCGTAGATGTACGTGAGCGAAATCACCACGCGCTTGTCGCGCGGGATGTCGACGCCGGCAAGACGTGCCATGCGAATCTCCTAGATGAGTGGAGGTGTGGAGCAGGATCGGTGCCAGGGCCTCCAACCCTGGGTGTCAGCCGCTTCGATCACTGAGCGTGTCGAAGGGGCGTCTGACCCTGCCGTTAAATTTTCAGTTATCAGCCCTGGCGCTGCTTGTGACGCGGGTTCGACTTGCAGATGACCATGACGCGGCCGTGACGGCGGATCACCTTGCAGTGATCGCAGATCGGCTTGAC
>JASGDS010000278.1:0-15678 GCA_047607025.1 Microbacterium sp.
GAGGTGCGCGCCGCGGGCGTCACGGTCGCCGGCGCCCTGTCGCCGCAGCGCACCCAGGAGCACTACGAGACCGTGGTCTCGGCCGGCGTCGACCTCTTCGTCATCCGCGGCACGACGGTCTCGGCCGAGCACGTGTCATCCGACGGCGAGGCACTGAACCTCAAGGAGTTCATCTACGAACTCGACGTGCCCGTCATCGTCGGTGGCGTCGGCACCTATACGGCCGCCCTGCACCTCATGCGCACGGGCGCGGCCGGCGTGCTCGTCGGCTTCGGCGGGGGAGCGGCCTCCACGACCCGCACCACGCTCGGCATCCAGACCCCGATGGCGACCGCGGTGGCGGATGTCGCCGGTGCGCGCCGCGACTATCTCGACGAGTCGGGCGGTCGCTACGTGCACGTGATCGCGGATGGCGGAGTCGGCACCTCGGGCGATATCGTCAAGGCGCTCGCCATGGGCGCGGACGCGGTCATGCTCGGTGTCGCGCTCGCCCGCGCGACCGACGCGCCTGGCCGCGGCTACCACTGGGGCCCAGAGGCGCACCACGCGAAGCTGCCGCGCGGCCACCGCGTGAAGGTCGACCAGGTCGGCTCGCTCAAAGAAGTGCTCTACGGCCCCGCGCTCGTGGCGGATGGCACGGCGAACCTCATCGGCGCGCTGCGCAAATCGATGGCGACGACCGGCTACTCCGACCTCAAGGAGTTCCAGCGCGTCGACGTGGTGGTGAGCTCCACCCGCTGATGTCGGTCCCTGAGCCTGTGATGTCGGTCCCTGAGCCTGTGATGTCGGTCCCTGAGCCTGTCGAAGGGCCCGAGCGCGAGGTCGAAGTCGAAGCATTCCCTCCCACGCTGCGCGAGGTCATGCTCCGGCCGCGATGGCTCGGCCTGCTGCTGGTGTGCCTCCTCGTCGCCGGCGTCTTCTCGTGGCTGCTGCAGTGGCAGCTGGGGCGCGCCATCGACACCGATCCGCCGGAGGAGGGCGCGACCGAGATCGTGCAGCCGATCGATGAGATCGCGACACCGGGCGAGTACCTCGACGAGTCGCTCGTCGGGCAGAAGGTCGAGGTCTCTGGCAGCTGGGTCCCTGGCGACTTCTTCCTGGTGTCAGGTCGCTCCAACGACGGCGACGCGGGGTACTGGGTGACGGGGCACCTGCTGACCTCAGGCGACGAGCCCGCATCCCTGGCCGTGGCGATCGGATGGACCGCGACCGAAGACGAAGCCGAGAAGGCAGCATCGAGTCTTGATGCGTCTTCCGCATCGGCGGGAGAGGTCACCTTGACCGGCCGCCTCATCGCCGACGAGGGTCCCGTGCAGCCGAGCGGCGACGACCCGTACCTGCAGTCGCGCATGTCGCCGGCCGCGCTGCTGAGCCTGTGGGCGCCAACCGACGCTCCGGTGTACCGCCAGTTCCTGACCAGCGCCGACCCCGTCGCGGGCCTCACGGATGCCGGGCTGACCGCCATCCATTCGCCCGCCCCGAACGAGAGCTCGGGCGTCAACTGGCTGAACCTCTTCTACGCCGCCGAGTGGGCCGTGTTCGCCGTGTTCAGTTTCTACCTCTGGTACCGGCTCGCGAAGGATGCCTGGGAGCGCGAGCTCGAGGAACTCACCGGCGTCGACCCCGACGCCCTCGACGACGAGTGAGCCCGCCTCACCGATGAGGGAAGGCAGCACCGCCATCGGCGGCGGGGGCCTCGGCGACGATTCGCAGGTGCTCGTTCATCATGTCGTCGGGCTGCGGTGGCAGCACCTCCTGCCAGTAGCCGAGCACCGCGCCTCGACCCTGCATCATGCCGAGCGGGCGTGAGAACGCCCACAGGTGCAGGTGCGCCGAGCCGTCGTTCCAGTCGAGCGTCTGCCCGATCGGGGCCCAGCGGTGCCATGCGGTGTCGGCCGGTGTCTGATCCATGCGTCCGTCCTGCCCGGATAGGATGGAGACATGGCGCAACCACGGATCTCGACCTTTCCCAAGATCCGGTTCGCGCTGAAGTTCTACCAGGTGTGCTCGATCATCACCGGCGTCGGTCTGCTGCTGCTGTGCACCGAGATGGTGCTGAAGTACACGCCGCTGCACGTCGAGGTGTTCGCGGGCGACGGCAAGGGCATCTACTTCGCACCCGTCGTGCCGGCGCCTGAGGGCGGGCTGCTCTCGACGGGGGTCGGCGCGAACCTGTCGCTGGCCATCCTGATCATTCACGGATGGTTCTACGTCGTCTATCTGTTCAGCTGCTTCCGCATCTGGAGCCTGATGAAGTGGCCGTTCTGGCGCTTCCTGCTGCTGGCGGGCGGCGGCGTCATCCCCTTCCTCTCGTTCATCATGGAGTTCGTCACCGCCCGTGACGTGAAGCGCTACCTTGCCGAGCGCGAGACCCGTGCGGCCGAGAAGCGCGCCGAGAAAGACGCCGAAACCCAGGAGGCCGCTCGGTGAGCGAAGACACGTCTGCACGCCCGGTTCTCGTCGTCGACTTCGGTGCGCAGTATGCGCAGCTCATTGCGCGCCGCGTGCGCGAGGCAGGCGTCTACAGCGAGCTCGTGCCGCACTCGATCACGGCCACCGAGGTCGCCGCGAAGAACCCGGTTGCGATCATCCTGTCGGGAGGGCCCTCGTCGGTCTACGAGCCCGGCGCGCCGCAGCTCGATGCCGGGGTGTTCGACCTCGGCGTGCCGACGCTCGGCATCTGCTACGGCTTCCAGGTGATGGCGCAGGCGCTCGGCGGCGAGGTCGCCCAGACGGGGCTCCGCGAGTACGGCGCGACCGACGCGACGCTGGTGGGGGATGGCGGTGTGCTGCTTCACGGCCAGCCGGCCGCGCAGAACGTCTGGATGAGCCACGGCGACCAGGTGTCGCAGGCACCCGCGGGCTTCGAGGTGCTCGCCTCGACCGCGGCGACGCCCGTGGCCGCCTTCGGGTCCGCCGAGCGCTGCTTCTACGGCGTGCAGTGGCACCCCGAGGTCAAGCACAGCGACTTCGGTCAGAAGGTGCTGGAGAACTTCCTGCACGACGCGGCCGGTCTGCCGTCCGATTGGAACAGCGGCAGCGTCATCGAAGAGCAGGTCGCCCGCATTCGCGAGCAGATCGGGTCGGCGCGCGTCATCTCGGCGCTCTCCGGCGGCGTCGACTCGGCCGTGGCGACCGCGCTCGTGCATCGGGCCGTCGGCGACCAGTTGACCGCCGTGTTCGTCGACCACGGGCTGTTGCGCGAGGGCGAGCGCGAGCAGGTGCAGCAGGACTACGTCGCCTCGACCGGTGTGAAGCTCATCACGGTGGATGCCGAAGAGACCTTCCTCGGCCACCTGGCCGGCGTGACCGACCCCGAGCAGAAGCGCAAGATCATCGGCCGCGAGTTCATTCGCGCCTTCGAGAAGGTGCAGCGTGACCTCGTCGCCGAGGCGCGCGAGTCGGGTGAGAAGGTGCGCTTCCTCGTGCAGGGCACGCTCTACCCCGACGTCGTCGAGTCGGGCGGGGGAGCGGGCACCGCCAACATCAAGAGCCACCACAACGTCGGCGGGCTGCCGGACGACCTCGACTTCGAGCTCGTCGAGCCGCTGCGCACCCTGTTCAAGGACGAAGTGCGCGCGATCGGCCGCGAGCTGGGGCTGCCCGAGGCGATCGTCGGTCGCCAGCCGTTCCCGGGGCCGGGCCTCGGCATCCGCATCATCGGCGAGGTCACCCATGACCGGTTGGAGATTCTGCGTCAGGCCGACGCCATCGCCCGTGCCGAGCTGTCTGCGGCCGGCTTGGATGGCGAGATCTGGCAGTGCCCCGTCGTGCTGCTGGCCGACGTGCGCTCGGTGGGCGTGCAGGGGGATGGCCGCACCTACGGTCATCCGATCGTGCTGCGGCCCGTGTCATCCGAAGACGCGATGACCGCCGACTGGACGCGGCTGCCCTACGACGTGCTCTCGAAGATCTCGAACCGCATCACCAACGAGGTGCGCGAGGTCAACCGCGTGGTGCTCGACGTCACGTCGAAGCCCCCGGGAACGATCGAGTGGGAGTGAACGCCTCGTACCGGATGCGCGACCGCATCATCACCGACCACACCGTCACATGCGCGCTCGACTGGTTCCATCCCGACGACGCGCGAACGATCGACGTGTTCGCGCGCGAGGTCGCCCACATCGACCGGCCGGATGCGCCGATCCTGGTGTTTCTGCAGGGAGGGCCCGGCGGCAAGGGGCCGCGCCCGATGCCGGGCGGCGACTGGATCGACGAGGCGCTGAAGACCCACCGCATGCTGCTGCTCGATCAGCGGGGGACCGGCCGCTCGACGCGCATCGAACGGGCATCCGTCGATGGCATGGATGGCGATGAGGCGGCCGCATTCATCCGCCTGTTCCGGGCGGAGCAGATCATCGAAGACCTGGAGCACCTGCGCCGTGAAGTATTCGACAACGTCAGGTGGCAGACCCTCGGCCAGAGCTACGGCGGGTTCCTGACGCTCAGCTACCTGTCGTTCCACCCCGAGGCGGTGAGCGCGAGCTATGTCACCGGCGGGCTGACGTCCATCCGCCCCGACGCGACCGACGTCTACCGGCGCACCTTCGCGCGGGCGCAGCGCAAGACGGCGGAGTTCTACCGGCGCTACCCGCAGGATGCGGACGTCATCGCGCGCGTCGCCGACGTGATCGAGAACGACGACGTGCGGCTGCCCTCCGGTGACCAGCTCTCGGTGCGGCGCCTGCAGACCCTCGGCATCGACTTCGGCATGAAGCCGGGCTTCGAACGCGTGCACTGGCTGTTCGACGAGGCGTTCTCGGCGACAGGCCGCCTGAGCGACGCGTTCCTCGATCAGGTCGACCAGCACACGCAGTACTGGGGCAACCCGCTGTATGCGCTGCTGCAGGAGGAGATCTACGCGCAGGGTGAAGGCGCCACCGCCTGGGCGGCGCAGCGCGTGCGCGACGAGATCGGCTTCGACAGCACGGATGGCCCACTGCCGCTCACGGGCGAGATGTTCTTCCCGTGGCAGTACGACGAGATCGCGTCGCTCAAGCCCTTCCGCGACGCCGCGCACGCGCTCGCGGCGGGTGAGGACCATCCGGCCCTCTACGACGAGGCGGTGCTGCACGGCAACGAGGTGCCGATCGCGGCCGCCATGTACTACGACGACCTCTACGTCGATGTCGGGTACGCCGACGAGACGGCCAGGGAGGTGCCGAACACGTTCCTGTGGGTCACGAACGAGTTCGAGCACGACGGACTGCGCGAGGATCCGCGCATCGTGCGGCGCCTCATCGACCGAGTGCGCGCCGAGGGCGGCCCCCTCGCCTGACCCGCCCGCGGTGAGAGGAACGGTGGCGGCAGCGGTCTCACGGCGGAGGGGCGGGGCGGGGTATCGGGCGAAAGAAACGTAGGCTGGTGGGATGCCCACGACCCAGGTGAGACGCGCGCGCGGCGCGGTCGCCGCCCTCTTCTTCACCAACGGCCTCGGCTGGGCGAACCTCGTTCCGCGGCTTCCTGAGATCAAGGCGCAGCTGGTACTGAGCGACACGCTCTACGGCGCATCCATCGCCGTGATGCCAGTCGGGGCGCTCATCGCCGGACTCTCCACGGCCTGGCTCATCCGACGCTTCAGCTCGGCACGGGTCGGCGTCGTCTCGACCATGGTGCTCGCCCTCGCACTCGTCGGCGTGACGCTGGCACCCGTGCCCGCGCTGTTCGCGGCGTCGATCCTCGTGGTCGGCGCGCTCGATTCCGTCACCGACATCGCGATGAACGCCCACGGGCTGCGCGTGCAGCGCGGCTACGACGGACGCACGATCATCAACTCCTTCCACGCGCTGTGGTCGGCGGGTGCCGTCACCGGCGGACTCATGGGTGCGTGCGCCCTCGCCCTGCACCTGCCCCGTGGCATTCACCTGGGCATCGTCGCGGCGCTGCTCATCGTCGCCGCGGTCGTCGTGCTGAAGTACTCGCTGCGAGGGCCCGACGCGGTGCCGCAGCAGGAGGCATCCCAGACGCGGATGGCGCCGCCTGCACGGCGCACCCTGTGGCTGCTCGTCGGACTCGCCGTCATGGGCATGTTCGGGATGAGCACGGAGGACGTCGGCTCCTCCTGGGCGACGCTCTACATGGGCTCATCGTTCGGGGCGCCTGGCGCCGTCGCCGCGACCGGCTTCATCGCCATGATCGCCGCTCAGTTCCTCGGCAGGATGACCGGTGATGCGCTCACCGACCGCATCGGTCAGCGTGCGGTGGCGCGACTGGGCGGTGCGGCGATCATCGTCGGGATGGTCGTGGCGCTGCTCGCGCCATCGATTCCGACGACGCTCATCGGATTCGCGCTGACCGGCTGGGGCGCGTGCACCATCATCCCCGCCGTCATGCATGTCGCAGATGAGCTGCCGGGGCTTCGTGCGGGGTCGGGGCTCACGATCGTGACGACGCTCATGCGCATCGGCATCCTCGTGAGCCCCATCGTCGTCGGCGCGGTGTCGGATGCCACGAGCCTGCGCACCGCGCTGTGGGTCATGCCCATCGCGGGTCTCGCCATCCTGCTGCTCGCGCGCCTGCTCCACTCCCGCCGGACGGGTTAGATGTGATGTCCAGGGACGTTGTTTCGGCCACACGGCCGTGAGGAGGAACGAAGATCGGGCCTTCGGATACTCGTGCAGGTCGGTGCCGCAGATGCCGGTGAAGGCCGCCTGGAAGCCCATGAACTTCTACGCTCTGGAGAAATCTTCGCCCGGGAGACGAACATCTTCAGGGTGAAAGCGGACGTCGGCCCCGGTGGCGAGCTGCCACCGGGGCCGGTGAATCAGTTCTCGGCGGTCGCCTCCGGTGTCGCCTGGGTGGCATCCGGGCCGCCCTGGCCCCCGCCCTGGCCGCCGCCCATCATGCCGCCCGAGACATCCGAGGTTCCGGCCGTGGTGGTCGTCGAGGTGCCATCGACCGTGACCGTGTACTCCTCGCCCGTCGTGATGTCGGCGCTGGAGAACACCACGGCGCCGAACGTCTTCTCAGAGGTGTAGCTGGCGATCACGTTGCCGTCGGCGTCGGCGATCTCCACCGTCGACCCCTCGCTGCCCGACGCGGTCGTCGCGATCCAGCCCTGCTCCGAATCGGTCCCCGGCGTCTCGGTCATGCCGCCGGCATCGAGTGCGACGAGCGTGCCGCCCGAGATCGTGAACGTGCCGTTCGTGTCGAGACCGCCGTTGTCGGCCCTCGTCGGGCCGTAGACGGTGATGTCTCCACCGGAGATCGCCATGCCGCCGTTGGAGTCGAGTCCGTCTCCCTCGGCATTGATCGTGAGCGTGCCGCCCTGAATCAGGATGACCTCTCCCGAATCCTGCATGCCGCCGCCCATGCCGCCGCCGCCCTGAGTCATCTGGCCGCCATCTGCACCGTCGGTCGGCATGGCACCGTCCGTCGGCATGGCGCCATCCGTCGGCATCGCGCCGTCGGTCTGCCCGCCGGGGCCACCGCCTGCGTCGCCGCCAGGGCCGCCCTGCGGCATCTGCCCGTCGGCGCCCGCGGTCGGCATCGTACCGTCGGCCCCCGGTGTCGGAGCAGTGCCATCCGCGGCCGCGTCATCCGCAGGCGCATCCGCCGCGGCACCCTCATCGGTCGTCGTGTCTTCGCTCGACTTGCCCGCGGAGCCATTGAGGCCGTCGTCGGTCGTGGTGATGTCGAGCGTGCCGCCGCCGATCGCGATGGTTCCCGCTTCGATGCCCTCGTCCGAGGCGATCGTGATCGTTCCGCCGACGACGATGACATCGGTGTAGCCGTCGATGCCGTCGCTTCCGGCCGTGATCGTCACGGTGCCGTCGTCGATCTCGACCCAGCCCTGCGTCGCATCCTCGTCCTGCTGGCTCGACAGGCCGTCGCCACCGCCGTCGACCGTGATCGTTCCGCCGCGCACCGTCAGCGAGTCGTTGCCTCGGATGGCGTCGTCGCTGCTGGTCACGTCGATCGTGCCCGAGAGGATGACGAGGTCGTCCTTCGACTTGATGCCGTCGGCGGGCGATGACACCGTGAGACCGCCCGTGCCCGAGATCGTGAGATCCTGCGTCGAATAGATCGCGGCATCGGCATCGTCGGGCAGCGTGCCCGTCGTCGTGACGCCGTTCGTCGTGCCATCCTGCAGATAGATCGCGATGTCATCCGCCGTGTCCACCTGGATGGCCGCGGCCGAGTCCGACGTGATCGTCGCACCGTCGAGGATGAGCACGACGAGCGCATCGTCAGCCGCGTCGACGACCAGCTGGCCGGTCAGGTCGCCCGACACGCGGTAGACGCCGGCCGCCGTGATCGTCACGGTGCCGTCCTCGCTCGTCACGGCGTCCGAGTCGCTCGTCGCTCCCGTTCCGGACAGCGTCACGTCGACCGCGTCATCGGCCGACCACTCGTCGTCCTTCGTGACGGTCTGGTCGGAGTTGGCGGCGATCACATCGTCGACGGTGTCGGTCAGCGAGGTCGTCGATGCGGTCTGCGTGGCATCATCCGTCGCGTCATCCGAGGCGACCGCATCCGAGATCGCGGAGCAGCCGGTCAACGCCGCCACACCCAGGGCGAACGAGATGCCGAGCGCAGCGCCGATCTTCTTCTTGCTGGTCGTCATGAGTTCTCCTTCGTGAAAAAGCGGCTCAGCACGCGGTGCCACTTGTTACTCGGCAGCTCCGGGCGCATCGCGGCCAGCCCCGTCGCGAACTTGCTGATGCCGACGGGCCGCAGGCCCGCGCGCCACAGGCTCCGGTCGAACGTCGAGGGCGCCGAGGGCGACTTCGTCTCGACGATCGCCAGGTCGGGGCGGAAGATGCGATTGCCCCAGGCGTCGATCCACTCCAGGTCGGTGTCGATCGTCGCGCGCGACCCCTCCGGCAGCAGCAGCGTCGTGCGCCGGTATCCGGTGTGCAGGGTGGGACGCAGGGAGCCTGCGACGTCGTCCTGGAAGCCGAGCGCGCTGATCGCCTCGCCCGCGTACACCCGACCCTCGTCCGTCAGCTCTCGTGCGGCATCGAAGGGATGGGCGATGCGCTCCTTCACGGTGAGGCCGCGCATGCCGCGCACCTTGGTCTCGAGGTACGCCGCCTCGGTCTGCACATAGGCGCGCGAGCGCACCTTGAACCGGCGCCTGCGGCCCGTCGCGGCGAGTCGGTAGCTGAGGAATTCTGGAGTGTCGAAGTACATGGTCGCGTAGGGCGAGCGTCGCTCGCCGTCGATCTCCAGCACGCGCACCCGGTCATCGAGGGTTCCGATCGCCGTGAGCGCGTCCGGCAGGGTCATCAGGTACTTCCTGTCGACGCGGTGCAGCAGCTCCGCCTCGGTGACGAGCTCCTCCAGGCCGATGGGCTCGAACCGGTAGGTCTCGAGCGCCACGGCGGCCGGCGCGCTCACGCGCTCACTCGCTCACGTGCGGCGGACGATGAAACGGAGGCCCGCTGCTTCGACGGCACCCGGTAGCGAACATCCACGAGCGTCGTGTCATTCACGAAGTCGAGGTGCTGCACGGTCACGTTCCGCACCGTGCCGCCGAGGCGCGTCTCCAGCACCCGCCGCAGTTCGTTCTCATCCGAGATCGCCTCGTCGAGATTGACGGTCTGCTGGCGGTAGCCGCGGAACAGGGCGGGATGGTCGATGAGCGCCATCGCGGCGACGATCACGGCGATCAGCACCGAGGCGCTCAGGTTGAAGGTGGTCGGAAGACCGCCCAGCAGACCGATCGCGAGCGCGGCGAAGAAGTAGGCGACTTCGACCTGTGAGATCTCGCTCGAGCGCAGTCGGATGATCGACAGCACGCCGAACAGGCCGAGCCCGAGGCCCATCGCCACATCGGCCTGCGCCAGCACCGAGGCGACGGCGAAGACGCCGATGTTCACCGCGACGAAGGCCACGACGAGGTCGCGGCGGCGATGCCTGGGGAAGTACAGCGCCAGGGAGAGCAGTGCGATCGCGGCAAGATCGATGAGGATCATGGAGAGGTTTGGCATAGTATTCACCTTTCGTTCACGAACAATTCAAGAACGTGAAGCTATGTGAGCCTTATGTTCAACCTCTCGTGGGGGTGAATGTTCGCGCGTGCGAGCGAACACCCAGACCCGCTGTACGGCGTAGCCGATGATCCACAGGGTGGCCTCGGTGATGATCTTGGCGATGACGAGATGGATGCCGACGCGGGCGGCCAGCTCCATCAGCGCGATGTTCGCGCACAGGATGGCGGCGGCCGTCACGGCGTATTTCGACAGCTCGACGCGCAGCGGTGCGTGCGTGCGGAACCGGCCGAAGACGAGCTCGCGGTTGACGGCGAAGTTGACGCTCGCGCTGATCACGCGTGCGGCGACGATGGATGCGGCGAGCCATCCCGTCGTCGTGAAGAACAGCCACAGCAGTGCGGCGTCGATCACGAAGGCGAGCAGCGATGAGCCGATGTAGCTCACGAGCGGCGCCACCACCCGCGCGGAGTCGCGCAGCGGCCGAAAGTGCGAAGAGTGGTTCTGCTCGAGATAGACCGTCTCGATCGGCACCTGCTGAAGTTGGATGCCTGCTCGCCGTGTGCCGAGCAGCATGATCGCCTCGTACTCGAAGCGGTCGCCTGGCAGATCGATCGCCCACGGCACGATGTCGGGGGTGAAGCCGCGCAGCCCGGTCTGCGTGTCCGTCACGCGCTCGCCGATCGCCGACGAGAAGAGTCGCACAGACACGTTGTTGCCGATGCGGCTGCGCCACGGAATGTCGTCCGCGGTGAAGCTGCGCACGCCGAGCACGAGCGACTGCGTTTCGGCGCG
Organism: Microbacterium sp.; assembly: GCA_047607025.1. GTDB lineage: Bacteria > Actinomycetota > Actinomycetes > Actinomycetales > Microbacteriaceae > Microbacterium. The sequence goes on from JASGDS010000278.1 coordinate 10,731, forward strand.
TTCGGTTTCGTGCACCACGTGCAGGATGTCGGCCGGGGTGTGCTGGCCATCCGAGTCGGCCGTCACGACGACGGAGTCGGGCCAGGTGCGCTGAACGTAGCGGAACGCCGTGCGCAGCGCCGCTCCCTTGCCGCGGTTGCGGCCGTGGCTGAGCACGGTGACGCCGCTGTTCTGCAGCATCGAGAAGATCGGTACGGCGGCCGGCCCCGACCCGTCGTCGACGACGACGATCTCGAGCGACCCGTCGAGTGCGCGCAGCTCGTCGACGAGATCGAGCAGCCGGTGGCTGGGGTCGAGCGAGGGGATGACGATGACGGTGCTCATGACTGCGCGCCTCCGATGTAGAGGGCGTCGCTGTTGCCTCGCTCTCCGCCGTTGGATGGTTCGTTCACGACCTCGCCGCCCAGCCACATCTCGCTGGAGCCACCGCCGTCGAGATTGTAGGCGATCGTCGCGCCGAGCGACTGCATGGTCTCTGCCAGATCGGGCAGGGTCATGCCGGCGCTGTATCCCTTGTCACGGCCATCCACGACGACGAAGAAGTAGTGCGAGTCGTCGATGATGCCGATCGCGGTTCGCGGCTGGGTGCCCTGGATCGAGTGGTTGCCGAAGTTGGTGTCGACCTCCACCTGGTCGATGCCCTCCTCCACGGCGCCGTCGCGCACGAGCGCCGGGCCGAAGGACAGCGTGGTCCATACGCCGGCCTCGACGAGAGCGTCCGCGGTCGTCGTCGTCTCGTCGTACAGCTCGGCGTGGCCATCCTCATACAGGGCGAGGCCTTCGCGTGCGCCGTTGTCTCGATAGGCGACGCCGTTGCGCACCTGAATGCCGTCGTCGCGGAAGCCGTAGTAGTCGCCGTTGACGGCGAAGACGGCGTCGTTGTTCTCGGCGATCTCGCTGATCTTCTGCGTGATGTTCTCACCGAACTGGTCGTTGGCGAACCCGGTGCGAAGCGCGGTGGCATCGGCCAGAGAGATCGATGCCACGTAGTACGTGACGGTGTCGTCGCCAGAGCCCGTCGTGACCTTCTCGATCGACACGGTGGCATCGCTCGTCGTCGCGGTGAGGTCCTTCACATCGACGACCGTCTGCGTGGCGTCGGTCTTCGACGCGGTGCCAGAGGCCTGCTCGGCCTCGTTCGTGTCCGCGACCTCGACGTGGTCGATCAGATAGCGGTTGGATGCCCACCAGGCGGCCGAGCCGAGCCCCGTGACGGTTGCCGCCCCGCCGATGAGGAGCGCGCGCCGGGTGATCGTCTTCTTCTGGGTCATATGATCCATCGTCGACGAGCGCCCTGTGCCACTGCTATGGCCGGATGCAGTGCCCGCGGGGAATGCAGAAGGCCGCCCCTGTCATCAGGAACGGCCTTCGCTTCAGGACACGCGACGATGTCGCGCAGGTCTGCGGGTGAGCATCAATTGCTGCGGAAGATGGCGATGATGCGCAGGATCTCGACGTACAGCCAGACGACGGTGACCATGATGCCGAAGGCGGCCTGCCATCCGTACTTGCGCGGGGCGCCGTTGCGCACACCGCGCTGCACCTGGTCGAAGTCGAGCACGAGCGAGTAGGCGGCCATGATGACCACCAGCACGCCGATGATGATGCCGAGCGGGATGCCCATGATCGTGACCGAGGAGCGCAGACCCCAGGCCGCGCTCGACAGACCGGTGAGCATGAGAACGACGTTGAGCAGCGAGAAGACGAGGTAGCCGATCATCGCGATCATGAAGATCTTGGTGGCGCGGGCGGATGCGCGCACCTTGCCGCTGGCGAACAGCGCGAGCGTGACGCCGACGACCGAGACCGTCGCGAGCGTCGCCTGCAGCAGGATGCCGGGGAAGATGAGCTCGAAGTACGACGAGATGCCGCCGACGAACAGGCCCTCGAACGCGGCGTAGGCGAAGATCAGCGGCACGCTCGGCGACTTCTTGAAACTGTTGACGAGACCGAGGACGAGGCCGCCGACGGCGCCGATCAGCCAGGGAGCGAGCGTGGCGTCCGCCGCGTTGTTCGAGGCGACGGCGGGGGCGAGCGTCCAGAAGAAGCCGACGACGGCCAGCACGATCATGACGGCGAACAGGCCCACCGTCTTCCAGATCGTGTCCTCATAGGTCATCCGGCCGGTCTCGATCGCGCCGGCGGGCGGCGCGGCGAACATGCCCTCCAAGTTCGCGGTGGCAGCGGCGGATACGCTCGCCTGCGCGGCCGTCGGCGGAACGGTCGGCACCTGGTAGCTCTGACCGTTCACGGTGTATGTCTGCGAAGACGTGGTCTGGGTTCCTGCGGCCTGGGCGGCGCCGGGGTATGAGCGCACCTTCTCAGGGTCCTGCTGGAAGTAGGGGCTGTTGAATCCGGGGCTGGCCATGCTGTGGTCACTCCTCCAAGGTGATCGGACTTCTTTCCCCCAGCCTACGGCCGATTCCCTTTGCCGAGGCTGTGATGATGCGGTGGGTTGCATGTCGCAGGGGAGCCCTAGGCTTGAGGTGCGATGACCCAGCTGCTCTTTCACGAAGACACCGATCCGCTCGCGGGGCTCAACCCCGCCCAGCGCGAGGCGGTGGAGTACCGCGGCCCCGCACTGCTCATCGTCGCGGGCGCCGGGTCGGGCAAGACCCGCGTGCTCACCCATCGCATCGCCTCGCTGCTGTCCCCGTCGACAGCCACAGGACAGGCCACGGGAACCGTTGAGGCGTGGCCGAGCCAGATCCTTGCGATCACCTTCACGAACAAGGCGGCGGGCGAGATGCGCGAGCGCGTCGCGCAGCTGGTCGGCGAGCGCTCGCGCGGCATGTGGATCTCGACCTTCCATTCGGCGTGCGTGCGCATCCTGCGTCGGGAGGCCGAGCAGTTCGGCTTCAAGGCGACATTCACGATCTACGACTCCGGTGACTCGCGCGCGCTCATCAAGCGCCTCGTGAAGGAGTCGGAGGCCGATGTGTTCGGCCTCACACCCGCCGGCGTGCAGTCGAAGATCTCCAAGCTCAAGAACGAGCTGCAGGATGCCGACTCGTACGCGCGCAGCGCCAACCTGTCCGACCCGGCCGAGCGCGCCTTCGTGCAGCTGTTCAGCGACTACCAGCGCTCGCTGCAGAAGGCGAACGCGTTCGACTTCGACGACCTCATCGCGCAGACCGTGTTCCTCTTCCGCGCGTTCCCGCAGGTGGCCGACGCCTACCGCGAACGGTTCCGTCACATCCTCGTCGACGAGTATCAGGACACGAACCACGCGCAGTATCAGCTCATCAGGGAGCTGACGAAGGGCGACGGACTGGTGCCTGCCGCCTCGCTCACCGTGGTGGGAGACTCCGACCAGTCGATCTACGCGTTCCGCGGCGCGGACATCCGCAACATCACCGAGTTCGAGCGCGACTTCCCTGGGGCGAAGGTGGTGCTGCTGGAGCAGAACTACCGCTCGACGCAGAACATCCTCGACGCCGCGAACAGCGTCATCCGCAACAACTTCGACCGCAAGGACAAGAAGCTGTTCAGCGACAAGGGGCCGGGCGAGCAGATCGTCGGGTTCACCGGGTATTCGCAGCACGACGAGGCGCAGTTCGTGGCGGACGAGATCGAACGACTGCACGCCGGTGGGCTCGACTACCAGCAGATGGCGGTCTTCTATCGCACGAACTCGCAGTCGCGCGCACTGGAGGAGATCTTCATCCGCGCGGCCGTTCCCTACAAGATCATGGGGGGAACGAAGTTCTACGACAGGGCGGAGATCAAGGATGCCATCGCCTACCTCGTCTCGGTCGTGAACCCGGCGGACGAGCTGGCCATCCGACGCATTCTCAACCGCCCCCGTCGCGGGATCGGCGAGGTCACGGAGACGGCGATCGCCCGGTTCGCCGCCGACAACGGCATCTCCTTCCGTGAGGCGCTGGCCAATGCCTCTGGGCTCGGCGTCGGGCCGAAGATCCAGCGCGCCATCGCACAGCTCGATCAGGTGCTGAACGAGGCGAGCGAGATTCTGCAGCCGTCCTCGGGCGAGCAGCCGAAACCCACGTCGGTGACGGATGGCCTGAATCTGCTGCTGAACAAGAGCGGCTATCTCGACGCGCTGCGTGCGAGCCGCGACCCGCAGGATGAGGCGCGCATCGAGAACCTCGATGAGCTCGTCGCCGTGACGCGGGAGTTCGCGCGCAACAACCCGGAGGGGACGATCGTCGACTTCCTGACGGACGTGGCGCTGGTTGCCGACAGTGACGACCTGGACGACGCCTCCGGCGCCGTCTCGCTCATGACGCTGCACACGGCGAAGGGGCTGGAGTTCGACGCCGTGTTCCTCACGGGCGTCGAGGAGGATCTGCTGCCGCACCGCATCTCGGCCGGCGAACCGGGGGGACCAGCGGAGGAGCGGCGCCTGTTCTATGTGGGCGTCACGCGCGCGAGGAAGCGGCTGTTCCTGTCGCTCGCGATGACCAGAGCCCAGTTCGGCGAGGTGTCTGTCGCCATGCCGTCGCGCTTTCTGCAGGAGATTCCGCCGACGCTCATCGACTGGCGGCAGTCACCGGGCGACATCAACTCGCGCGGCGTCGGCAACCGGTCCCTGCGGCCTGTCCTGAGCCCGTCGAAGGGCCTGTCGAACGGTGGCGAGCGCAGGCCGGGTGGCTTCTCCGATGGCCCGAAGCCCCTTCCCAAGGGTGGCGGTCTCAAACCGAAGAACCTCGACAAGTTCCCGATGGCGACGAACAGGGTGCGCGACAACAGCGATCTCGAACTCGCCGCTGGTGACCGCATCCGGCATGAGGACTTCGGCGAGGGCAGGGTCGATCAGGTGACGGGGGAGGGCGCCAAGCGCATCGCACACGTGAGATTCGATCTTGATGAGCAGCTTCTTGGCTCCGACCTGATCGAATCTCACGTGTGCGATGCGCTTGGCGCCCTCCCCCGTCACCTGATCGACCCTGCCCTCGCCGAAGTCCTCATGCCGGATGCGGTCACC
>JASGDS010000279.1:0-2695 GCA_047607025.1 Microbacterium sp.
ATCGACGGACGCTGGCGCTACATCGAGCACACCGCCACCGCAACCCGCGTGATGATCCGCCTCCAGCGACAGACGTTCGCGGTACCCGAGGAAGTACGGATCACCGGCGTCATCTACCTGCCGTGGCGACCCGGCGACCCGATCACCAGCCAGCTTTTGCGTGAACTGCCGACCGCCCGAATCGAGGCGGCGATCAACAAGCGACTGTTCGCCATGAAGCGCACCGAGACGATCACTGGCGGCAAGATCGTCCTGCCCTCCGGTCGCAAGGTCGCCGAGCGCGACCTGCTGAAGCCGCTCAGCGACCCGAAGAAGGACCCAGACTTCTACGAACTGGTCGCGCTCCAGCACGGCCGACTCGCAGCCAAGGGCGAGCCCAACCCGTCAGCAACGATGGCCGAGATAAGCGGCGTTGCTCTCTCTACTGCACAGGGCTGGGTCACTCGCGCCCGCGCCCGCGGACTGCTCCCACCCGGAAGGAAGGGTCGGGCCGGTTAGTTGGGGGTTCTGAACTGACCTCGACTCCCTCGTGCCGTGAATCGACCGAGCGTTCTGCCGCATAAAATGGCTGCATCACGTGGAGAGTCGGGGTGCCGTGAACGTGATTGCCGCTTCCAGAACTTGCCGAACGAACTCCAGGTCAGTAGGTGGCGCGCCCGGTAGGAGCGTCCGGCTCAAGAGCGGCCCGATAGCGATGTCGAAGAGGTAGCCGGACGGGATGCGACCCGTTATCTCTCCGCGCGCACGCGCTCGTTCTAACGCAAGATCAAAGGCGTCTCGCCACGGCGCGATGAACCGTTCACGCACACCAAGACCATGCTCGGGATCACGCGAGGCAATCGAGAGGAACCCGGCAGCACGGGTCGCGACCAGCGGATCAGCGAACACCGCGGCGGCGGCCTCGATCAGCGCGCGGAGGTCGCCTTCGAGTGTGCCAGCGTCGATATTGGGCGCGGAACCGAAACGATGTTCCAGTACCTTCGGCAGCAGCGCAACGATCCCGCTATAGCGGCGGTAGAACGCGGGGCGGCTCGTTCCCGCCCGGACGATCACATCTTCAACGGTCAGCTTGGAGAAGCCGTGCTCGATCAGCAGTTCGGTCGCGGCGTCGATGATCGCGGCGTCGATGTCCGCGCTTCGGGGTCTTCCTCGTTCACTCATTTCGTAACATAGTATTACGTTTATGGTGGTTTCGCAGGCGAGCAACTCACCGCACATGCGTCCGCTCTGGGTGGTCGTGATCGCGCTTGGTTCGGGAACCCTGGTTGTCTCGCTCGCGAGCCTCGTGATGACCTTTGCGCTTCCGTCGATCCAACAAGCGTTCGACGCTGATGCGGTCGAAATCCAGTGGGTGTCCAACGCCTACACGCTGAGCTTTGCGGCTGCGCTGATTCCCGCCGCACGCGCCGGGGATCGCTTCGGTCGAAGACGGATCTTCCTGGTAGGGCTCCTGGCCTTCGCCCTGGCGTCTCTCGTCGCGGCGTTCTCCGGTTCGCTCTGGCTACTTCTGACGTTCAGAGCCATGCAAGGGCTCGGTGCCGCTGCGGTGATCCCGCTCGGCTTGACTCTCGCGGTGGATCATCTGCCGCCCGCGAGACGATCTACCGGCCTCGGGGCGCTGTCGGCGATCAACGGCCTCGGAACCGCACTCGGCCCGCTCGTCGGTGGGCTCATCATCCGGTGGAGCACTTGGCAGGCCGTCTTCTGGGTGAACGTCGTCACCGCGACGCTGAGCGCCGTGTTCGTCGCCGTCGTCATTCAGGGCGCACCTGGCACCTTGCGCAAGTTCGACAAGGTGGGGGCCTTGCTCTCCGCATTGCTCGTGCTCGTGCTGGGGTGGGGCGTCGCGGAAGCCGGGGCAGACTCAGGCCGAAGCCTGCTCCTCGCCGCGATCGCGACGGCCTGCATCGCCGCTGTCTGGGTGCTCGTCAGACGACGCTTACGAGTTGCACCACTGATTCCGGCGCGGCTCCTGCACGACATGAGCCTGCTGCTCCCGCTCGGTGTCGCATTCTGCTTCACGGCTGGCATGTTCGGCGCGGTTTTTGCCCTGAGCCTGTTCATCCAGATCGCGCGCGGGCAGTCCGCGCTCGAAGCCGCACTCTGGGCCGCACCTTGGACGCTGACGCCGATGCTCGTCGCGCCGCTCTCGGGCGTTCTCGTGTCGAAGCTCGGCATCAGACCCGTTCTCGTGACCGGCCTTCTGCTTCAGACAGTCGCGATGTTCTGGTTCGCGTTTGGTGCCGAAGTCATGACCGGGCCGCTCGCCGCTTTCGATCCGGCACTCATGGCCGGGATCGGCCTCGGGGTGACGTTCCCTTCTCTCTCCACGGCTTTGTTTTCTGGGCGCGATTCAGACGAGAGAGCCGCCGCTTCCGGACTCAATAGCACGATGCGGCAACTCGGCACAGCGATAGGCGTCGCCGTGGCCGCGCTCGTGCTGAACTCCCACGGAGCCCTCACTGCCGCAAACCTCTCAGCTGCTATTCGCCCCTCGCTCATCGTCTGCGCGAGCTTCACCGGACTCGCAACGATCCTCGCACTGCTCGCACCGAGAACACGCGAGTAAGAGGTCGCGCGGATAGGTGCTGATCGCGGCGCGTTAACGTCGGGGCGGGCACGAGGGCTGTTAACCACGGTTGTGTGAAGAACTCATGCATCAACTGGACGCCTCGTGCCCGCCGTTCCATCATCG
>JASGDS010000280.1:0-3083 GCA_047607025.1 Microbacterium sp.
CGCCGGCGATGGCCTGATCGATCTCGGCATCGGCCTTCTGCAGGCTGTCGAGCAGAGCCTGCGGGTCGCGACCCGTGCCCTGCGTGTTCTGCTTCGCCTGTTCCAGCGCCGTCTCGGCACGGGCGATCGCCCCGGCCAGCTGCCCCTGGGCATCCGGCAGCTGCTTGGCCTGCGCGATCTCGCCGCCGAGCTCAGCGACGAGGTCGTTCGCCTGCTTCTCCGCCGCGCCGAGCGAAGCGCCCAGTTCGTCGATCGAGGTGCGCAGCTTGTGCGCCTGTGCGATCGCCTCCTCCGCCGCGCGGATGGCCACAGCGGCCTCGCCGCCCTTGCCTCCGCCGATCTGCTGCTGCGCCTCGGTGAGCTTCTGGTCGGCGAACGCGAGTCGATCGGTCGCCTGCTGCGGGTTGTCGGCGACCGAGGTGAGCGCCGACGCCGCGTACTGCTGCTGCAGCGCCGCGAGCGCCTTCTGCGCCTCGGCCGGGGCGTCTTTCGCCTGGGTGCGCCGCTCCTGGGCGAGGGCCAGCGCCTCGGGGGCGTTCTGCTCGAGCTTGCGCAGGTCGGCGAACGAGGCGGCCTTCTCTTCGAGGGCGGCCGATGCCTGCTGGCACAGCTGGATGATCTGGCCGTTCCAGGCGCGGACCTCCTCCTCGGTGTCCTTCTCGCTGTCGTCGAGCTTCTGCTTCAGTTCGAAGGCCTGCGCCATCGATGCCTTCGCCTGCTGCAGCGTCTCGGTGAACTCCTTCGTGGCATCCGCCCCGAACTGCGCCTCGGCGAAGCCGAGCTCCTGCTCGCTGGAGCGAGTGTCGTCGTCGGACGCCACGAGTGCCGCCGCCGCCTGCTGCTGCAGGTCGGCGGTGGAGATGCTGTCATTGGCGGACGGGGCCGGCACGCCCGGCGCACTCGAGCCGCCTGCGGCGACCGCGGTGCGGCGACGCTTGCGCGCGGTGATGATCACGATCACGACGATGACGATGCCGGCGACCACGACGAAGCCGATGATGAGGGCCCATCCGCTCGACGACGCCGGATTGACCGCTTTGTCCAGGCCGTCGGCGGCGACGGTGACGGCGCTCGCCCAGTCGGTTTGGTCACCACCGAGTGCGTCGAGGACGTCGTTCTGAATGTCGTCGAGGGTGTCATCATCGACGGGCCCTGCGCTGTCTCCCGAGAGGTAGAGCGTGCGACCGTCGGTCGAGATCGCCAGCAGATACTGCGAGACGCCGAGTCCGTTGTCGAGCGCCGTCTCGTCGGCCCATTCCCTGGCATCCGTCGGATTCTCGAAGGTCGGAACGTACACGACCCACAGCGCGACGTCGGTGTCCTGCGCGAGCTTCTCGAGGCGCGTGTTCGCGGCGTCCAGTTCGCTGGAGGCGAGCACATCCGAGCCGTCGTAGACGTAGTCGCTGCCGAGACTGACGGGATCTTCGGCGAGGGCGCCCTGGGCGCCGCAGAACATGAGCGCGAGCCCCGCGGCGACGGCCGCGGCCAGCTTCACGACGGTCGACTTCGCCCGCATGAGTCATCCCCTCCGCGGGCGATGAGCCCGCCACTCCTGATCTTATGCAACGAGCAGCCTCGCGTGGTACTCGCATTCGCACCGCACAGTCGATTCATCGGGTCGGCAGTGCCCTGTGCACCTCTGGGGGCGCGAACCGGTGCTGAAGGCACTGCGGCTCGGGGCGCGTTCAGGGGGTGCAGTGCTTTGTGCACGTCTGAGGGCCCGCACAGGTGCTGGAGGCACTGCGCCTCGAAGCCCGCGCCTTCGGCCGCGGTGCTGCAGTCGGGGCGGCGATCATGGCGCGACGCTCGCGGGGGCGCTGATGATGGCGCAAGCGTCGCCGGGGTGCAGTGCCCTGCGCAACTTTGGGGGCCTGAATCGGTGCCGATGGCACTGCGGCTCGGGGCGCGTTCAGGGGGTGCAGTGCTCTGCGCACCAAAACTGAGCCGCACAGGTGCCGAATGCACTGCGCCTCGAAGCTCGCGCCTTCGGCCGCGGTGCTGCGGTCGGGGCGGCGACCATGGTGCGACGCTCGCGGGGGCGCTGATGATGGCGCAAGCGTCGCCGAGGTGCAGTGCCCTGCGCACCTTTGAGGGCTCGCAGGGGTGCCGAAGTCACTGCGCCTGGTCCGAGCACTGCGACCTGCAGTGCCCTGCGCACCTTTGGGAGGCTCGTGCGGTGCACAGCGCACTGCACCTCGGTGCGCCCGGCGCCATCGTCATCAGCCTGACTGCTGCTCCCAGAGGTGGCGGTGCGCAGTGCCTTGTGCACCAAAACCGCGCCGCACAGGTGCTGAAGGCACTGCACCTCGCGCGAGCAGTGCGACACGCCGTGGGCTGCGCGTCCGCGAGTGCGTGGGGCGGCGCGGGAGACGCGGCGGGGCGGCGGGGCGAGACAGGATGGAGGCATGGACGACAGGTACGGCGGCGACGTGCTCGCGGCGGGATGGCGCACGCGAGGCACGAAGACATCGAAGGCCGTGCCGGCCGAGAAGGACCTCGTCGTCGAGGTCGTGGGCGACGGATGGTGCGGCGCGATCACGCGCATCGAGGCCGGAAGCGTCGAGCTCGAGGACTGGAAGGGCCGCAAGCGTCAGTTTCCGCTCGGCGGCGGGTTCCTCATCGAGGGGGAGCCGGTCATCCTGGAGTTCCCGCAGGCGAAGGCGGACCCCGGGCGACAGCGCACGGCATCCGGGTCGTTCGCCGTGGAGCAGCAGCGGGCGCGCATCGCGCTGCCCAGTCGCATCCTCGTCGAGGGGAAGCACGACGCGCAGCTGGTCGAGCGCGTCTGGGGCGACGACCTGCGCGCCGAGGGCGTCGCGGTCGAGTTCCTCGAGGGCGTCGACCTGCTGGCCGACCTGCTGCGGGACGAGCCGCCGTCGGTGACGCGCCGCTACGGGGTGCTCGTCGATCATCTGGTGCCTGGCTCGAAGGAGCAGCGGATCGCGGACCAGATCGCGCGCTCACCGCACGGCGCGCACGTGCGGATCGTCGGCCATCCGTTCGTCGACGTGTGGCAGTGTGTGAAGCCCGCCGCCCTCGGCATCGCCGCGTGGCCCGTCGTGCCGCGCGGCATCGACTGGAAG
>JASGDS010000281.1:0-23791 GCA_047607025.1 Microbacterium sp.
CGGTGACGGCGGTCATCACTCCGCCTTGGCGAGGCGCGCGGAGGCGTGCGAGGCGAGCTCGCCGCCGAGCGCGGCGATGTCCCACGCCCACAGCAGGTGGCCATCCACCAGCCCGTACATGCGGGTCGCGGCGGTGTAGACCTTGGCGCTGGCCGAACGCACGACCGCGTCGGTGCCGATGTCGATGCGGGGGCCGACTACTTCGCCGACGTACAGCTCGCTGACGCCGTCGGAGTGCGCCAGGTTCACCTCGATCGGGAAGCCGCCGGATGGTGCGCGCAGCGCCTCGACGTCGTCGGCCGTGCGTGCGGGCGCGGCGAGGATGGCAGGCAGCAGACCAGGCCCTGCATCGCCATCCGCGGCCGGCCGAACCAGACGCCAGTAGCCGGTCTCAGCGACGAGCTGCTGCGAGTGGCCGCCATCCGAGGCGAGGGTCGCGGTCGCGGAGTAGTTCAGGTACCCGCCGCCGTCATGGCTGAAGCTCACGCGATGGGCGAACTCGCCCGCGAAGTCATGGTCGCCCGCGTGGTAGTCGATGACGCCCGTTCCCTCCCAGACGCCCAGCAGCCACGACAGCGGAACGATGTCCGCCGGAAGGTCCGTCAGTTCAAACATGATGCGATCCGAAGGATCGTCCTCAGCGGTTCCTGAGCTTGTCGACGGGATCGAGCATGTCGGTCAGCGCTGGCCGCGGAAGAGGCTGACGATCACGCCGATGGCGCTGCCGACGATCGCCAGGCTGGCAAGGCCCAGCAGCCCGACGAAGAAGAGTTCGAGCGCGAGATGGTCCATGTCTTCAATCCTAACCGTCACACCGTCATGAGATCGAACACCACGATGACGAGCGAGATCACGCCCATGAGCACCACGCCGCCGACCGCCGCGGCGGCCGCGCGCTGGATGTAGCCCTCGTGTTTGCCCGACCACAGGTTCACCGCGAACGAGATGATGAGCGTCACCGCCGCGCCGACGGCCAGCCATCCGAACCGCTCTGGCGTCTCGAAGACGATGCCGACGACGACCGCGATCGCACAGGCGATCACCCAGACGACGATCATCGAAGCACGAGGCGTTCGCGGCAGCAGAATCGGATCGGACACAACTCCATATTATTGTGGGGTCACGGGACGGAAGACCCGGCCGCCCGAAAGGACACCACCGTTTGGCTCAGATCCTCGTTCTCAGCTCCGCAACGAGCGGCGGTCCCGTGCTGTCCGCACTGGAGTTGCTGAGCCACCATGTGCGCCAGATCCCTGCTCAGCCAGCGCAGCTCATCAGTGCGCCGAACGCCGACGTCATCGTCGTGGATGGCAGGGGCGATCTCGCCGGGGCCAAGTCGCTGTGCAAGATCATCCAGACCACGGGCATCGCCTCACCGCTGGTGCTCGTCGTGACAGAGGGCGGGCTCACCGCCGTCTCGGCCGACTGGGGCATCGACGATGTGATCCTCACCTCGGCGGGTCCGGCCGAAGTGGATGCCCGCATCCGGCTCGTCATCGGTCGTGCGAGCACGGAGCAGACGACGGGCCGCGTACAGACATCCGGAATCACGATCGACGAGTCGAGCTACTCGGCGAAGGTGCGTGGACGCCCGCTCGACCTCACCTACAAGGAGTTCCAGCTGCTGCACTTCTTCGCCACGCACCCGTCACGGGTGTTCACGCGCGAGCAGCTGCTGAGCGAGGTGTGGGGCTACGACTACTTCGGCGGCACGCGCACGGTCGATGTGCACGTGCGGCGCCTGCGCGCCAAGCTCGGCGACCTGGAGCAGCTGATCGGCACCGTGCGCAATGTGGGCTACCGATTCAACGTCTATGAGGACGACCAGGTTCCGCCGCCCAAGCCCCGTTAGGCGTCTGTGGGTGCAAGGATGGGCACATGACTGATGTGCCCCTCGCTGATCCAGGTGTGGCCGAGCCCGACCTCGACGATGACGACGACTTCGACGAACTCGAGGAGCGGCCGGACGCCGCCCTGCCCGAGCACCGGTTCATGGACAGGGAGCTGAGCTGGCTCGCGTTCAACAAGCGTGTGCTCGAACTCGCCGAGGATCCGCTGCTTCCTCCGCTTGAGCGGGCGAACTTCCTGGCGATCTTCGCCAGCAACCTCGACGAGTTCTTCATGGTGCGTGTCGCCGGCCTCAAGCGACGCATCGTCACCGGCCTTGCCGTTCCCACGAACGTCGGCACCGCGCCATCCCAGGTGCTCGAGAACATCTCCGACCTCGCGCACGAGATGCAGTCGCGGCACACGGCGGCCTGGAAAGACCTGGTCAAGCCGCAGCTCGCCGAGAACGGCATCGAGTTCATGCGGTGGGATGAGCTGACCGAGGATGAGCGGGCGGCGCTGTACGAGTACTTCCAGACGCAGGTCTTCCCGGTGCTCATGCCGCTCGCGGTCGACCCCGTGCACCCGTTCCCGTACATCTCCGGCCTCTCGCTGAACCTGGCCATCCGCATTCGCAATGCCCGCACCGGCCGCGAGGACTTCGCCCGCCTCAAGGTGCCGACGATGCTTCCTCGGCTCGTTCCCGTGCCGCAGCAGGACTCCTCGGGTCGCACCCGGCTGCTGGCGATGGAGGACCTCATCGCCGAGAACCTCGAGGACCTCTTCCCCGGAATGGAGATCCTCGAGCATCACTCGTTCCGCCTCACCCGCAACGAGGATGTCGTCATCGAGGAGGACGAGACCGAGAACCTCATCCAGGTGCTCGAGGCGGAGCTGCTGCGCAGGCGCTTCGGCCCGCCCATCCGCCTGGAGATCACCGAGGACATGGACGAGGTGACGCTCGACCTGCTGCTGCGCGAGCTCGACATCACCGAGCAGGAGGTGTATCGGCTCGCCGCGCCGCTCGACCTGCGGTCGCTGTTCGAGCTGGGGCGGCTCGACCGGCCCGAGCTGCGCTACCCGCCGCAGGTGCCCGTCACGCCGCTCGCGTTCCAGCCGGCCGACGTCGATTCCAAGCATGCGCGTGCCGACATCTTCTCCGCTATCCGCAAGGGCGACGTGCTCGTGCACCATCCGTACGAGTCGTTCGCGACGAGCGTGCAGGCGTTCCTCGAGCAGGCCGCGCGCGATCCGCACGTGCTGGCCATCAAGCAGACCCTCTATCGCACCTCGGGCGACAGCCCCATCGTGCAGGCGCTCATCGACGCGGCCGAGTCGGGCAAGCAGGTGCTCGCGCTCGTCGAGGTGAAGGCACGCTTCGATGAGGCGAACAACATCGGATGGGCCCGCAAGCTGGAGCAGGCGGGCGTGCACGTCGTGTACGGACTCGTCGGCCTCAAGACGCACTGCAAGCTCGCGAGCGTCGTGCGCCAGGAGAAGGATCAGCTGCGCCACTACACGCACGTCGGCACGGGAAACTACAACCCGAAGACGAGCCGCATCTATGAGGACTTCGGGCTGTTCACCGCCGATCCGCAGGTCGGTCGCGACGTGACCCGTCTGTTCAACGAGCTCTCGGGCTACGCCATCGAGCGGAAGTTCAAGCGGCTGCTCGTCGCGCCGCGCTACCTGCGCAAGGGGCTGCTGAAGTCGATCGAGCGCGAGCGGCAGCATGCCCTCGACGGGCGAGAGGCGCACGTGCGCATCAAGGTCAACTCCATGGTCGATGAGCAGATCATCGACGCGCTGTACCACGCGTCGATCGCAGGCGTGAAGGTGGATGTCTCGGTGCGCGGCATCTGCAGCCTGCGCACCGACCTGCCGGGCGTGAGCGACAACATCCGGGTGCGCAGCGTGCTCGGTCGCTATCTCGAGCATGCGCGCATCTTCGCGTTCGACAACGGCGGCGAGCCCGAGGTGTTCATCGGCAGCGCCGACATGATGCACCGCAACCTCGATCGTCGCGTCGAGACGCTCGTGCGGGTGACGAAGCCGGAGCATATCGCTGAGCTGCTGACGTTCTTCGACCTGTCGATGGATGACGCGAGCGCGACTTGGCACCTGGGCGAGGATGGCGTGTGGACGCGCCATCATCTGGATGCCGAAGGCAAGCCGCTCGCCGACGTGCAGCAGGTGACGATGGCGACGATCCAGAAGCGGCGGCGGCCGAGGAGCCGCCGATGAAACCGGCAGCTGAAGCCATCCGCAGCGCCGTTCACCACACCGAGACCGTCGCCATTCCCGACACCAGGCCTCCGGTGTTCGCGGCGGGTGGCGTCGTCTGGCGCGAGCGCAAGGGCGCGCTCGAGGTGCTGATGGTGCACCGTACGAAGTATCGCGACGTGTCGCTGCCGAAGGGCAAGGTCGACCCGGGCGAGATGCTCGCGACGACCGCGGTGCGCGAGATCGAGGAGGAGACGGGCGTTCGCGTGACCCTCGGTCCGCCCGTCGGGCAGTCGGTGTACCGCCATCCTTCTGGACGATCGAAGGTCGTGCAGTACTGGGCGGCGGAGGCGACGAATGAGGCGGTGAAGCGCGCGGCATTCACGCCGAACAAGGAGATCGCCGCGCTCGAGTGGGCCACGCTCGATGTGGCGCGCGACCGGCTGAGCTACCCGGTCGATCTGGCGATCATCGACCGCTTCGCCGACCTCGTCGCGGCCGACGGGCTGCGGACGTTCCCCATCGTGCTGCTGCACCACGCCCGTGCGCGCCGCCACGAGGAGTGGACGGGGTCGGATCGCAGCCGTCCGCTGCACCCGCAGGGTAGGGCGCAGGCGAAGACCGTTGCGGGCGCTCTGGGCGCGTTCGCGGTGCGCAAGATCATCTCGGCGCCTGCCGTGCGCTGCGTGAGCACGGTCGAGCCGTACGCCAAGGCCGCGAAGCGCAAGATCACCGTGCGCGACGACCTGTCATTGAAGGCGCTGCAGGGCGGGGCCGCGGATCTCTCCGGGCTCATCGCCAAGCGTGTCGACTCCGGCAAGCCATCCGTCATCTGCGGGCACGAGCTCGCCCTGCCCGAGCTGGTGCACGAGCTGACGCTCGCCACGCGCACCGCGCACAGTCCCGAGCTGGATGAGGCGTGCGCGCTCACCCCCGGGTCCTTCGCGATCGCGCACGTGCGCGCATCCGACCCCCTCGCGGGGCTCGTCGCCGTCGAGTCGCACTCCCCCGGCGCATAGCGCCCCCAGACTGCGCGCCCGCTCCCAGACTGCGCGTGGCACGCGCGGTGTGAGAGTGGCGATGCAGCATGAGCGCGGGGGCGCAGTCCGACTCGGATGTCTGTGCTCCCTCGCTCTCACGCTGCACGTTGACGCTCGGGCTGCACGTCTGCTCCGACACTGCGCGTGGCACGCGCGGTGTGAGAGCGCACGTGCTGTCCGCGAGCGATGGCGCGGTCTGCGTGCGCGGGCGGCGCCTAGGATTGATGGGTGACATCGAAAGCGCGCCTCTTCTCCGGTATGCAGCCATCCGCCGACTCGCTTCAGATCGGCAACTACATCGGGGCTCTGCTGCAGTGGCGCGATCTGCAGAATGCCTATGACGCGTTCTTCTGCGTCGTCGACCTGCATGCGCTGACGGTTCCGCAGGATCCGGCGCAACTGCGCGAGAAGACCCGTCGCACGGCCGCCCAGTACATCGCGGCCGGCATCGAGCCATCCCGCTCGACCCTCTACGTGCAGTCGCACGTGTCCGCTCACGCCGAGCTCGCCTGGATTCTGTCGACCATCACCGGGTTCGGCGAGGCGAGCAGGATGACGCAGTTCAAGGACAAGTCGCAGCGCTACGGGTCGGACACGACGAGCGTCGGACTGTTCACCTACCCCGTGCTGATGGCCGCGGATATTCTGCTCTACCAGGCAGAAGTCGTGCCCGTCGGCGACGACCAGCGACAGCACGTCGAGCTCACGCGCACCCTCGCCGAGCGCTTCAACCAGCGCTTCGGCGAGACGTTCACGGTGCCGGAGGCGTTCATTCCACAGGAATCGGCGCGCATCTACGACCTGCAGGAGCCGACCTCGAAGATGTCGAAGTCGGCCGAGTCGCAGGCGGGCGTGCTGTATCTGCTGGATGACATCAATGCGACCGCGAAGAAGATCATGCGCGCGGTGACCGACAGCGAGGGCGTCGTGCGCTACGACCGCGAGACGAAGCCCGGCGTATCGAACCTGCTGACGGTCTACGCCGCGCTGACCGGACGACAGGTGCCCGACATCGAGGACGAGTACGCCGGTCGCGGCTACGGCGATTTCAAGAAGGGCCTGCGCGACGTGGTCGTGGCGGAGTTCGAGCCGGTGCGGGCCCGTGCGCTGGAGCTGCTGGATGACCCGGCCGAGCTCGATCGCGCCCTCGCCGCGAACGCTGAGCACGCGGAAGAGGTCGCGAGGGTGACCCTCGATCGAGCCTACGAGAACATCGGCCTGCTGCGCCGCGGCTGACGTCTGAGGTCGGTGGCAGGATGGCGATATGCCGGAGATGCCAGAGGTGGAAGGACTCGTTCGCTTTCTGCGCGGGCGGGTCGTCGGGTGCGAGATCACGCAGGCGCGGCTCGCGGCGATCGCGGCGCTGAAGACCTTCGACCCTGCGCTCGAGTCGCTCGTCGGGCAGCGGGTGGCGGGTGCCGAGCGCCACGGCAAGTTCATCGACCTGACGATGGATGGCGGTGCACACCTCGTCTTCCACCTCGCGAAAGCGGGGTGGCTCCGCTGGGATGAGCGCCTGTCGAACGCCGTCATCCGCCCAGGGAAGACGCCGATCGCGCTGCGCATCGGGTTCGACGACGGCAGCGGGTTCGACCTGACAGAGGCGGGCACGAAGAAGTCGCTCGCCGTCTATGTCGTGCGAGAAGCCACCGAGGTGCCCGGCATCGCCAGACTCGGCCCCGACCCGCTGTCAGAGGAATTCACTCTCGACCGGTTCGCGGCCATCCTGCATGCGCGTCGCACCCAGATCAAGGGGCTGCTGCGCGACCAGACGCAGATCGCCGGCATCGGCAATGCGTACTCCGACGAGATTCTGCATGCGGCACGCATGTCACCGTATGCGATCGCCCAGACACTGCCTGCCGACGACGTCGGTCGGCTGTACGACGCGATGCGGCAGGTGCTCGCCGAGGCCGTGACGACCGCGTCGGGCAAACCGCCCGCAGCACTGAAGGACGCCAAGCGCCGCGGGATGGCCGTGCATGCGCGGGCGGGCGAGGCGTGCCCGGTGTGCGGCGACACCATCCGTAGCGTCTTCTTCTCCGACCGCGACTTCCAGTACTGCCCGACGTGTCAGACCGGAGGCAAGCCGCTCGCCGATCGTCGCCTCTCCCGCCTGCTGAAGTGAGACCGCGCCATCCCGCGCACATGACGCCGGGTGACCGGAATGGATCAGGCACCCCTCCTGTTGGTCTATCCTGTAAGCAAGCAACGTGCTCCGGGGTCGGTGTGAATCCGAACCGGCGGTGACAGTCCGCGAACCTCGCTCGGCGAGGCCGATCCGGTGAAATTCCGGGACCGACGGTGATGCGAGAGCAATCTCGCTAGTCCGGATGAGAGGCAGCACGCGGCGGGCCCACGTCGGCCCCGTCGGTGAACCCCGGATGCACCCACGGAGGTTCGCATGACGGCAACGAGCGCAGAGCGCGACGCGATGATTCGCGCGCTCGAGCTCGCGCGCCGCGGTCCCCGCAGCAGAAATCCCCAGGTGGGCGCAGTCATCCTGTCTCCGGATGGCCGCGTGCTGGCCGAAGGATGGCACCGGGGGGCCGGCACCCCGCACGCCGAGGTCGACGCGCTCTCGCACCTCGACGATGCCCGAGACACAACGATCGTCGTCACCCTCGAACCCTGCAATCACACCGGCCAGACCGGGCCGTGCAGCGAGGCGCTCATCGCCACGGGCATCGCCCGGGTCGTCTATGCGCTCGCCGACGACGGCGCCACAGAGGGCGGGGGCGCCGAGCGCCTGCGCGCCGCCGGCATCGAGGTCGAGCGCGGGCTGCTCGAAGCCGAGGCGCGCGACCTCAACGCGGGATGGCTCGAAGCGCGCCGCCTCGGCCGACCCCACGTCACCGTCAAGTGGGCACAGTCGCTCGATGGCCGCGCGGCGGCGGCCGACGGCACGAGCCAGTGGATCACCGGGCCCGACGCCCGCGTCGACGTGCACGCGCGCCGCGCCGCGGCCGACGCCATCCTCGTCGGCACGGGAACCGTCACCGCCGACGACCCGAAGCTCACCGCCCGCACCGGCACCGCTCTCGCGGCCGAGCAGCCGCAGCCCGTCGTCGTCGGGACCTCCGAGATCCCGCCGGGCGCCGCCATTCTGAGCCACCCGCACCCGCCGATCCATGCCCGCACGCACGACCTTCACGCCGTGCTCGACGACCTGCACAGCCGCGGTCTGCACCGCGTTTTCGTCGAGGGCGGTCCGACCCTCGCGAGCGCGTTCCTCGCCTCAGGGCTCGCCGACACACTGCTCGTCTACGTCGCCCCGACACTCATCGGGGGGCCTCGCACAGCGCTCGGCGACATCGGGGTCACAACGATCGCCGAGCAGCACCGACTGCAGGTCGACGACGTGCAGAGACTGGGCCCTGACCTGCTCTTCATCGCATCGAACCAAGGAGATATCTGATGTTCACCGGACTCGTGGAAGAGATCGGCACCGTCACCCACATCGAGCCGAGCGGGGATGGCGCGAAGCTGTCTGTGCAGGCGACCACCGTGCTCGACGGGGTGCAGCACGGCGACTCGATCGCCGTCAGCGGCACGTGCCTGACGGTCGTGTCGTGGGGGCCGACCGGCTTCGTCGCCGATGTCATGCGCCAGTCGCTCGAAGTGACGACGCTCGGCGCCATTCGCCCCGGCGACCGCGTCAATCTCGAGCGCGCGACCGCCGCGGGCGGCCGCCTCGGCGGGCACATCGTGCAGGGCCACGTGGATGGCCAGGGGACCGTCACCGACGTGCGACCGGGGGACGAATGGCGGGTCGTGCGCATGGCCGTCCCAACGCTGCTCGCACCGCTCGTCGTCGACAAGGGATCCATCACGATCGACGGCGTCTCGCTCACGGTCAGCGCGGTCAGCGCCGCCTACGAGCCCGCGCCCTGGCTGGAGGTGTCGCTCATTCCCGAGACGCTCGCCGCCACCACGCTCGGCGACCGGCTCGTCGGCGATGCCGTCAACATCGAGACCGACATCCTCGCCCGCCACGTGCAGCGGCTGCTCGCCTTCGGCGCTTCCGCGCCAGAAGCCGCGCCCGCGAAGGCTCCGGCATCCTTCGCCACCGGCGACACGCCCCCGGCGAACTTCGCGGTCCTGACCGCACCACTCCCGACAGAAGGAGGCTCACGATGAGCCTTTCCCGCACACTCGACACGATCGAGAATGCCCTTGCCGCGCTGCGCGACGGACGTCCCGTCATCGTCGCCGACGACGAGAATCGCGAGAACGAGGGCGACATCATCCTGTCGGCTCAGCTCGCCACGCCCGCCGCGATCGGATTCGCGGTGCGGCGCACCTCCGGCTACCTGTGCGCGCCGATGCCGGCGGAATGGGCCGATCGGCTGAACCTGCCGCCCATGGTCGCGGTGAACGAAGACGCGCGCTCGACCGCCTACACGGTCAGCGTCGACGCAGCAACCGGGGTGACGACGGGCATCAGCGCCTCCGACCGCGCGCGCACCGTCAACGTGCTCGCCGATCCGGCATCCGCGCCCACCGACCTCATCCGTCCAGGGCACGTGCTGCCGCTGCGCGCGGTGCCAGGTGGCGTGCGCGAGCGCGCAGGCCACACCGAGGCCGCCGTTGATCTCATGCGCCTGGCGGGCCTCGAGCCGGTCGGCGTCATCGGCGAGGTCGTCGCCGACGACGGCGAGATGATGCGACTGCCCGAACTGCTCGAGCTGGGGGCAGCCGAGAACGTGCCCGTCATCACGATCGAGCAGCTCATCGCGCACCTGAACGAGCACGAGTCGGCCGCCGCCGCGCCCACGCCGTTCCGCCGCTCGGTCAGCCTGCGCGCCGACGCGACCGTGCCGACATCTCACGGCACGTTCCGCTTCCTCGCGTACAAAGACCGCACGACGGGCACCGATCACCTCGCGATCGTCAAGGGCGACCTGAGCGGCGACGCCCCGATCGTGCGCGTGCACTCCGAGTGCCTCACGGGCGAGGCGTTCGGCTCGCTCAAGTGCGAGTGCGGGCCGCAGCTCGATGCGGCGCTCGACATCATCGAGCAGGATGGCGGGGTCGTCATATACATGCGCGGGCACGAGGGGCGCGGCATCGGGCTCATCAACAAGCTGCGCGCTTACCATCTGCAGGAGCGCGGCTACGACACCGTCGACGCCAACACTGCACTGGGGCTGCCAGCCGACGCGCGCGAGTACGCCGCGGCAGCAGGCATCCTGGAGGATCTCGGCATCGCCCGCGTGCGTCTGCTCACCAACAACACCGACAAGGTCGACAAGCTGCGCGAGCACGGTATCGACGTGGTCGAGCAGCTGCCGCTCATCGTCGGCGTCGGGCCGAGCAACCACCAGTATCTGGCGACCAAGCGCGACCGGATGGGCCACCTCATCCCGGAGGACGCGCTCGCCTATTCCGAGGCTTTTTCAGAAGGAGACCACTCATGAGTTCACAGGGCGCCCCCGAGCAGCAGGCCATCGACGGCACGGGCCTGCGGGTGACGATCGTCGCCGGCACGTGGCACACGCAGATCACGGATGGCCTCATCGCCGGCGCCGAGCGCGTGCTCGGCGCTTCCGGTGCGACGTATGACCTGGTGCGGGTGCCCGGATCATTCGAGCTGCCCGTCGTGGCGAAGTCCGCGCTCGAGGCGGGCGCCGACGCCGTGGTGGCGCTGGGCGTCATCATCCGTGGCGGCACCCCGCACTTCGACTTCGTGTCGAATGCGGCGACGGATGGCCTCACGCGGGTCGCGCTCGACACGGGCAAGCCCGTCGGATTCGGGGTGCTGACCCTCGACGACGAGCAGCAGGGCATCGACCGTGCGGGGCTTGACGGCTCCAAGGAGGACAAGGGCGCCGAAGCAGCCGAAGCCGCGCTGCGCACAGCGATCACCCTGCGCGCGCTGCGCGCCTGAGGGCTGGCTGCGGGTGCAGTGCCCTGCGCACCCGCTGAGGGCCAGATGGGGTGCTGGATGCACTGGACCTCGCGCCTGAGGGCGTGACGGCACAGGCACGGCGACACCCGAGTCGCGACAGCTCGCGGAAGCGCTGATGATGGCACTGACGTCGCGGGGGTGCAGTGCCCCGCGCACCTCTGAGACCCCGACGCGGTGCCAAAGGCACTGCGCCCCCCGATAGCGCCCGAGGTCGTGGCGGTGCACAGGGCACTGCGACTCAGGCGGACTCGCGGGCGAGCAGCGCGCGCTTCACGTCGAGGCCCCAGGCGAAGCCGCCCAGGGAGCCATCGCCCCGCAGCACGCGGTGGCACGGAACGAACAGCGCAGGCGCATTGCGCGCGCAGATCGAGGCGGCCGCGCGCACGGCGGATGGCCGACCGAGCGTCGCCGCGAACTGCGTATAGCTGAGCGGATGGCCGGGAGCGATGCCGCGCAGCGCCTGCCATCCCGCCTGCTGCAGCTCGGTGCCGTGCTGCCGCACGGGAACCTCCAGGATGGCGGCGGCATCGCCCGTGTAATACGCCTCGACGGCGTCAGCGGCCGGGCCGACGGACGCCGCTTCAAGACCGGCGAGCGAAGGATGGATGCGCGCACGCACAGCGTCGTCATCGTCGGTCCATCCGGAGGCGAGCACCGCGCCATCCGCATCGGTGATGATCGTGAAGGGTCCGTCTGGAGTCTGGATGGTGATCATGATTCCCTTTCGGTTGCGGCACGCCACAGGTGCATGGACAGGTAGGAGCGCCACGGCGCCACACGCTCCGCCCAGGCTGCGAGCGCTTTCGGCTCGTCCGGCAGCCCGACACGGCGCGCGCCGGCACGCAGCGCGAGGTCGCCGGTGAGCAGGACATCGGGGTGCCCGAGCACGCGCATGCGCAGATAGTCGGCCGTCCAGGGGCCAACGCCGCGCAGCGCGAGCAGCGCCGAGCGCTGCTCCTCGGGGTCGTCGGCCGTGCTGAGCTGCAGGTCGCCAGAGGCCAGGAGCCCCGCCGCCCCGGTGATGGCACGATTGCGCGCAGCCGGGCCCGTCAGCACCTCGTGCCCGCGCTCGGCGATGGCGGCCATCGTGGGGAACATCCGCCACGTCTCGCCCGCAAAGACGACGTCCTCGCCCAGCGCTTCGACAAGTCGGGTGAGGTGCGTGCGCGCCGCGGCGACCGAGATCTGCTGCCCCACCATCGTTCGCACGAGCATCTCGTGCCCGTCGGCCGCGCCGGGCAGGCGCATGCCAGGATTCCCCTCGATGAGGGCCCGGATGGCGCGGTGTGCGTCGAGCGCGGCATCGATGGCGGCGGGGTCGGCGTCGAGATCGAACAGGCGGCGCGTCCTGGCAACGAGTGCGGGCAGATCGGCTGGGCTCTCGAGCCTGGCGTCGAGCCGAAGCGCGCCGTCGAACCGCAGCCGGAACCACGACGGCCCGTGCGGCAGCCGCACGGTGCGTTCGAACGAGCGCTCGCCCGCTCTCTCCATACCAGGGATGGCGCGCACGGCCATCCAGTCAAACAGACCCTGCACATCGAACGGCTCGCGGTACGGCAGGGTCAGGGTGATCGCCGTCGGCGGCGCGTCGTCGCCAGACGCCGAGCGGCGACGCGTCTGGCGCACCGCAGTCGGGGTCAGGTCGAACACGTCGCGCACGGTGTCGTTGAACTGGCGCACGCTGGCGAACCCTGCCGCGAACGCGACATCGGCGACGTGCATGTCAGTGCCGACGAGCAGCTGCCTGGCGGTATGCGCCCGCTGGGCTCTGGCGAGCGCGAGCGGGCCGGCGCCGAGTTCCGTGCGCAGCACGCGGGTGAGCTGCCTCGTCGAATAGCCGAGCCTGGCGGCAAGCCCGCCGACGCCCTCGCGCTCGATGACGCCGTCGCCGATCAGGCGCATGGCGCGGGCGGCGATGTCGCCGCGCACATTCCACTCGCTCGAGCCAGGCGCCGCCTCCGGCAGACACCGCTTGCACGCCCGATACCCGGCCTCGTGCGCGGCGGCGCTCGTCGGGTAGAACATCACATTGGACGGCTTCGGCGTGCGTGCGGGACAGCTCGGCCGGCAGTAGATGCCGGTCGTGCGCACGGCGAGCACGAACTGCCCGTCGAAGCGCCGATCACGCGCACTGACGGCCCGATACCGTTCGTCGAAGCTCCCTGTCACTCCTCCACTCTCGCACGCTCCGCATCATCCATCTCGCGGGTTTCGGACATCACGCTTCGAAGAGATTGCGTCCCGCGAGCGCGCTCTCACACAGCACCGCAGCTCGCAGAGTGCACCGCCGCTCCGAGACGGCGCGTACCACGCGCAGTCTCGGAGCTACCGCGTATTCCGCGAGCGGAGCCGCAGTGCGCGAGCAGCCCTCAGTGGAAGAAGTGGCGCTCGCCGGTGAAGAACATCGTCACGCTGTGCTCACGCGCGAGCGCGATCGTCTCCTCGTCGCGCACCGATCCGCCCGGCTGGATGATCGCGCGCACGCCGGCGCGGACGAGCACCTCCGGGCCGTCCGAGAACGGGAAGAACGCGTCGGATGCCGCGATCGAGCCGGCCGCGCGGTCGCCCGCACGCTCCACCGCGAGGCGGCAGGAGTCGACGCGGTTGACCTGCCCCATGCCGACGCCGACGGTCGCCGCGTCCTTGGCGAGCACGATCGCGTTCGACTTCACCGAGCGGCAGGTCTTCCACGCGAAGACGAAGTCACTCATCTCGGACTCTGCGGGCTGCTCGCCCGTGACGAGCTTCCAGTCGCGCCACACATCATCGATGTCGGAGGGGAAGCGGTCGGCATCCTGCAGCAGCAGTCCGCCCGAGATGAGCTTCACGTCCGACGACTCCTGCTCCCAGTCGTCTGGCAGCTTCAGCAGGCGCAGGTTCTTCTTCGCCTTCAGCACCGTGAGCGCTTCCGGCTCGAAGTCGGGCGCGACGATGACCTCGGTGAAGATGTCGCGCAGGTTCTCGGCCATCTTCAGCGTGACGGGTCTGTTCGCCGCGATCACCCCGCCGAACGCGGATGTCGGGTCGCACTCGTGCGCGCGCAGGTGCGCGTTCGCGATGGGGTCGAGCGCACTGGGCGCCGCCAGCGCGATGCCGCACGGGTTCGCGTGCTTGACGATCGCGACGGCCGGCCGCACATAGTCGTAGGCGGCGCGCAGCGCGGCATCCGCGTCGACGTAGTTGTTGTACGACATCTCCTTGCCGTTCAGCTGCGTCGCCTGCGCGATGCCCCGGCCATCCGGCTGCGTGTACAGCGCCGCCCGCTGGTGCGAGTTCTCGCCGTAGCGCAGGTCTGTGAGCTTCTCGGCCGTGATCGTGAGGTGGCCCGGCAGCCCCTCGCCGATCGTCTCCTGCGCGAACCAGGCCGCGACAGCGGAGTCGTAGGCCGCCGTGTGCGCGAACGCCCTGGCCGCCAGTTCACGGCGCTGAGTGAAGGATGTTCCGCCCGCCGCAACGGCGCTGATGATCGACGGATACGACTCCGGTGAGACGACGATGGCGACGTTCGCGAAATTCTTCGCCGACGCGCGCACCATGGCGGGCCCGCCGATGTCGATCTGCTCGACGACGTCATCGCCCTCGGCACCCGAGCGCACCGTCTCGACGAACGGGTACAGGTTCACGACCACCAGCTGGAATGGTGAGATGTCGAGGTCTTCGAGCTGCTGCTCGTGGTGCTCGAGGCGCAGGTCGGCGAGCAGCCCCGCGTGCACGGCGGGGTGCAGGGTCTTGACACGACCATCCAGCGACTCGGGGAACCCCGTCACACTCGCGACGTCCGTCACCTCGAACCCGGCATCACGGATGGCCTGCGCGGTCGACCCCGTCGAGACGATCTCGACACCGGCACCGGCGAGAGCTGTGGCGAGCGGGATGAGGTCAGTCTTGTCGCTCACCGAGACCAGCGCTCGGGAGACGGCAACGACATCGCGATCGCGGTAGAGGGACGAGTCGTGGCGGGGGCCGGCCATGGAGGCTCCTTGATCAGGCGTGCGTGCGAGAGAGGTCGATGTCACCCGTCGCGATGCGGGTGACGATGTCGATGAGCAGGCGGCGCTCGACGGGCTTGATGCGCGCATGCAGCGCGTCTTCGTCGTCGGTGGGCAGGATGGCGATGCGCTCCTGCGCGAGGATCGGACCGGAATCGACGCCGTCATCCACGACGATGACGCTCGCCCCGGTTTCTGTGGCGCCGGCCGCGAGCGCGTCGCGCACGGCGTGCGCTCCGGGGAACTCGGGCAGGTAGGCGGGGTGCGTGTTGACGATGTGCGGCGCGAACTCGGCAACGATCTCGTGCGGCAGCAGGCGCATGAGTCCGCTGAGCACGACGAGGTCGGGGGCGTAGTGCCGCAGCTGCTCGGCCAGGGCCGCACCCCACGCCTCGCGCGAGTCGAAGTCGCGATACGGCACCGTGAAGGTCGGGATGCCGACTTCGCTCGCGTGCGCGAGGCCTGCCGCGTCGCGATCCGCCCCGACGGCGACCACCTCGACGGGTGAAGCTGCACCATCGGTCGCCTCGAGCAGGGCGCGCAGGTTCGACCCTGCGCCCGAGATCAGAACGACGACGCGCAGCACCCGTCCATCCTATCGGCGCGGCAGCCGACGCCTCTCCCGACTGTCAGGCGCGACGGCGCGGTCCGAGCAGCAGGATAGCCGCCCCCAGCAGCACCTCGACGCCGACCGCGAGTGCCAGCTCTGCGGGGTGTGGACCGACGGTGCTGAGGCGATCTGGCCCGATGGCGCCCGATGAGGCGACGGCGACGAGTGCGGCGAAACCTGCCGCCAGTGCGGCGATGCCCACGGCCAGCACGGCGCGCGGAAGCACCGGCTCGGGCGCCCGTTCGTTCTCGAATTCCGAGGCGACGGGCGGGTCGATCTCCCATTCCGCCGAGAGCTGCCCTCGCGCGAGCCATCCAGCCAGCGCACCCGCAGCGACCGGCACGAGGCAGACGAGCAGGAACCATCCGTCGGCGACACGGGGCACGAGGCCCAGCAGCGGAATGCTGGGGATGACGCCGAGTTCTGTTCCGGCTGGCGACACCGCGGTTCCCGCCCCGATCGCGAAACCGGGGCCGGCCAGCCACGCCAGCGCCCAGGCGATGAGCGTCGGCAGGTACGCGAGCTGTGCGAGGCTCAGGGCGATCACGCCAGGCACGTCGACCTGCGCGCTCTGGTACAGCGAGACCACGGTGTCGGCGTGGAAGGCGAGGGTCACCACGACACCCAGCGCCGAGGCCGCGACCAGTGCGAGCGCGCCGACCGCCGCGCCGCGCACGGCGATGCCAGGAAGCTCCCGCCACATCGACGGCCAGCGGTCGCACCACTCGTGCAGGAGGTCGATCGGACCATCGTCTCCCGACGTCCATCCGGTCGCCATCACGCCGCAGATGAGCCCTGCCGCGTAGACCAGCACGGGGAGCAGGATCGCCTGCCCCCAGCTCGCCGCAGCGACCGGGTTGGAGCTCGTCAGCTGCACGAGCGTCGAGATGACCGCCGTCGTGGCGATGCCGCCGAGCGCGGCGGTGACCCACGCACCGCTGCGCACGGCGCGGGCGCCTGATCGGGCGGCGAAGATCACGGCGAAGACGCCGAACGCGAGCGGCGCCAGCGAAATGACGAAGGATGCGGCGCCATCCGGGATGCCGAGCGCGACCACTGCCGCATCGTCAAAACGCAGACGCAGCGGCACGAACTGGCCGAGCTGCCAGATGCGGGCGCTCGCGGGCCACAGCGCGCCCCAGTCAGCGGTCGCCCCACCGAATTCGAATGTCCACAGCACCGTCAGGGTCGCCAGAGCCGCCGCAAGGCCGATGGCCGCATGGATGACGGCGTCGAGAGCGGACAGCAGTGCGATCAGAACACGTTGCATGGCTCAACGACACTATCGGTCGCTCGGCGTCCGCCCGGCCTCCCGCGCCGAAGCCGCCGAGTGACCACTCTTCTGCCGCCGGCCCCACGGAATGGTGCAGGCGCATGTGCAGAAGAGTGGTCACTCGGCGGGAGGTGTTACTCGCCGCCCGCGGAGGGAGTGACCTCGATCGGGGTGTAGTCGTCGCCCGTCACGTCGACGCCGTCGGCCTCCAGCTCGTCGAGCGCCTTCTGGATGTAGTCGTTCGAGTAGGCCGTCGCCGGCGGCTCCTCGGTGATGAGGTGGGCGCCCTGCTCGTTGACGGCCGCGAGCGCACCCGTCACCGTCTTGTCCCAGGCGGTCTGGTCGATCACGCCGATGCCGTTCTCGGACGGCCAGATGAGCTTGTTCGTCTCGTTGGCCATCCACAGCTCATGCGTGGCTCCCCACGACGAGCCGGCGGCGAGGGTGATCTTCGCGGCGTCCTCGACGTTGTCACGCGCATAGACCCAGCCCTTGATGACCGCCTTGAGGAACTTCACCGTGGTGTCGGCGTAGTCGCTGTCGTTCGCGAGCCGATCGGTGTCGGCCCAGATCGCGTCCTGCAGCATGGCGCCCGCGGTGTCCTCGTACGAGATCACGTTGAAGTCGTCCGCCGTGTACAGCTCGCCCGTGTCCGGGTTCTCCGTCTCGAGCAGCTGCGCCCACTCGTTGTAGGTCATCGCCTGCGCCGCGTCAATGTCGCCGGCAAGGAAGCCGTTCATGTCGAACGCCTGCGTGATGATCGACACCGATGTGGAGTCGAGCCCCTCCGCAGCCATCGCCGCGAAGATCTCCCACTCGTTGCCGTAGCCCCATGAGCCGATCTTCTTCCCCTCGAAGTCGGCGACCGAGGTGATGTTCTTGTCTTTGAACGACACCTGCAGGGTGCCCGATCGCTGGAAGATCTGCGCGATGTCGGTCAGGTTCGCGCCCTGCTCGATCGATCCGAGCACCTTGGGCACCCAGGCGATGGCGTAGTCGACGTCGCCTGCCGCGAGGGCGTCCTGCGGCACGATGTCGCCGCCGGAGGGGATGATCTCGACATCCAGCCCCTCGTCTTCGAAGTACCCCTGATCGACGGCGGCGAAATAGCCGGCGAACTGCGCCTGCGGCAACCACTGCAGCTGCAGCTTGATCGGCGTGAGGTCGCTGTCTGACGTCGAAGTGTCGGTGGACTCATCGTCTGACGAGCAGGCGCTGAGCGTGAGCGCGGTGACGGCCGCCAGGCCGAGCGCCGCGAATCGAATGATGCGGTGTCTCATGTGATTCCTCCTGTGTGTGGGTGCGATGCGGGATGGTCAGCCGCGGCTGACAAGGCGGGCGACGAGGGCGGTGACGAGAGAGAACACGAGCCCGAGCACGATGGATGCGACGACGAACGCCCAGCTGCGCGCGTACGCACTCTGGGCGGCGTAGGTGGAGATGAGCCCGCCGAGCCCGCCCCGCGGGCCGCCGAAGTACTCGGCGACGAGCGCCGAGATCACGGCGAGCGACGAGGCGGTGCGGACACCGGTGAACACGAACGGGACGGCCGTCGGCAGGGTGACGGTGCGCAGGGTCTGCCATCCGCTCGCCGCGTACGCGTGCATCAGGTCACGGTGCACGGGCAGGGCCTGCCGCAGCCCGCGCAGCGTGTTGAGGAACACGGGTGTGAAGGCCGCGAGCGCCGCGATGATGCGCCGCGGCATCTCGCTGTCTGCGCCGAGCATCGTGCCGAGAACGGGGGCCAGTGCCACGATCGGGATGACCGCGAGCGCGGCGACGACCGGCGCCGCCATGCCGTCGATGGGGCGCCAGGCCGCGGCGCACGCGGCCAGCACGATCGCCAGCAGCGACCCGGCGACGAGCCCGAGCAGCGCGTTGAACCCCGTGATGCCGAACCCTTTCACGAGGGCCGGCCAGAGGCTGCGGATCTCGCCTCCAATCGACGAGGGGCTCGGCAGCAGATAGTCGCTCACGCCGCCGACCGTCACGAGCAGCTGCCAGAGGGCCAGCAGCACGACGCCGACGACGACCGGCGCGATCACCGGCCCCCACCGCTGCTGCGCCGTCTTCATCGCGTCTCGACTCCCCCGGTCACGACGTCGCCGCCGTGCAGTGCTTCGCGCACGGCGGTGATCATCTCGAAATACGCGGCGTCCTCGCGCAGCGCCTCGCCCCTGCCCTCCGCGCCCGGCAGCCGCATCTGCACGATCTGCGAGATGCGGCCGGGCCGCGGCGACATGACGATAACCGTGTCGGAGAGGTACACCGCCTCGGGAATCGAGTGTGTCACGAAGACGACGGCGGCTCCGGTCTCGGCGCACAGCCGCAGCAGCTCGGTCTGCATGCGCTCGCGCGTCATCTCGTCGAGCGCACCGAACGGCTCATCCATCAGCAGCAGACGCGGCTTCTCGGCGAATGCCCGTGCGATGGCGACGCGCTGCTGCATTCCGCCGGAGAGCTGGTCTGGGTGCCGGTCGGCGAAGTCGGAGAGGCCGACGAGGTCGAGCAGCTCGGCCACCCGCGCCGTGCGCTCGCTCTTGGATGCCCCGTGCAGCTGCAGTGGAAGCCCCACGTTGTCGGCCACGGTGCGCCAGGGCAGAAGGCCCGCCTGCTGAAAGGCGATGCCATAGTCCTGCGCGAGACGTGCCGCCTTCGCGGTCTTGCCGAAGACCTCGACAGTGCCGCTCGTGGGCGAGTCGAGATCGGCGATCAGACGCAGCAGGGTCGACTTGCCGCACCCGGATGGCCCGATGAGCGAGACGAATTCACCGGGCGCGACGGTCAGGTCGACGTCGTCGAGCGCCTGCACCTGGCCGCCCTTGGTGGCGAAGACCCGCGAGACGCCCTCGACCCGCACCGCTGCTCCGGCGCTTGCGCTCATCCCCTCGCCCCCCTTCGGCATGTCTTAAGAACGTGCGGCGAGACGCCGCCTCGTCGCACGTTCTTAAGACATGGCGTGGCGGTCATGATTCGACCCTTCGGTAGTTCTTGAGCAGCATGCCCACAAGTGCGACGGATCCGGCGGCAACCAGACCCAGCGCGATCGCGCCGAGGATCGGCGCCCACACCTTGGGCGGGTCGCCGGAGGCCTGACCGGCGAACTGGATGATCATGCGACCGATGCCGCCCTGCATGCCGATCGACACTTCGGCGACGACGGCGCCGATCACCGCGTTGGCGGCGCCGAGCCGCACCGAGGTGAGCAGGTACGGCACAGACGCCGGCAGGCGCAGCGCGGCGAGGCTGCGCCACCATCCGACGCCGTAGGCGCGCATCAGGTCGAGTTGATGCCCGTTCGGCGAGTCGAAACCGGCGAGCACACCGATCGCGATCGGGAAGAAGGCGAGGTAGCTTGCGATGAGGGCGACGCTCATCCAGTCGGCCCACTCGAACGAG
This sequence comes from Microbacterium sp., assembly GCA_047607025.1. GTDB lineage: Bacteria > Actinomycetota > Actinomycetes > Actinomycetales > Microbacteriaceae > Microbacterium. Next base: position 20,273 of record JASGDS010000281.1, read on the forward strand.
CCGATCTCGATCTTCGAGCCCCACGAGCGCACGAGCGGCGCGAAGGCGATCAGCGGCACGGTCTGGCTCAGCACGATCCAGGGCTGGATGCCCCACCGCACCGGCCGGAAGGCGAGCATCGCGAGGGCGAGCCCCACCCCGACGGCGAGACCGATCACGAGGCCGACGGCGGCGATGCCGAGCGTGCGCGCAGCCGCCTGCGCGACGGCGAGCCAGAGCGGGCCCGCGTTCGGCTGCAGCACGGCGCCCGGTCCCGTGCCCGCGGCCGATTGGAACAGCCGGGTGACGATGTCCCAGACGTGCGGCATGGCGAGGTCGCTCGTGCGCGGCAGGATACGCGTGGTGCCGATGAGCACCCCGTCGTCGGGTCCTGTCGCCTTGTACAGCTCCCACAGCGCGGCGAGCAGCAGGATGCCCAGCGCACCCCAGAGCCCCTTCGACAGGCTCAGGGACCGCGTGCCACCGCGCGGGGCTTTCACGACTTGGCCGTCACGTGCTCGGTCAGCGCGGGAATGATCTGCTCGCCGTAGACGCGCAGCGTCTCCTCCTTGCTGTCGTGCTGCAGGTAGCCCGCGAACTGGTGCACCCCGAGCTCGGCGAGCTGCGTGAGCTTCTGGATGTGATCCTGTGCCGACCCGAGCACGCAGAACCGGTCGACGATCTCATCCGGCACGAAGTCGACATGGTCGTTCTCCGCCTTGCCGTGCGTGTTGTAGTCGTAGCCGGTGCGGGTGGCGACGTAGTCGGTGAGCGCCTGCGGTACACCGCCGCCCTCCGCGCCATACCTGCGCACGATCTCGGCGACGTGGTTGCCGACCATCCCGCCGAACCAGCGGGTCTGATCGCGCATGTGCTGCCAGTCGTCACCGATGTACATCGGAGCGGCGACGCAGATCGTGATCTCGTCGGGGTCGCGGCCGGCCTTCTCTGCGGCGTCGCGCACCGAGGCGATCATCCATTTCGTGACGTCGATGTCGGCGAGCTGCAGGATGTAGCCGTCCGCGACCTGTCCCGTCAGCTCCAACGCCTTCGGTCCGTAGGCGGCCACCCACATCTCGAGCTCGCTGCCCTGCGACCAGGGGAACTGCAGCGTCGCGCCCTTGTACTGCGCGGGCCGCGAATTGGCGAGCTCTCGGATGACCTCGATCGACTCGCGCAGTTCGGAAAGCGACGACGGCCGTCCGTTCGTCACGCGCACGGCCGAGTCGCCACGCCCGATGCCGCACACGGTGCGATTGCCGAACATGCCGTTGAGGGTCGCGTAGTGCGACGCGGTCACCGTCCAGTCGCGGGTGGCGGGGTTCGTCACCATCGGGCCGACGATCACCCGATGCGTCTGCGAGAGGATCTGACTGTAGATGACGTACGGCTCCTGCCACAGCAGGTGCGAGTCGAACGTCCACACGTGACTGAAGCCGTGGTTCTCCGCGAGCTGTGCCAGCTGCACGGTGCGCCAGGCGGGAGGGTTGGTCTGCAGAACGACGCCGAAATCCATGGATGCTCCTCAGCTCAGGTACTGGCTGAGGCCGCGCTTGAGGTACTGACCGTGCCCCTTGCGTCCGACGTAGCCGGTTTCGTCGACGATGACCTCGCCGCGCGAGAGCACGACATCGACGTGCCCGTCGATCTCATACCCCTCCCACGCGGAGTAGTCCATGTTCATGTGGTGGGTCTTGTCGAGCCCGATCGACGTGTGGCCGGCCGGGTCATAGATCACGACATCGGCATCCGCCCCCGGCTGAATGACGCCCTTGCGGCCGTACATGCCGAACATGCGCGCTGGTGTCGTCGAGGTGATCTCGACGAAGCGCTCGAGTGTGATGCGCCCGTCAACGACGCCCTGGTACATCAGGTCCATGCGGTGTTCGACGCTGCCGATGCCGTTCGGGATGGCCGCGAAATTGTCGCGCCCCATCTCCTTCTGCTCCTTCATGCAGAAGGGGCAGTGGTCGGTCGAGACCATCTGGATGTCGTTCGTGCGCAGGCTCTGCCACATCGCATCCTGATGGTGGTCGTGGCGCGGCCGGATGGGCGTGGAGCACACCCACTTCGCGCCCTCGAGGTCTCCCCACTCCTCGCTCTTGCGCGCGAGGTTCTCCTCGAGCGAGAGGTACAGGTACTGCGGACACGTCTCGCCGAACACGTTGAAGCCCTCGTCGCGGGCGGCGGCGATCTGCGCGACGGCCTGCTTGGCCGACACGTGCACGACGTACAGCGGCGCGCCCGTCAGCCGCGAGATCATGATGACGCGGTGGGTGGCCTCCTCCTCTGTCTCCCACGGCCTGGTCAACCCGTGCCACTCGGGGCTCGTGTGCCCCGCTTCGAGCGCCTGCTGCTGCAGCACGTCGATGATCGACCCGTTCTCGGCGTGCATCATCATCATGGCGCCGAGCTCCGCGCCCTTCTGGAAGGCGCGGAAGATCTGCCCGTCGTCCGAGAGGAACACGCCCTTGTAGGCGGTGAACAGCTTGAAGCTCGTGACGCCCTCGTTCACGAGCTCGGCCATCGCGGTCAGCGAGGCATCCTGCACGTCGGAGAGGATCTGGTGGAAGCCGTAGTCGACGGCGCAGTTGCCCGCGGCCTTCTCGTGCCACAGGTGGTACTGGTCGAGGATGTTCTGCTCGGGGTACTGCACGACGAAGTCGACGATCGTCGTGGTTCCGCCCCAGGCGGCGGCGCGGGTGCCCGTCTCGAAGGTGTCCGAGGCGTAGGTGCCGCCGAAGGGCATCTCCATGTGGGTGTGCGCGTCGACGCCGCCGGGAAAGACGTACTTGCCCGTCGCGTCGATGACCTTGTCGACCGTGGACGGCAGGTCGGCGCCGAGGGCGGTGGATGCCGGATCGAGCACGGCGACGATCTTCTCGCCGTCGATGAGCACGTTCGCGTCGACGCGACCGGTGGCCGAGACGACGGTGCCGCCCGTGATGAGTGTTGTGGTCATGCTGGCGCTTCTTTCTGGTGGTGCTTACGGCTTCGCGATCTTCTCGTACGAGTCGGGCCGGCGGTCGCGATAGACCCGATGGCCGAACGTGCTCACGGCTTCGCGATCTTCTCGTAGGAGTCGGGTCGGCGGTCGCGATAGAACTGCCAGTCGTCGCGCATCTGCCGCACGAGGTCGAGGTCGAGGTCGCGCACGAGCAGCTCTTCGTGCTCGCTGGAGCCTCGGTCGCCGACGAAGTTTCCCCTGGGGTCGATGACCTGGCTCGTGCCGTAGAAGTCGACGGCGAGCTCGCCGTATTCGTTGTCCTCGCGGCCGACGCGGTTGGGCTGCAGCACGAAGTAGCCGTTGGCGACGGCGGCGGCGGGCCCTTCGACCTCCCACAACCGGTTCGAGAGGCCCGGCTTCGTCGCGTTCGGGTTGAAGACCATGTGCGCGTCGTTCAGGCCGAGCTCCCGCCATCCTTCGGGGAAGTGGCGGTCGTAGCAGATGTACATGCCGATGCGGCCGACGGCGGTGTCGAACACCGGGTAGCCGAGGTTGCCCGGACGGAAGTAGAACTTCTCCCAAAACCGGTCGAG
>JASGDS010000282.1:0-5094 GCA_047607025.1 Microbacterium sp.
CGTCTACGACCGCGTGGTCTCCACGGACGGCGGCGATGGCGTGCTGCGCGCCTACCCCGACACCTGCGTCGGCACCGACTCGCACACCACGATGGTCAACGGCCTCGGCGTGCTCGGCTGGGGCGTCGGCGGCATCGAGGCGGAGGCCGCCATGCTCGGCCAGCCCGTCTCCATGCTCATCCCGCGCGTCGTCGGCTTCAAGCTGACCGGCTCCATCCCCTCGGGTGTCACCGCGACCGACGTCGTGCTCACCATCACCGACATGCTCCGCAAGCACGGCGTCGTCGGCAAGTTCGTCGAGTTCTACGGCGCGGGCGTCGCCGAGGTGCCGCTGGCCAACCGCGCCACGATCGGCAACATGAGCCCTGAGTTCGGCTCAACCGCCGCGATCTTCCCGATCGACTCGGTCACGGTCGACTACCTGAAGCTGACGGGGCGCGACGAGCAGACCGTCGCCCGCGTCGAGGCGTACGCCAAGGAGCAGCACCTCTGGCACGACCCCTCGCACGAGCCGTCGTACAGCGAGTACCTGGAGCTCGACCTCTCCACGGTCGTGCCGTCGATCGCCGGCCCCAAGCGCCCGCAGGACCGCATCCTGCTGTCGGAGGCGAAGAGCCAGTTCGCGAAGGACATCGTGAACTACGCGACGCCGCTCGACAGCGAGGACATCATCGACCTCGAATCGGACCAGTCCTTCCCCGCCTCCGACCCGGGCACGGTGCCGGGCGAGGAGGAGACGCACACCGAGCCCGTGCGGCTCGGCACGCTCGCGCCGAACGGCTCCTCGAAGCCGGTGAACGTGGCATCCCCCGCGGGCGACACGTATGTGCTCGACAACGGAGCGGTCACCCTCGCGGCGATCACCTCGTGCACGAACACCTCGAACCCGTCGGTCATGATCGCGGCCGGACTCGTGGCGCGCAAGGCGCTGGAGAAGGGCCTGAACCGCAAGCCGTGGGTGAAGACCACGCTCGGACCCGGTTCGAAGGTCGTCACCGACTACTACGAGAAGTCGGGCCTCGACAAGGATCTCGAGGGCATCGGCTTCTACACCGTCGGCTACGGCTGCACGATCTGCATCGGCAACTCGGGGCCGCTCATCGAAGAGGTCTCCGAGGCCATCAACAGCCACGACCTCGCCGTCACGGCCGTGCTCTCCGGAAACCGCAACTTCGAAGGCCGCATCAGCCCCGACGTGAAGATGAACTACCTCGCGTCGCCGCCGCTCGTCGTCGCCTACGCTCTGGCGGGGTCGATGAACTTCGACTTCGACACCGACGCGCTCGGCAAGGACACCGAGGGCAACGACGTGTTCCTGAAGGACATCTGGCCGACGCCGGAAGAGGTGCAGGACATCATCGACACCTCGATCTCGCGCGACCAGTTCATCACGCAGTACAAGACGGTCTTCGACGGCGACGAGCGCTGGCAGAACCTGCCGACGCCCGAGGGCCCCGTCTTCGAGTGGGATGACGCCTCGACCTACGTGCGCAAGGCGCCGTACTTCGACGGCATGACGATGGAGCTGACCCCCGTCAGCGACATCGCAGGTGCGCGCGTAATGGCGGTTCTCGGCGACTCGGTCACCACCGACCACATCTCGCCCGCTGGCAACATCAAGGCGGGCACGCCCGCCGCGCAGTACCTCACCGAGCACGGCGTCGACCGCAAGGACTTCAACTCCTACGGTTCGCGCCGAGGCAACCACGAGGTGATGATCCGCGGCACATTCGCGAACATCCGCCTGAAGAACCAGATCGTGCGCGCGGTCAACGACGGCAAGGAGGTCGAGGGCGGATTCACCCGTGACTTCACGCAGCCGGAGGGTCCGCAGTCGTACATCTACGACGCCTGCGTGAACTACGAGGCCGCTGGCATCCCGCTTGTCGTCTTCGGCGGCAAGGAGTACGGCTCCGGCTCGTCGCGCGACTGGGCGGCCAAGGGCACGAGCCTGCTGGGCGTGAAGGCCGTCATCACCGAGAGCTTCGAGCGCATCCACCGCTCGAACCTCATCGGCATGGGCGTCGTTCCGCTGCAGTTCCCCGCGGGCGAGAGCTGGGCGTCGCTCGGGCTCGACGGCACCGAGATCGTCTCGATCGAGGGCCTGGAAGAGCTCAACAGCGGCACGACTCCGAAGACCGTGCACGTCACGGCCGCCCCGAGCGAGCACTCCCCCGAGGGCAAGCAGCCGATCGAGTTCGACGCCGTGGTTCGCATCGACACACCGGGTGAGGCGGACTACTTCCGCAACGGCGGCATCCTGCAGTACGTGCTGCGCTCGCTCGTCTGAGCGACGAATCGCCTCGGGTCCCTGAGCCGCATTCCGGGCCCTGAGCGTGTCGAAGGGGGGGTACCGGCTTCGGCCGGTGTTCGCGTGAGTGCGCGGTGAAACGGTTCTATGCTTCCGCCGTGCATTTGCTGAAAGAAGGCTCCACGTTGAGCCGCAAGAATGTGCGGGGGAGGGCAGTGGCGGCAGGTGCCACCACCGTTCTGTTCGCCGCACTGGCACTGGGCTGTGCGTTGCCGGCCCAGGCAGATTCCGATGATGACGTCACCCCGTCTGCGGAACCGAATGCGCAGCTTCTGGTCGACCCATCGACCCTCACGCTGCACCCGTCCGCCGACGGCACCGCCCTCGACAAGGCACGCCTGATCGACACGCGCGATGACGGGCTTGACGAGTACTACTCCGACCTCGCCAAGGAATTATTCGACCCGGATGGCGACGGCACGTACGAGATCGGCGATCCGCCTGCGGGCGGCGAGTCGGCCGGAAACGTTCCTGACGGGCTCGAGGCGTACTACTCGCAGCAGGTCGACCTCACCTCGGAGAACTGCCTCGGACTGGGCTTCAGCGACCTGTTCATGGACACCTATGAGGGCTACCTCGGTCGCGACATCGAGTGCGGGTACGTCATCACGGCCGCCGATTCGACCAACCCCGACGCGGGCAACCTCGCCATCGCCGTGATGCGGGTCAAGGCCGCCAGCGGTGAGTCGAAGGGCTCCGTACTGTGGAACCCGGGAGGACCGGGCGGTTCGGGTCTGACGTTCGCGGTCGCGGGCGCGCTGTACGAGCCCGACCTCGCCGAAGACTACGACATGATCGGCTTCGACCCGCGAGGAACGGGCGACTCGATGCCGTTCTCGCAGTGCTCCAGCGACGAGCAGCTCGACGCCGACCGCGCCTCGACGGCACTCAGCCAGGAGCAGTCGGTGGCAGAGGACCTGCTGAACGCCGACTCGGAGCGTTATGCGGACGACTGCTTCGGCAACACCGGCAAGGCGTTCGGCTTCGACGCAGACGGCCGCGCCGACCTCGTCGCCCACATGGGCACGTGGAACGCGGTCGACGACATCGACGTGCTGCGCAGCGTTCTCGGTGACGAGCAGCTCAACTACATCGGCTTCTCGTACGGCACCCGCCTCGGCTACGTGTACGCGCAGAAGTACCAGGAGAACGCCGGCAAGCTCGTGCTCGACGGCGTCGTGGACCCGGGCGATGTCGCCGCCTCCGTGAACACCCTGGACGACGAGATCGACCCGGGCGACCAGGACGTCATCAACCAGGGCGCGGGCTTCCAGGACACGTTCGAGCAGTTCGCTCTCGACTGCTCGTCGCTCGGCGACAGCGGAGACAGCTGGGAAGAGGCCTACCCGTACCTCTTCGAGGAGGGTGGCAGCCTGGAGGGCGCCGACGACCTCGCGGCCAGCGACTTCGCCTGCCCGCTCGGCGACGGCATCACCGACACCGACGAGCTCACGGCGGCCAACGCCACCCTGCTGCAGTCGCTGCTCAGCGAGAACGACGGCCAGGGCCTCCCCACCGGATTCGACGACCGCTACGTGACCTTCTCCGACGGTCGTACAGGCATCATCGAGGCGCTGTACTCCGAGTCGTACTGGGGCGAGCTCGCCTACGGACTGTCCGAGCTCGCAGGCGGCGAGACGGCAGGCATGCTGATGCTGCTGGCCGACGCCTATAACGAGCGCGACGCGAACGGACACTACGACCCGATGCTGCAGGCCTTCACGGTCATCCGCTGCACCGACGAGAATGCGTCGCAGAACCCGCCCTCGGACGACTACCTGCGCCTCATCTCCGAGAAGTATGACGAGGCCGCGCCGTTCCAGGCGTCAGGCATTGCCGTCGGCGTGCACGACTACTGCGACTTCTGGCCGAGCGCGGGAACGCTGCCCGGGCCGGAGGAGCTGAACGACGTGCCGAACATCCTCGTGGTCTCCACCTCGCACGACCCCGCGACGCCGTATGCTTCGGGTCCGAAGCTGGTGAAGATCATCGACGGAACCCTGCTGAGCGTGTCCGGCGCCTCGCACACCTCGTACATGGGAGACAGCGTGTGCACGGATGACACCGTGAACACCTTCTTCACCGAGGGAACCCTGCCAGAGGATGGCGACTTCGGAGATCCGGTGGATGACACCGCGACCGACGATGAGGGCAACACCGTCACCTTCACCACGGAGTGCAAGATCGCCTCGTTCCGCGAGTCGACCTTCACCACGTCGACGGAGAGCGCGGCGGTGGGGGACTCGGTCAACGTGGACGTCACGCACGAGGCATCGCTCGCCGACTACTCGATCGGCCTTGCGGCCGGTTCGGATGTCACGCTGACTCCCGACGAGGAAGCAGAGATCTCGGACATCATCGGATTCACCACGTCCAACGGCGGCAACCACTCCGGTGAGCTCATCATCCCTGGCATCACACCAGCGGGCGCATACACCGTGAACCTGGTGGATGCCGACGGCGAGGTCGTGGCGAGCCGGCCGCTGGAGGTCACGGCAGCGGAGGTCACGCCGACTCCGACCGCGACGCCGACGGAGACCGCAACGGCCACTCCGACTGCGTCGGCCACGGCCACGCCCACGCCGGCGGAAGGGCCGCTGAGCCCGACCGGCGGCGATGAGTTCGCAACCGTGCTCGTCGGTGGCCTCGGCGTCGCTCTGCTGGGTGGCATCACGCTGCTGATCGTGGCGCTGCGACGCCGCACCAGCTGATCGAAAAACCGCCGAGCGACCACTCTTTTGCTCAGGCCACCCCGGATTTCCGGGGCGAGTCTGGCAAAAGAG
>JASGDS010000283.1:0-9260 GCA_047607025.1 Microbacterium sp.
GAGCTCGAGAACGACTACGCGGCCATCCGTTCGCACATCTCGCGCGTCGTGCCCGGGTTCGCCGACTTCGAGCAGAAGGTCGCGAAGGGCCGCACGATGATGCTGCCGAACGGGCCGCGTAGTCGTTCTCGAGCTCGCCCCACGCCGCCTGCGGCCCTGCATCCCGAAACAGGCGCGCGCACAGGCGCGAGACGATCGCCACCTCGCTCGGCAGATCGTTGGATGGCGGTGCGAGCCGCCCGCGCGACGCATGCACGGCGCCCATCGAATCCTCGACGGTCACTCGCTGATCGCGGTCGCGATCGGTGCGGCCGAGCGTCGGCAGGATGATCGCCCGCCGCCCGGTGACGACGTGCGAACGGTTGAGCTTGGTCGACACGTGCACCGTCAGGTCGAGCTTCGCCATCGCCCGCTCGACCACCTCGGTGTCGGGCGTGGCCGACACGAAATTGCCGCCCATCCCCATGAACAATCGCGCCTCACCGGCATCCATCGCCCGGATGGCCGCGACCGTGTCGTGCCCGTGCTCGCGCGGGGCGGTGAAGGCGAACTCCTGATCGAGCGCGTCGAGGAAGGCGGCTGACGGCTTCTCGTAGATGCCCATCGTGCGGTCGCCCTGCACGTTCGAGTGGCCGCGCACGGGGCACACGCCCGCGCCCGACCGCCCGATGTTGCCGCCCAGCAGCAGCACATTGACGACCTCGCGCAGCGTCGCGACCGAGTGCTTGTGCTGGGTGAGACCCATCGCCCAGCAGACGATCGTGGATGGCGCATCCCGCACCTCGTCCGCGATCTCGCGCATCTGCGTCTCGGTGAGGCCCGTCGCCTCCTCGAGGCGCGGCCACGGCACCGCCCGCACCGCCGCGGCATACGCCTCGAAGCCGCTCGTGAACTCCGCGACGAACGCGTGGTCGACGGCATCCTGCTCGATGAGGCACCGCCCGATCGCCTGAAACAGCGCCTGGTCGCCGCCGAGACGGATCTGCACGAAGCGGTCGGCCATCGCGGTGCCGCCGCCGATCACCCCGTGAACGGTCTGTGGATTGTCGAACCGGATGAGCCCCGCCTCGGGCAGCGGATTGACCGCGATGACGCGGGCGCCGCGCTGCTTGGCCTTCTCGAGCGCCGTCAGCATGCGCGGGTGGTTCGTGCCCGGGTTCTGCCCGGCCACGATCAGCAGCTTCGCATCGTGGATGTCGTCGATCGTGACGGTGCCCTTGCCGATGCCGATCGTCTCGCCGAGCGCCGATCCGCTCGACTCATGACACATGTTCGAGCAGTCGGGCAGGTTGTTCGTGCCGACGCCGCGCACAAGCAGCTGATACAGGAACGCCGCCTCGTTCGAGGTGCGCCCCGAGGTGTAGAAGATCGCCTCGCTCGGGTCGTCGAGCGTCCGGATGGTTCCGGCGATCTCGTCGAGCGCGTCATCCCATGAGATCGGCCGGTAGTGCGTCGCCCCCTCGTCGAGCATCATCGGGTGCGTCAGCCGCCCCTGCTGCCCGAGCCAGTAGTCGTCGTGCGCGCGCAGCTCCTCGAGCGAGTGCGCAGCGAAGAAGTCGGGGCCGACGCGCCGGATGGTCGCCTCCTCGGCGACCGCCTTCGCGCCGTTCTCGCAGAACTCGGCGATGTGCCGCTTGTCCTCCTCCGGCCACGCGCAGCCAGGGCAGTCGAAGCCATCCTTCTGGTTCACCCGCAGCAGGGTGCGCGCCGACCGGATGGCGCCCATCTGCGCCTGGGAGATCGCGAGCGCGTGCAGCACGGCGGGCACCCCGACCGCGCGGTGCTTGGGCTCATCGACGCTCAGCTGCGACTCGTCGATGTCCCGTACGGGTGCCTTCCTCGCCATGCCTCGAGCCTACTCACCTCTGCCCCGCTGCCGAGTGACCACTCTTTTGCTCAAAATGGCGCGCAATCACGTGGTCGCTCGGGCAAAAGAGTGGTCACTCGGCAGTCTGCGCTGGCCACGGAAGGTGGGGCGGCGTTTCTGCTGGAAGGCGGCGAAGCCCTCGCGGTAATCCGACGTGTGCGAAAGGGCGACCTGAGCCTGGTTCTCGGCGGTGATCGACTGCCACAGGCCAATGCGCTCGTGGCGCAGCCTCGACCGGCTACGCGCGATCGTGCGGGCCGACATCGACGCGCATGTCGCGACGCGGCTCACCTTCGGCATGGTCAACTCCACCGTCGAGCGGTACCGGCCGGGCGGCGCCGTCGATGCCGACGAACTGCGCGAGGATGTTCTGCGCCTCGCCCTCGACGGCCTCCAGTCCGCCTGATCCTCCCCGTCACCGACTGCGCATCGTAGAACGCTCGCACGCTCGTCAGATCCGGAACGTCGATGACGAGGTTGTCGATGCCGAGAATGTTCATGCTGTTCGGGTGAGGCTGTTCTCTCCGCCCAGCGCCTCAGCGAGCCTGCTGAGAGTTGCCAGGGTCGGGTTCGCCGTTCCCGACTCGATCCGACTGATCTCGGCCTGCTGCACATCGTGGCGTGGCGAGACGGCAGCCCGGTCGGCAGCGGCGAGCTCACTCACGAGTCGCGTCCGGAGCTGCGCAACCTCAACATCTTACCGTCAGCACGAGGCGAGGGCATCGGAACCGCGCTGATCACCGCAGCGGAGGCATTGGTGGACGCGGACGAGATCTGTGTCGGCGTCGCCGTCTCGGCTTCGAGCCGACAGATGAGGTCTCGACGACAAGCTATGAGTACGTCGACGACACAGGCATCCGGCGCACAGCCACCGAGACCGACCGCATGCTCGTGAAGCGCCTCCGACACAACGGAGCTCAGGAACCCGGGCAGAACGGATGATCCAGGGCTGCACACTCCGTGGGGCGCCGGTTCCTGCGGCATGTCCTGGGCTTGTCGAAGGGCCTGTCGTGTGCGTTGCCTACGCGCCGAGCACGAGCGAAAGGGCAATCGCGAACATCACGAGGGCGATCGCGCCATCCAGGATGCGCCAGGCGATGGGCTTGGCGAACACCGGCGCGAGCAGCCTCGCGCCGAAGCCGAGCGCGCTGAACCACAGCACCGACCCGAGCGCGGCACCCACCGCGAAGCCCCAGCGCGCCACCCCGAAGGTCGAGGCGACCGACCCCAGCAGCACGACCGTGTCGAGGTACACGTGGGGGTTGAGCCAGGTGAGGGCGAGGGCAGCGCCGACGACGGCCGTGGTGGATTTCGGCGGCGGCTCCTCGGTGGCGGTCAGCCTGCCAGGGCGGATGGCACGGCGCGCGGCCAGAATGCCGTACACGAGAAGGAAGGCTGCGCCCACCCACCGCACGACGGTCACGAGCCACGGCAGCGCGTCGAAGAGTGCGCCGGCACCGGCGACGCCCGCCGTGATCAGCACGATGTCGCTCAGCGCGCAGATGGCGACGACGACGAGCACGTGCTCGCGACGAATGCCCTGCCGCAGCACGAACGCATTCTGCGCGCCGATCGCGACGATGAGCGACAGGCCGAAGCCGAGGCCCGCAAGGGCGGCGGAGATCACCGCTCGATCATATGATCCGCCCGACACCGACCGGAAACAGGCGACGGGTACGGTGGGCGCATGCTCGTCACGAATGCACGTCTCATCACCATTCCCACTGGCACGGATGACCCCGGATACATCGAGCGCGGGTGGATGCGCGTCGAGGATGGCCGCATCGCGGCGATCGGTGAGGGCGATGCGCCGCCCGCCGCTGACGAGGTCCTCGACGTCAACGGAGCCTTCGTGGCGCCCGGCTTCGTGTCGAGCCACTCGCACCTGTTCACGAGCGGGCTGCGCGGGCTCGGCGTGACCGAGACGCTGTACGGCTGGTGCGACTCGATGCTCGGCTTCACCGCGCACCTGACCGCAGACGACATGTACTGGTCCACGCTGCACGGCGCGCTCGACTTCCTGTCGAACGGCGTGACGACGGCCTACAACTTCACCGATCCGCTGCAGGCGTGGGAGGCGATGGTCGAGGGTTCGCGGGCCGGCGGTGCTCCGCTGCGCGGCATCGACTATCACACTCGGCAGGCCGATGGATGCCTGGATGCCGGCATCCGCTTCGTCGATTCGATCGCGATGGATGTCACGGCGGGCACCGACGCGGACATCTGGGACCGGTTCGCGGCATCCGTCGCGCACACCCGCGCGCTCGATCAGGATCTCGCGCTGGGCGCCTCGATCATGGGCCAGGTGCAGTGGTCTCCGCGCACCGAGGCCGCCGCGTTCGAGGTGGAGGCGATGCGGCGGTTCGGTGTCACGAACCAGGCGCACTTCCTCGAGTCGCCCGAGACGATCGAGCTGCAGCAGGCGAAGTTCGCGTACTACCGCGACGCGGGGGCGCTCGGGCCCGACATGATGTTCGGGCACTTCATCCAGACGACGCCCGAGATCATCCGCACGGTCGCCGACGCGGGTGCGTCGATGTCGTGGCAGCCGGCATCCAACGGTCGTCTCGCCTCTGGCGTCGCACTCGTGCCCGAGATGCTCGATCTCGGCATGCGTGTGGGCATGGGGCTCGACGATCAGGCATGCACCGACATCTCCGACCCGTGGGGCAATATGCGTGCGGGCATATTTCTGCAGCGGGCGCGCACGAAGGATCCGCTCTCGATGACGCCTGAGCGCGTGCTGCGGCTGCACACGCTCGGCGGCGCCGCGATCCTCGGCGTCGACGACAGGGTCGGCAGCCTCGAGGTCGGCAAGTTCGCCGACTTCGTCGTCGTCGATCCGAGGGTTCCGGATGTCGGTCCGCTGTGGCATCCCGTCGCCACCTACGTGATGTCGACGAGTCTGCGGAACCTGAAGCGGGTGTATGTCGGCGGACGGCTCGTGTCGCAGGATGGCGTGTCGACGAATCCGCTCGCGGCCGAGGCATCGGCCCGTCTTCACGCCGACCTGCCCGCCGTCGCCACCCGCATCGGCCATCCCCGCTGACGCGGGAGCGCTCAGAAGTCGGGCTGGGCACCTCGCCGATCGTCAGCGGCACCGCGATCGGCGACGTCAGCCACCTCACGATTGCCACGCGAACGAGTCATCGACAGGAGTGGCTACTGGTCTTGGCGCTTCGTGGCTGCCCCAGCCACGCGCGTCACTCTCATCGCGGGTAGTCGCTCATCGCCATCCGCCTGCGCAGGAAAATCGAAGACGCCGATCATGAGCTGCATCGGATACTTCGGTGCTTGCGCAATGTGCCTTACCTGACGACCGTCGACCAGAAACACCGTCTCCTCCGGCGTCCAGCAGGCGGCGTAGGTGTGCTGTTCGGCGACATCGAGATCCAGCTCGACCTTCAAGAAGTCCTGCCTCAGCGCCGGGTCTCCCCGCTGTTTGATCCCGATCCCGACCTCGACCCCGTCGCGACGCACATCGGCTCCGAAGATCTCGGCGATGCAGATCTCTCCCGACTGCTCAGGCGTCTCTTCCACACCCGAAAGCCAGTCCGCGAACATCGAACGAGGCGACACGTCACCCGACATCGTGACGGCGACCTCGCCGCACACCGGAGTGAAACCCAGGAACGGTGGGTAGTCGTCGTGCACCTCGAGCCCCTCGCGGAAGGGCTGCTGCCCCGGAACGGCGGCGCTCTGGATGGCCGAGACGCGGAGAGGTTCCTCATGCAACCCTTCGCACCAGAGGTTCTGATCGGGGTCGATTCTCAGCCGCAGGCCGTCACCGATATCGAAGCGAGTCCGCGAGAGTTCTCGTGTCGACCAGTGCGGCAAGTAGTAGGGGAACCAACGGGTCTCATCGAAGGTGGCGAAGTCGTCGCCGATCGTGCCTGCAGCGCTCATGGCAAAGATGTTAGACATCCCCTCAGACACGATGAATCGCCCGAGCTCAGATCACCGTCGGCGAACCCTCGTCTTCACTCGGCGGTTCGAAGTGATCGAAGTACTCGGCGGCCATCTGCTCGGTGAGAGGAAAGTCGTCGCCGTGCAGGAGGCCGCGCGCTCGCACCCGCTCGAGCACGACCTCGCGCGGGGGGCACGTAGATGGTCTCCGCTGCCACATCCAGCTGGCGCAGCAGGCCACGACAATCGTCGCGTGCGGCGCGAGACCAGAAGGAGAAGTCCATGACGACATCCCTGCCCTCGGCGACGAGCCCCTCGAGCTTCGCGCGAAGCTCGCTCTCGATCTCGGCTGGCACCTCAGGCGGCAGCGGCATCAACCGGATACCGCGATTCCGCGCCTCCTGATCGATCGACAGGCGCACCATGCCCTCGGCTTCAAATCGTCGCGCGATGGTGGATTCTCCCGCTCCCGCCGGCCCGCACATCATGACCACTCGACTCACCCGACCGAGTGTATCGACCGAAGCAGCCCATTCTTGGCGGAGACGGAGGGATTTGAACCCTCGGTCCCCGTGAGGGGACTCCACCTTAGCAGGGCCAGCAACGTATGCAGATGGTGCAGAATCTGCGGGTTACTGCACGTGGAACACGCTGGATTCGATAGTGCTGCCGGACGCCGGGACCCTCACGGGACCCTCGCTCGGACCTCCATCTGGCGCCGGTCAGGACGCGCGAACCCTTGAATCCTCAAGACCAGTGCGGCTCTGAACCCCGGGAGCCGCTGCCGAGATTGGGGCAATCGATTCAGCTCTCGCTCGCGGCATGGCGGACCGCGGCGCGCTGGATGACATCTTCGACAATGTAGCGATGCCGAGGGATGAGCCGCCCGTTCGGGTAGGTAGTTGTCAGCAGCTCAAGCCCCTGCTCTGCGATCCTGTAGCCGATTCAGATTGGATGCGGAGTCGATAGCACGCCACTCAGGTAGCGGCGGCCGTTCCTTCACGAGAGGAATCCGAAAGAACAGAGAAGTCCAGCGTCTCTGACGATTTCAGGAGTCTGTAGGTGTACTCCACGTCAGACATCACCCCCAACTCGATGGAAGCCACCTCGACCGTAGCAGCAGGTAGCACTGCCTTGGCAAGAGTGTCCATCCATGTCTCCCAGAGGGCGACGACCGCGGCGTCATTCTCGGCCTCAATGTTCTTCAGGATGAGCTGAGACACGCGCTCCAAGGTGAGGCTCGCGGGTATCTCGCCATTCTTCAGGTCTGTGACCGTCCCCACGCCCCACCGCCACGACGAGTCGCGGGCGTCAGCGGCAGGAAGATACTCCTCGGGGACGACTGCCGTGATGCTGATGTCTCGGCCAGCTGACTCCCAGTCCGGACAGGAGATGCGGAACTCGTCTACTAACCGTAGAACGGTCGCCAGAGAGGTGCTCTTCTCGTACCACTCAGCGATCTTTTTCTTCATCTTGCTGAGCGAGTCGTGAACCGCGTCGGGGAAGGCGAACCGATGCAGTCCGCGACCGATACGGGCAGATAGCCGGTCAGCAGCTTCACCACTTCGTTCCTGGACCGAATGGGTCAGAACCGCAGCACCATCAAGAACGGCCCGAGGAACGGAGAGGGCGCGTTCCAGATCAGCAACGTGGTTCGGTTCCGCGCCAACCGGGATCAACAACGGCTTGGCGCCTTTGCGAACCGCCGACATCACTGCTGTTGTTACCTCGGCGACTGGCGCTACCAGGACACGATCGCGGTCTTGGACCAAGTCACAGGTCTGACTCAGTAGGACGACACCGTGCGGCGTCTCGACCTGCTCAGGATCCTCATCGTCACCGGTCCAGTAGCTGAGATGATCGAACGCGATGATGTCGCCCTGTGCGGCTGCGCTCCAATTCAGCGGCTCCCCCAAGCCGCCCCTATCCGGGCTCACAGACCCAAACGTTCCTCGACCGGAACACCGAACCTGATCTTCTGCGGCGCGTCCGCCTTCGCTGCGAACTGCTTGAAGATGCTGGGGCCGTTTGAGGAATCGAGAAGAATCTTGCGCCGCTCTTCCGGCGAGTCTGCAGAGAGCGAGAACACCAGCATCTCCAGCTCACGCAATCTTTCCTCGTGCGCCGGAGCTATTGCGGTGCCAGCCGCCCAGTTGTGGATCGACCGCCGAGACACTCCCAAGAGACGACCCAACTGATCCGCCGTCAGACCGGACTCCACTTTCAGGTTGGCCACGATCGCAGACAGGTCGGCGGCAGCGTCCATCTTGACGGTGAAAGCGCCTGTGGCCGTACCGAGACCAGCCTGAAGCACCTCGTCAGAAAAGATCATCCAGGCAGACTCCGGCGCTTCGCGCGGCTCGTCGGCCACCACAGACCAAGGCGAGACGATCATTGCCAGTGACGCAGTGATACCCAATCCGGTCGTAGTTATGCCGCTCATGAGTGACCGTCCAGTCGATGTTCCGCTTGCTCTTTGAGTACCAGCTTAAAGAAGTCGTAGGCCGTGTCGGCCAAGCGACCAGCGACTGCCTGAATCTGGCCGGTCGAGAAAACCATCCTCGCCTCTTGTGAGGCATCCAGGTCGAGCACCCACGACTGAAGGGGCAAAGGCTGAATAGATGGGTCCATCGTTTCGTTCGGCCCGAGATAGCCAGACCGTACATGCAGAGTTACGTCTTCAGCCCTATAGATCGCCTGGCTCAGCGTGTTTACGAGTTGCACTCCGTTCTCACCTTCCAGCCCCGCCATTCCCAAGACACGACGGTCGAATATTTCAGGCAGTTCGGACATGAAGTCAGGCTCGGAAAGACGGTTCACGTACCGAACGCCCACGCGATCAGTCACCTGGATCTTCAGCACGCTGTGCAACAGGCCAACCACCTGATCGAGACGCTCAGCCAACTCGGAATAACGGTAGTCCAGGTGAGGCGCGCAGTAGAGACTCACAAATGTCTTAGTCAGCTGAACGACCCAAACGTCGTCGATGGATCGCCACTGATACGTGGTTTCACCTCGAACGGGCTGGACACCGTCAGGGGTGATTTGGAATCCTTGATCAGCGATCTCGTGATAGAGGGGGAAGCCGTCCAGATGCTTCCCAAAGGTCAGCGCAAGCTCTTTGAAGTCCAAGGCGAGGTGGCCGTGCTCAGGCCACCGGACCTGCACAAGGACGAGGGCCAGCGGCGCGCGGGACATCTCCACGCGGCGCTCGGAGTCGCCGGTGAACGGACGGAAGCGCACTCTTTCGGTCATGCTTCACACTCTATTTCACACCCCCGACATTGAGCCAGGGGCAACCTGGGAGTATATAGGGCCAGGGCCGACAACACTCAAGAACGCTGCCCGGCCTCCGGATCATCCTCTCGACGGTCGGGCCGCGGCGACGGAAGGGGACGATAGCGAGTTGGGAGGATCTGGGAAAGGTCAGTTGTGGCGCATGTCGTCGTAGCGACGCTTCCAGTAACCGGGCTACTGGATCTCATGC
>JASGDS010000284.1:0-7323 GCA_047607025.1 Microbacterium sp.
CCGACGCTCGCCGAGCCGTTGGTCGGGTCCTTGATGCGCTCCCAGTTGTACTTGACGGCCTCGGCGTCGACGGGCGTGCCGTCGGAGAACTCCTGCCCGTCGGGCAGCACGATGTCCCACGTGGCTCCGGCATCGTCGGTCGTGAAGGACTCGCACAGCACGCAGTCGTACCCGCCGGTCTCGGGGTTGGCTGCCACGAACTGGCCGTAGAGCGCCGTGAAGGTGATCGGCATCGACGTGGGCGTGAAGATCTGTGCCGGATCGAGTCCGACGGGCTGCACGTACTCCAGCACGCGCAGCGTGCCTCCCGAGGTCGGCTCTTCAGCGACACCGGTGGCGGTGGCAGCGGAGTCGGACGAATCCGCCCCGTTCGCACAACCGGCGAGAAGGAGTGCCGCGGCGAGTGCCGCCGCTGCGGTCGATTGGATCCTGCTCATTCGAGGCACGCCGTCTCCATTCATGTTCTGCCCTCGTCTGCTCGGTCGAGTTCAGTCGAGGGGGAAGTGGCAGGCCGCGTACTGGCCGGGCCGGATCTCTCTCATCTCGGGCTCTTCCGCGGCGCAGAGGTCCTGCGCGACGGGGCACCGAGTCCGGAATCGGCATCCTGACGGAGGATTGAGCGGCGAGGGGATGTCCCCCCCGAGGGCGGGTCCGGTGAAACCATCGGGAACCTCCGGCGCCGGCACCGAATCCAGCAGACCGCGGGTATACGGATGCGCGGGACGGTCATAGACCTGCACGGCATCGCCGAACTCGCACGTCTTGCCCAGGTACATCACCAACACGTTGTCGCTGATGCTGCGTACAACCCCGAGGTCGTGCGCGATGAACACGATCGTGAGATTGAAGGACTGCTTGAGATCTTCGAGGAGATTGACGATCTGCGCCTGGACGGAGACGTCCAGCGCCGAGACGGGTTCGTCGCAGATGAGGAGATCGGGCTTGATGGCCAGCGCGCGCCCGATGGCGACGCGCTGCGCCTGGCCGCCGGAGAGCTGGCGAGGCAGCATGTCGGCGAAGCGCTCGCTCGGCAGTCCCACCTGGGACAGCAGATCCGGCGCCTGCGCGGCTCGCTCCTTCTTCGGGACGCCGGCGATGGTGAGTCCCTCGGTGACGAGTTCCTTGACCGATCGCCGCGGGTTCAGCGAGCTGACGGGATCCTGGAAGATCATCTGCATCTCGCGCCGCAGTTCTCGCATCCGGCTTTCGGACGCGGAATCGATGGCCTCACCGCGGAAACGGACGTGCCCGGCCGCGATCGGGTCAAGGCGCAGGACCGCGCGACCCGTCGTCGACTTGCCGCAGCCCGACTCGCCGACGATTCCCAGCGTCTCTCCGGGGAGGACATCGAAGCTGATCCCGGCCACAGCCTTCAAGGTGCCTCGAGACGTGTGGTATTCGACATCGAGGTCTTCGACCGACAGGAGTGCCCCATCGCCGCGCAGATGCGCGCTGCCACTACCGGCCAATGAGCTCACCCTCCCTCTGGGGCAGCGGGCGCACAGGGTGCACACATGCCACCGAGTGGTCTTCCTTCAGCTTGATCATTTCGGGCTGGGCCTGGGCACAGGCATCCGTCGCTGCGCCGCATCGCGGCGCAAAACGACAACCGGGCGGCGGATCCGTCGGCGAAGGAAGGCTGCCGGGAATGACAGCGAATCGGGCCTTCCGCTCGTGTGTGATCGAGGGCGTGGCACCGAGGAGCGCAGCGGTGTAGCGGTGCCGCGGGTCGGTGAACACCTCTTTGCTCTCACCGATCTCGGCGAGCCGGCCCGCATACATCACAGCGGTGCGATCCGTGCGGCCCGCGACAACGTGCAGATCGTGGGAGATCAGCATGAGCGACATGTTGCGCTGATGCTGTACCCGGCGCAGCAGATCGAGCACCTGTCGTTGGATCGTCACATCGAGTGCTGTCGTGGGCTCATCGGCGATCAGCAACTCCGGTTCGCACGCGAGAGCGACCGCGATCATGACGCGCTGACGCATCCCGCCGGACAGCTCGTGCGGATAGGCCCGCAGCCGTCTCTCGGGATCGGGAACGCCGACTTCCTTGAGCAAGCCCAGCGCGCGGGTGGTTGCCTCCGACCGTGAGACGCCCAGGTGCCGCCGCATTCCCTCGGTGAGCTGGCGCTCTACGCGGACAACGGGGTTCAACGAACGACCGGGATCCTGGAACACCATCGCGATCTGCTTACCCCACACCTGTTCGAGCTCTGCACCCCGCAAGCGCAGCAGGTCTCTGCCGTTGAAGAGCACCTCTCCTGTGCAATCGGACCGCGCGGGCATCAAGCCCATGATCGCGCGGGCCATCACGGATTTGCCGGAGCCGGATTCGCCCACGACGCCGAGTGCTTCGCCGTGCCGCAGCACGAAGGAGGCGCCGTCAACCGCCCGGACGACTCCGCGCGGGGAGCCGATGTGCGCGTGGAGGCCTCGGACCTCCAGGAGGGGTGCTTCGCTCATCGCGTTTTCCTTGCCTTCGTCAGGAATGGTGGCCGCCAGAGAGGGTGGCCGGGGTGCTTCATCGCGCGGTCCGCGTGCTGAAGCACCCCGGACCCGGCTCAGGGCTTCAGCCAGATGCTGGCAGTGCCGGGGCTTGTGAAGCCGAACACCGTCACGCCCTGGACCTGCTCGGTGGCTGCGACACCGTTGCGGAACGTATCGAAGAAGAGGAAGGGAGCCTGGTCCGCCAACCTTTCCTGAACGATCGCGTACTGCTTGCGCAGTTCATCGACATCCGTGGTCTTACCCGCCGCGTCGATCGCCGCGTCGGTCTCCGGATCACTGAACCGCGAGTAGTTGCTCACGCCCGCCTTGCTGTGCAGTGACGTGAACAGACGTCCGAGCGGGTCGGCGAAGGCGAGCGTCGTGGTCGTCGCTTCGAAATCGCCTTCCGAAGCGAAGATGCCCGCCTCAGAGGCGTCGCGGATGTCGATCGTGACCGACACGTTGTCGTAGGAATTCAACTGCGCCTGGATCGCGTCGAACACAGTGGTGGTCGCCGACGACGTGGTGGTGAAGGTGAAATCGAGCGGCTTCCCGTCCGCGGCGAGTTCGTCGAGGAGTTCTTGCGCCTTCTCCGGGTCATACGTCGTCAACGGAATGTCCTCGTAGTACGGCGAATCCTTCGTGAACAGCGTCGTCGGAACCTCCGGGTTGCCGCCCGTGAACGCGTCTCCGATCTTCTCGAAGTCGAGTCCGTACGCGAGCGCCTGACGCGCGCGGACGTCATCGAACGGCGCCTTGGACGTGTTGAACATGATGCCGAGGCCACCGTTGAAGATGTACTCGTGCACCACGAAGCCGGCGTCCTCCGCCTGCGTGAGAACGCTCCCCTCAAGGGAGTGGATGATGTCGGCGCTGCCGGAGATGAGCGCGTTGACGCGCTGATCCGTGTCGCTCACGCCCTGGATCTCCACCGCGTCCAGGTAGGGAAGCGGAGAGTCGTAGTAGTCCGGGTTGCGCTCGAGGGTCAGTGTCCCGTTGGGCACCCAGCTCTTGAAGACGAAGGGACCGGCGCCGATCGGGTTCTCGTTGAACTCCTCAGTGCCCGCTGCCAGCGCGGTCGGCGAGGCGATCCACTGCAGCGCGTAGGTTGCGAAGTTGCTGAGGAAGCCCGGGTTCGCCGTAGTCATGACGAGCTTCAAGGTCACGTCGTCGACCACTTCGAAGCTGTCGATCTGGCCCGCGTACCCCGCGCTCCCCGAACCGTTGGCCGGATCCTTGATGCGCTCCCAGTTGTACTTCAGCGCCTCCGCATCGAACGGCGTGCCATCGGTGAAGGTCATCCCCTCGCGGGTGGTGATCTCCCAGGTGAGGCCGCCGTCGCTGGTCTCGAACGACTCGCACAGCCCGCAGACGTAGGTTCCCGTCTCCAGGTCGGGCACGACGAACTGGCCGTAGAGCGACGTGTAGGCGAACGACTGCGTCGTGGAGCTCGCCACCTGTATCGGGTCGAAGCCCACGACCGGGGTGGTGTCGATCGCGTGCAGAGTGCCGCCGTAGACGGGCTCGTCTGCGGTGCTGCTGTCGGTGGCGGCGGTATCCGACTCTGCGCTCGTGCACCCGCTGAGCGCGAGTCCGATCACGGCGATTGCCGCGATCGCGGCCGCTGCCCACCTCTTTCTCGAAATCATGATGGTGTGGGTTCCTCTCTTGGTGAAGGGGGTATTGCTGTGGTGAAGGGGCTGTTGCTGTGGTGAAGGGATGTCTGCGAATGCGAACCCTGCTAGTCCTGCATTGTGCGGTCGAACCGCTGTCGCAGATGCTCGCCGGCCTGGTTCAGCGCGAAGACCGTGAGGAAAAGCACGGTGGCGGGAACGAAGATCATGTAGGGGTTCCTCCGCAGCTCGGCGGCGCCCGTGTTGATCATTCCGCCCCAACTCGGGGTGGGCGGCGGAATGCCGAGGCCGAGGAAGCTGAGAGACCCCTCGGCGACGATGAGCGCCGCGATGACGAGCGGAATGTAGGCGGCGATCGTCGGGATGACGTTGGGGAGGATCTCACGCAGGAGGATGCGGCTGTTGGATGCTCCCAGGCTCCGCGCTGCGCGGACGAAGTCGCGGCTCGCCCACGCCATGGTGTTCGCCCGCGCCAGCCGCATGAAGGTGGGGGTGCTCGTCAGGGCGAGCCCCACGAGCAGCGTCGGCACGCCCGATGAGAGGATCGCCGTCAGGGCGAGCAACAGCACGAGCGTGGGAAACGACAGCAGGACATCCGCGATCAGCGTGATGGCCCAGTCGGTGCCCCTGCGGAAGTATCCGGCGATGAGTCCCAACGCGGTGCCGAGGGTGACACCCGCGGCTGCTGAGACCGCGCCGACGACGAGCGAGACCCGCGCGCCGTAGATGAGGCGGGAAAGCAGCGACCGCCCCACCTGATCCGTGCCCAGCAGCGTATCGATGGGACCGAACTGGGGAGGCTGCCGCGCCGACCCGACGATCACATCGATGGCGGCGATCGGCAGCACCGGAGCCAAGACGGCCAGCACCACGACGAGACCGATCCAGAAGTATGCGAGCCAGACGAGGATCGACCATTGTCGTTTGGCCGGGGCAACGGTGGGGGTACCGGTCTTCGCAGGCAAGATCTTGCGGGGCGGCCGAGTGGAGACCGTCCTGGTGATGATGGTCATGCTGCCGCGACCTCTCCTTGCACCGCCGGGGTCGCCGCCGCATTCTTCTTCTTCGCCCTGGCGGCTCTGCGCACTCGCGGATCAATGAGTCCGTACCCGATGTCCACGAGCATGTTCACGACGACGAAGGCGACGGCGATGAACGTCACAACCCCCTGCACCGTGATGACGTCGCGCTGGAGGATCGACGTCGAGAGGAGCTGTCCGAGGCCGGGAAGGACGAAGAGCGCCTCCACGATGATCGTGCCACCCATGAGTCGCGCGAGGCTCAGACCCGAGATCGTCAGCAGCGAGAACGATGAGGGCCGGAACGCATGCCGGAACATGACGTAGGAACGGGTCATGCCTTTCGCACGTGCAGCGGCCACGAAATCCTCACGCAGGGTGCCCATGAGATCAGACCGCAAGACGCGATGAAAAGCGGCGATCTCGGTGAGGGCGACGGCAAGGGCCGGAAGGAAGACGCCCCGCAGGTTCGGACCCAATCCGTCTTCGATCGGCGACCAGCCGAGTGCCGGAAACACGCGCGAGTTGACGGCGAAGAGCCAGATGAGCACGGGACCGGCAACGAAGGCCGGGACGGAGAGGAAGACCGATGTCACGGCGTTGATCGCCCGGTCCAGCGCCGTGTTCGGACGCGATGCCGACGCCACAGCCAACGGAATGGCGACGATCAGCGCGATCAGCAGCGCGACGACCGCGATCTCGAGGGTCACCGGAAGTCGTTGGAGGATGACCCCCGTCACCGACATCCGAGTGATTGGTGATGTTCCCAGATCGCCCTGGACGGCATGCACGAGCCAGTCGCCGTACTGGACGAAGAAGGGTCGGTCCAAGCCGAGCTCCGCGCTCAGTGCGGCGACGGTCTCGGGCGTTGCCGCCTCGCCCAGCATGACCTCGGCGACAGAACCCGGCGCAAGACTCAGAAGCAGGCTCACCGCGATCGTCACGAGGAAAATGACCAGGAGCGCGTAGCCGACACGCCGCAAGACGTTGTTCACCGCAGCCTCCTTGGCCGGGTCAGCGGAGGCTTCTCCACCGATGCCCGGTCAGGCGATTCGCTCGCACTACACACAACTCAGACTCCCTCGTCTTCGTGTCGTTGTTTCGATCCCACAGAGTAGTGCTGCCGCAGCGTCGTGCTGCCGCAGCGCTCGGTTGCTTCCTCTCTGCGACCAAACGTCTGGATGTCGCTATACGGAACAGCCGTTCCGCTCCACCCCGCAAGCCATAGTATGCAGGGCTTCTCCTCGACTGTCAACCCTCGCCCGCATGCCCACGGATTGTGGCGACGGGCAACAGGGCGCATCGTGGCCCCTCTGACCGCGACCTCGCGACGTTGACGGGAGAGCCCATCTATGGCAGGATTCGCATAACTGTTTCGTCATCACGTTCAGATGTTCTCTATAGCAGAACGTTCTGCAGACAAGGAAGTCTCCACACATGACGGACCACTTCGGAAACCAGGACTCCATCGACGGCGCGTTCGCCGAGATGAAGGGCGGCATGGCTGCCGTGGAGGCCGACCTCGGACCCGCGGGCCGCCTGGCGGAATCGGTCGACATGGCACGCGTGCTCGCCTTCCTCGGCAGCGACCTGGCCGGCTACGTCTCCGGCGCGCACCTCTCGGTCGACTTCGGCATGAACGCCCGGCAGCTCGCGGGACTCGCCCCCGACCGGCTCGGCTGGACCCTGGTCGGCGCCATGAGCCGTAACCCCGGCACCTGACGATCACCCTGAACGAGAAAGGGACGATGCCATGACGGAGCTCCTGACCGTGCGCGACACGCCCATCACCCTGAAGCACCCCGATCGCCTGTTCATCGGCGGCCAGTGGGTGACGCCGCAGTGCGCGACCTTCTTCGACGTCATTGACTCGGCGACCGAGGAGAGCTTCTACCGCGTCGCGGAGGCGGGCCCCGCCGACATGGACGCCGCAGTCACCGCGGCGCGCCACGCCTTCGACACCACCGACTGGGCCTTGCTCGAGCCCGCCGAGCGCGCCGTGTACCTCCGCCGCATCGCCCAGAAGCTGCATGAGCGCGCCACCGAGCTGGCAACCTTCTGGACCCGCCAGGCCGGCCCGGTCTTCCGGATGTCCTCCTACTCGATCCTCCGCGTCCCGCCGCTGTTCGAGTACTACGCCGACCTCGCCGACGAGTTCGAGTGGGAGCGCCCGGCCAAGC
>JASGDS010000285.1:0-7006 GCA_047607025.1 Microbacterium sp.
CCGAGTCGACCAGCGCGACCGCGTCTCGCTTGAACTCATCAGTGAACTTCACCGGCATGGTAATCATCCTTCCAACCCCACCCTCAAGCGAAGCAATCCAGGACTCAACCAAACCCTCAGCAGACCCGCGCGAGACACGCCCAGCAGGCGGGCCATCAACTCGATCGTGAACGTGGCCTTCTCCGCGTGCATCAGCGTGAACTTCTCGCTCACCGCTGCTCCTTCGCGAAAAAGGCCACGGCTTTTTTCAAGAACGCGTTCTCCTCCGCGAGCCGCCGATTCTCCGCCTCCAGCCTCGCGATCCGCGCCGCCTCCACAGGCAACGGCGCGACCCGCGGGTCAGGGTGCTGCTGACGGTACGCCTTCACCCAACAGCCCAGCGAGCTCTCGTTGATCTCCAACTCGCGGGCGACCTGCGCGATCGGCCGGCCGCCGGCCACCACAAGCTGGACCGCGTCGGCCTTGAACTCCTCAGTGAAACTCCTGCGATTCGTAGACATGATGTCCTGTCGTGCCCTCCTGGTAACGACTGTCTACGACGAGTGTCACACCCCATCCCGCTGAGCCAGGGTCATGCGGTGAGCGAGGCCCGCAAACGCTCGTAGTGCTCGTCAGCATCCACCAGCTCGACCGCACCCTCACGCACCTCGGCCAGTCGCCGGGTGGCCTCGGCACGCCAAGCCGCATCGACCTCGCCCGCGTCGCCTGCATCATGGAGGCTTTCGAGCAGAGCATGAGCGACGACCGCGCGCTGATCGGCGTCGAGCGCGAGGCCGTCTCGGATCAGAGCCCGGGTGTCGGGTGTCATGTCTTCAAGTGTACGTCGAACGGCCGACAATCACCCTGGCGTTTGTGTCTCGGTCTGCGGGGCTGCCGTGAATGTCACGCCGACGCCGCCCACTACCGGCTCCGCTACGACCGCGTCGACCACGGCAAAATCAGCTTCCGCCGCGCCGCCCGCATGCACCACCTCGGCATCGGCGCAGCCCACCACGGAACCCGCGTCCTCGCCCTCGCCGACGACACCACCGTCACCATCATCAAACTCGAAACAGGCGAAGTCATCGCGACCAACACCATCGACCCCACCCGCACCTACTGGCGCAACACACAACAAGAGCCCGGCCGATGGCCGGGCTCTCATCAATGACATATCTCGCGACTCATCACAGGTGTGGAAGTTTCGGGAGTTCCTTCCAACCCTGCCCCCGATGGCAAAGTCCCTGGCCAACGGGCTGTCCGCAGGAACCGCGATGGTTGGTCAGGGGCCGCGATCTCTTGCATCCACGCCGGCTCCGCACACTCGGCAGGCGCAGAGGCGACTCGACGCGGCTTCGGTCGACGCCCTCGTGGACGGCTACCTCGCTGGTCAGACCGTGTACGAGCTGGCTGCCGAGTTCGGGATCGAACGCCGCACCGTAAGCGCGCACCTGCACCGGCGAGGCGTCCCGATGCGACGACGTGGCCTGTCTCTCGCGCAGAAAGAGGAAGCGTTCGCACTTCGGGATCGTGGCTGGTCACTGGCTCAGATCGGTGCGCGGTTCGATGTCTCGTCCGGGACGGTGCGTAATCACCTGCGGGCCGACCGCTCTTTAACCTGACCAGCAGAGTCGCGCCGTGTCAGGCTGCCGCGTCTTTCCCCTCGGCGTAGGACAATGCTCCTGCCGCCCAGGTCCGAACGTAGTCTTCGTGCAGTTCGTACTCCTGTTTGTCGTACCTTCCGCTGACCTTCGAGAGTGCCATCAGCTCGGTCAGTCGAAGTCGGTCGATCACGACTCCGTAGTCGTTCTCGCGAAGTCGAGCCTTCTCCGAAGCGACGGTGCGGAAGTCCAGTTTCTTCTCCTCGGGCTGCTCATGGTGCTGCGGGAACGGTACGAAGAGCATCTCGATGTGTTTATGCGACGGCGCCTTGTCGAACCAGGGGAGAAAATGGCCGTCGATGAAGGACTTGATGGGCTTAGCGGTCCAGTTCTGGCCGGAAGCGACTTGCCCGTACGCGACAATCGAGGCTGCCTGTCCGTCGAGGAATGGACGCCAGGCGACGATGTCCACGGTGCCGTCCGCAGCGTTGGCGGAGAGACCCAGGGGGCGTTTTTCCGGCGCCACAGCGGTGCCCATTGAGGTTGCGAGGTCCTGGATCGCTTTCAGCATTCCCGAGCCGTCGGGCCGCGGGAAGCCGAACCAGTACGCGCGGCCGCCCAGCACTTCTGCCGCCGTCAGATACGACTCGACCTGTAGCGCTTTCGCGCTTGACTTGAACACCTCGTGGTCGCTCTTCGTCGGCAGCAGCTCGGAGTGGATCGCAGAGATCAGGAGGCAGCAGATGTAGCAGTCGTGTGCTGCCTCCTCAGCCTCGCTCTCCGCTGCGCGACGCCGGAGAGCCCACTTTCCGTACTCCGACATAAGCTTGAACGGATACCGAGAACCGAGCACTCGCTCGCGGTAGGCGAGTTCCTCGTAGACACGCTCGGAAAGCTCGTCGTTCTCGGGCTCCAGAATCTCCTCGTCGACCAGCTCAGCGTCGATGTCAGTCAGCAGGCTGCCATGGTCGGGTTCCCGTTGAACGGTCTGGCTTCGGATCAGGCTCTGTTCGTTCGCGATGGATGCATCCAATAGAGCATGCAACTCCACCCAGTCGGCCGCAACGCTCCTCGTTGAGCGTTCCAGAGGCGCATTAACTCTCATCGGAAGAGCGGCCTCCGAGGTGTGCCTCTTTCATCGCGTTGACCACGATGGTCACCACGCGGAGGGTTGCTTCCGCGTCGTCGACCAGATCAGACTTCGGGTCGTAGCGAGCAATGATCCGAGAGACGTCTTCGGCGGAGCTGGCGAGCTGGTAGAACGCCTTCTCGAACGCCTTTGCCTTGTCTTCAACGACGTCGAAGGCGCGGTCGAGGTCACGGTTGGATTCGAGCACTCGGATTGCCCGCTCGCTGCCCAATACGTTGACGAGTCGTCCAAGGTCGGGGTTCTGGCTCCTGATCAGCGCTGGCTCGTCTTCTTGGCCGTAGAGCCATGACAGGAGGTCACGTAGATGCGCTCGGTGCGATGCTGGCACTGGCCGGGACGGAAGTACTGAGTTGTCGCTCTCAGGCAGTCCTAGGAACTGACGAACGTTAGCTGTCGAGAGCGCAGTATAGAGGTGGGAGAAGTAGAAAGACTTCTTGGACCGAAGTTCGCGGTCGAAGAGCTTGGCGTTCTCCGCTTGCTCTAGTACGACGACGCCGTTGACGAGCCTGCTGACGGTGTTGTGCCCGTCGCCCAGCCTGCGGCTGACTTCGTCGATGTCGTCACCGTCTTGGAGCCATGAATACGCGAATCGTGCCTTCGCGTAGGAGTCCCATTTGAAGGCGCCGTTGACGTGTTTGAACCCGATGAAGTCGCGTGCCTCTTTGCGGCTACCGACGTAGTTGACCTGGATCTCTGTCGGTATGGCGTTCGCGTGCAGTGGTTGCGGCAGCGTGACTTTGAACTCTTGCTGGAGCCTGGGGCTCGCGATGATCCGCAGGGCCGCGAGGCGGCGGTTGCCCTCGACGACGGTCCGTGTTGATTCCTCCACGATCAGGGGCTCGAAGTCGAGCCATCCTGAGTTGCCGATCGACTGGATCAGCTCACCCAAGTCGGCCTGTGCGTAGAGGTAGGCGATTGCGTCCTCTTCGTCGGTGAACCTCGCGTCGGGGATACGCGGGTTCGCGAGGTCGAGAGTGAGCGTATCGGGTGATGCTTTTTCTAGCCGCGCCATCAGCGTGCTCCTTCTGTAGCGGCATCTGCCAGCTGCACAAGGCCGGCATGGGCAGACTCAATCTCCTCGGGAATAGATAGTTCCGTCGAGAACACCATGATTTCGCTGGCTTTCATCACGCGGTGAGCCGAGTAGTTCAGTGCGAAGAGTCGCCTGCGGAGATCTGAGTAGAGTTCTGCGACCTGAGGCACGTTGTCATAGGTGAGAATCCACTTTGCCCGCTGCACACCTTTGAGGCAGTCGGCGAGAGCCCGGTGATCGGAGTCTTGGAAGGCGTTGAGATAGAGCGATCCCGCCTTCTCGAAGTAGGGCGGATCGGCGTAGATGAAGGCGTCATCGCGGTCCGAGTACCGCTCGATGACGCGCAGACCATCCTCGTTGGTCACGGCTATGCGGTCTGCGTGCAACGCGATCAGACGGATGCGCTCGGCAAGGCCTTCGCGGTTGAAGCGAGCGTCGATCTTGTAGTTTCCCGTCTGGTCCTTCCCACCGATAGGCCCACCATTCAGGACGCCTGACCGGTTGGTTCGATTGAGATAGAACGTTGCGAATCCGAGCGGGAGGTGGTCGTCGCGGGCGGAGGTCAGATAGACCTCGCGCTGTCGTTCCCATTCATCGACGGAGAGTTCGACGCTATTGACCAGCGCGGTGAACTCGTCGGGCTGAGTGACGACTGCGTTCCAGAACGCGAACACGGCGGGGTCAAGGTCGTTGATCGCGATCCGCTCGACCTGGCCGGAGACGAGTAGGGCGAGAGCCGCGCCTGCACCTCCTGCGTAGGGTTCGACGTACACGCTTGAGGTGAGGTTGTTCTCTCGGATGATCGTCCGCAGGCGCGAGTAGAGCAGGCCCTTGCCGCCGGGGTACCGGAGCGGTGAGATCGTCACTCGTCTACGTGCAGATGTCGCTGTCTGGGTCATGGTTTGAGGACCGCCTTCATGACTCCTTCGATGGTCGCCCAGCATTCACGGACGTCGTCGGGTGTGGCAAAAATGTGATGGTTGTGGTTCGTGGCATCGAGGTGTGCTTTGGAGCCCACAAAGCCGTAGCGTCCACCTCGGATCTTCTGGACGGGCTGGATGAATGCGGTCTGTCCGGTCGACTTGAAGTGTTGTTCGAGCCAAACGAGACAGTTTGAGAGGTACACGAAGCCCTGGTCATTTGAGCTCTTCTTGATCTCCTCTCCGAGCACCTCCGCGTGGGCCTTGATCGTCTTTTCCAGAAAGGTTCGGAGCAGATCGAGCGTCGCGTTCGGGAAGCGCTGAATGTTGATCGCCGATAGTTCCTTCACGATCTCATGTACTGAGGCGGGGAACGATGCGGGGACCGACAGGTTGTCGGTGTTGAGGTAGTTCCTCTTCCGCGGGAGCGGCTTCGGCTTGTCCCGTCCAGCATCGTTCGATCCGCGAGAGTCGCCATCTGCGCTGTCACGAGCGTGCGATTTCTGACCTTGACCATCAGGGCCAGAGTGCTTGCTCCCCTTCGCCGAGGAGTTCGACGCGTCGGCGTCCGAGCTGGCCGCCTTGCCGTTCGACGACTCGTCGTCTCTGTACTCGTCGAGGAGGTCGCGCAGATCATCCATGTACTCGACGTAACGGTCGCTTGAGGTCTTGTTGAGGGTACGCGTGTTGATCACGCCGTCGCGGATGTCGCTCACGATCTTCGTCGCAACTCGCTTGAACAAGCCGGCACTTGAGACGAGGGAGACTTCGCCTGTGCCGTTCTGGATGTCGATTCCGACCAGATTGAGAAACTTCTCGTTCTCGTAGAGGCGCGCGAGAGTCGACACTGGGAAGCGGCGTTTGCGTGCGTAATCGCCCAGAGAAGGGTCGTCGTAGTCGACGTTGCGAAACAGTTCGAGAATCTTGCTCCGTGTGATGAACTTTCGGACATCGATCGTTGGATACTGAGCTATCAGTTCCTCCGGCGATTTGCCAGCGTCGAGCTGCGCCTGGAAGAACGCGGCCTGCCTGGCGGGACCCCACGCCAAGCGCTGATTACCGGTGTGAAGCGCGGCGACGAGTTGGTCGGCATCGTCCTGCGAAGGTGCTCTCTTGACGGTGATACGACGGATCGCGGCGCGATCGGGCAGCGACTGCGCTAGCTTTCCGATGCGCGCTTGGTGATCGGGTGCGAGGTACGGGTTCTGGATAGCCTTCAGCGCGGCGACACGTCGATTGCCCTCGACCACAACGAGTTGGCCGTCACGCTCCAGGACGATGGGGACTTCGTGGGTCAGCAGGCCGACCTTGGCGATACCTTCGACGAGACTCAGAGCCTTCTCGTTGGTGAACAAGTCCTGAACGATGTCGGATTCCGGGACTCCTTCGGGGATGTCGAGTCGGACGTTGCGCGGGTCGAGTCTGACGTCGTTAACAACGTCAACGACCAGCTCGTCCCACGTGGACATGTCGATCATGACGTCACCCGCTCAGCGAGGGCGTCTTGATCGGTGAGGGGCGTGCGGACGGTATCTGGTGCTGTCACTCAGTCCCCCACACTCTTCGCGGTGTCCTTGCCGCCGCGGACGACTGCGAGGACGTCGCTGCGGAGGAAGCGCCAGGCTCGTCCGACCTTCTCGCCGGGCAGGGAGCCTTCGCGGGCGAGCGCGAGCACGGTCTTAGTGCTCACGCGTAGCAGCGCGGCAGCCTCCTCCGTCGTGAGCACTTCGTGTTCTTCCGCCATCTTCTCGCAAACTCCTCCTGCGGGGCCTAACGTCAGGCTATCAGCGACAGCCGTCAGCGACGTCGGTCCGCTCGGAGTGGCGGTATCGCCCGCACCGCCCGCGAGGCGAGCTCTCTTCCTCGGGCCAGGGAAACGAGGAAGCCCGGCTTCTTCCCGTACATGCCCACCAGGCCGCTCCTACGCGGCGACCATGGGCCGATGGTCGGCGCGCAGTTCGCGGCGGCGTGCCGCGCGCTCGCGGAGGCGGGCGCGGGCCAGAAGGACCATGCTGACCGGCCCCATGATGAGGAACTTCATCGCGTTCCAGATGAACAAGATCACGAGGAGATTGAGCCAGCCGGGGCCGCTGCCGGCGATGAGGTTGGTGCAGATGCTCGCGGCGAGCAGGTAGGGCGCGGCCAGGAGCATCGTGGGCAGGCCCCACTTGAGCCCTCGGCGAGTGCGGATCAGGTCGAGCAGGATGTTGGTGGGCATGTAGCGCCGCAGGAAGTAGCGGGTGCGGACGCTGCCAACCCAGAGCAGGCGGATCATTGCGCTGTCCTCTCATTGCACGGTCAAGTGACGAGACAGTGCGTAGAG
>JASGDS010000286.1:0-7693 GCA_047607025.1 Microbacterium sp.
AAGCAGATGGAGAGTCTGCGCCATGAAATGGGCAGTATGCGCGGTGAGATGGGCAGCCTGCACGGTGAGATGGGCGGCCTGCACGGTGAGATGGGCGGCCTGCACGGCGAGCTGCAGAGCATGCGCAACGAGATGAACACGCGCTTCCAGGCGACCGATGAGAAGATCGATCGCCTCGACAAGGACGTGCACGCCCTGACCCGTCGGGTACTGGGTCTCGACCCGGAGTGATCGTCGTCACCCGCCGGTGAAGATCGAGTTCCACGTCCCCAGAGCGACGGCGCACGACAGCGCGGCGGCGGGGATGACCGCGGCGATCAGCACGAGCGCGGTGTCGCGGCGATCCCATCGAGAAGATCTCGCCCAGGTGCGCGCTCCTGGTGCACCGAACGCACGAGCCTCCATCGCGGTCGCCAGCGATGAACCGCGGCGGATGGCGAGCACGAACAGGGCGAACGCCATGCCGAGCAGTCGACGGATTCGACCCTGATCGGCGACGCCTCGTGCACGCCGCGCGAGTTCGAGCTGCCGCCAGTCCTCGGCGAGCAGGCTCATCATGCGCATGCCGACCAGTGCGCCGATGACGAAACGGGCGGGAAGGCGCAGGCGCTGAGACAGATCGTCGGCGAGCTCGGTGGGATCGATCGTCGAGCACAGACAGACGGCGGGGAGCCCGATGGCGAGCACGCGAATCGCGGTGGCCACCGCGAGCGTGAGCGAGCCCTCGCTCACGCGCATGAACGCCCAGTCGAAGAACACCTCGCCACTGGAACGTCCGTAGAGCGAGATCGTCAAAGCGCCCAGCGGCGCGCCGATCCACAGCACGGCGGTGCGCAGCCAGAACTCCCGCCAGCGCAGCCCCGCGCACAGCAGCAGCGGCGCCGACAGCAGCAAGGCGACGGAGGCCGACACCCGGTCGAGCGTCAGCACGAGCGGCAGGCTGATGACCAGAGACGCGGTGATTCGCGCCAGCGCCGCTCGGGGCGCGATAGGTCCGGGGCGAACGATGCGGTCGGCGCCGATGTCGAAGGCGGTCACGCGATCTCCCGCACGCGCGCCCGCAGGGCGGCGAGCACCTCGGCGTCGTGCGTCACCGTCACGACCGCTGTGCCCTCATCCCGAAGCGACGCGATGATCGCGACGAGCTCCGCCCAGGTCCTCGCATCCTGGCCGAAGGTCGGTTCATCGAGCACGAGCATCTGCGGACGCGTCGCGAGGGCGGCGGCGACCGTGAGCCGCCGCTTCTCGCCGCCGGAGAGCGTGTACGGATTCGCCTCGGCGAGCGGCGCGAGGCGCAGCCGCTCGAGCAGCTCGTCGACGCGCGCATCGGTCTCTGCCGCCGGCAGACCGAGCGCGCGCGGCCCGATCTCCAGCTCCTGACGCACCGTCTTTGCGAGCAGCTGATGCTCCGGGCTCTGCAGCACGGTGACGATTCGGGTGAGCAGCTGGCGGGAACGCCAGCGCAGCGGGTCCTCCCCTGCGCTCTGGGCGAGTGCAGGCTCGGCGACGACCTTGCCGGATTCAGGCGGGATGAGGCCAGCGAGCGTCAGTGCCAGCGTCGACTTCCCCGTCCCGTTGCGGCCCGTGAGCCCGAGCACTTCGCCGGCATGCACGTCGAGATCGAAAGG
This sequence comes from Microbacterium sp., assembly GCA_047607025.1. Lineage (GTDB taxonomy): Bacteria > Actinomycetota > Actinomycetes > Actinomycetales > Microbacteriaceae > Microbacterium. Next base: position 1,629 of record JASGDS010000286.1, read on the forward strand.
ACCGGCGACGGGCGACCCCAGGCGACGCGCGACGACGAGGTCCTGAGCGCGCAGCAGACGCTCCCCGGGGGCGCGGGATGGCGCGGGAGGCAGGTCGGGCGGGAGGCCAGGCACCCAGACGCCCGAGACGTGAAGCTCCGCCGCACGTTCGGCGAGCACCCTGTCGGGCGGGCCATCCGCGACTACGATCGTGGCGCCATCCGATCGGCCGAGCACGATGACCCTGTCGACCACGGGAAGCCACACATCGACGCGATGCTCAATGACCACCATCGTCGCGCCGGTCGCCGCGATCGCCCGTGCCACCGCATCTCGCACATCGACGACGCCCTGCGGGTCGAGGTTGGCCGTCGGCTCATCCAGCAGGATGGCACCCGACTGCATCGCGAGCACGCCAGCGAGCGCGAGTCGCTGCTTCTGCCCGCCCGAGAGGCTCGCCGTCGACTGATTCAGCGGCACATTCAGGCCGACCGCGTCCCTGGCGTTCGCGACGCGAGACCAGATCTCGTCTCGCGGCACGCCGAGGTTCTCGCAGCCGAACGCGATGTCGTCTCCGACGCGGGCGAGCATGGTCTGCGTGTCCGGATCCTGCAGCACCATGCCGACGTGACCGTGGCTGCTCGCCGACGGTGCGCCATCGACCAGCAGCTCTCCCTGCTGCTCACCCTCGTCAGCGCCGCCGAGCACACCGCCCAGGCCATGCAGCAGCGTGGACTTGCCTGAACCAGAAGCCCCGAGCAGCAGCACCCGCTCGCCGGGGGCGATGCGAAGCGAGACGTTCTGCAGCGCCCACGCACGGCGGGTGCCGTAGCGCCAGCCCCACGACCGCGCCTCGAGAGCGGCGGGCGCGATCACACGCGTCTGGTCGCCTCGCGGCCGGACGCGAAGCGGCTCAGCGCGCCCGTCTGCGCGAGGCCGCGGACGATGAGCCAGCCGAGCGCGCCCGCGAGCACGGCGCCCGAGATCGTCGAGCAGACGATGTACCCCGTCGTCCAGGCCGTGCCGTAGCCCGGATACCAGACCACGCGGTCGTTGATGCCGCAGGCGAGGCCTGACGCCGCGCCCGCGAGAACGGCGACGGGAAGGCTCCAGATGCGGTACAGCACGACCGCGAAGACGATCTCGGCGGCGAGGCCCTGCACGAGTCCGGCCTCGACGGTCGCCCAGCCCCACTGGTTGCCCAGCAGCGCCGAGATGCTGGCCGCGACGATCTCGGCGTACAGCGCCGCGCCAGGCTTGCGCACGACGAGACCCGCGAGGATGGCCGCCAGGAACCAGGGGCCGTTCACGAGGGCGCCGAGGCCGGGCAGCAGCGGCTCGATCAGGGCTTTCGGAAGCTCGTAGCCGAAGTTCCAGACGTAGAAGATGAGGGCGCTCGCGACGGCGATGATGCTGGCGACGACGATGTCGACGACGCGCCAGCGGTAGCGCGAGGTTGTGCGTGTCTGGGGGGATGCAGACGTGGACCTGCTCATTGAATCTCCTCCCTGCGCCGGCATGATCCGGATCAGGTTCGACGGTCGAAGCGCTTGTCGCTTCCTCTCAGCCCGGCTGCCCGGACTCCCGTGGTTGTGCCACCCACCCTAGCGCAGGATCAGGCCAGCCCCCAGAGCTGGAAGGGATGAGCCAGCCGCCAGCCGAGGCTCGGCGTGCCGATGTCGCCGGTGAGCACGAGCGGAATCTCGGCCTCATCGAACGGACCGGTCACGGTCATCGTGCCGACCGTGCTGCCCGTGACACTCTTGGCGTCGGCCGTGATGTCGGTGGTGGCCGTCGGCGCCACGCCCTGCCAGGTGATGAGCGACGCATCGCCCTGCGTGACGATGGTGCTCTGCGTGCCCCATTCGGTGGTGACCTGCGCCACCTCGGTGCCATCGGCGACCGCCGTCGACGGCTGCATGCCTGCCTCGAGCTCGTCGAGCAGGTTCTTGCTCACCGTGCGGCGGTCGTCTTCGCTCGGCTGACCGAGCACCGACTCGTAGGCGCGGATGGTCGTGTCGCCGATGGTGAGGTCTTTGGCCGCCAGCAGGTTGTAATAGGTGGTGCCCGTCGACCACAGTGAACCGGTCTTCACACCGATGACGCCCTCATCGCCCGTCGGCTGATCGTTCTCGTCGATGATCAGGGGGTTGGAGTTGAGCACGGGATCCTCGATGCCGGGCAGCTCGACCTGCGGCATCGCGGTGATGACGCTGAGCACGGGATCGGAGGCGGCGAGCTTCGCCAGCGCCAGCAGATCCGACGCGTTCGCGGTGTTCTCCGGGCTGATGCCGGAGGCGTCGACCATCGTGATGCCGGTCAGGTCGTTGTCGGCGAGGAAGGTCTGCGCGTCGGCGAGGAAAGCGTCCTGGGTGCCCCAGATCTCGGTGACGAGCCGGTCGACGTAATTCCCGGCGGAACCCAGCATGATGCCTTCGAGCATCTGGTAGGTCGTCAGCGAGCCGTCGACGGGAACATCCAGCGCCGACTCGTCCTGGGTGAGGTAGTCCCAGTAGGTCTGCTGATCCTCCCACGTGAAGGTGTAGCTCGGTCCCTGATCGTCGGCGGTGATCTGCTGCTTCTGGATGATCATCAGCGCCGTGATCGTCTTGGTGATGCTCGCCATGGGTGTCACGTCGTTGGTCTCGTAGATCGCGCCGCCCGGGGCGCCGTCCACGACGAGGGCGGATGACCCTGTCTCCGGCCAGTCGAGAGCGAAAGCGGCACCCGCATCGATCTGCACGGTCGAGGTGGTCACGGTGGGGGCGAGGTTCGACAGCGGCCACAGTGCGCAGGCTCCGACGTAGCCGACGCCGAGCACGAGCAGCGTCGCGATGGGCCAGGCCCAGGCGTGGCGCTTGCGCGGCTCGGGCACGAGCGAGACGAACGCGGGCGTCACGCGTCTGCTCAGCGCGGGAGTCTGCGGCTGCTCTTCGAGCAGCTCCGGGTCGAGCCAGGCGAGCGCTTCGATGCCGGCGTGCGCGTCGTCATCCGCGGTCGCCGTCGTCACCACCGCTGTGCTGGAATCCGGTTGCTCCTGCGGCAGCAGCTCGTCGAGGGGGGAAGGTTCGTCGTGTGCCACCAGATCACGCTACCCGGTTCAGGTGTGCTCCCGCCGAAACGACGCGATCAGTCACGGGGGCGGGCGGTCGTGCCGCGCACGACGAGCTGGTGGGGAAGCAGGGTGGAGGCGGCAGGTGCGGTATCGGTCTCGAGCTGGTCGAGCAGCAGCTTCGCGGTCGTCTGGCCCTGCTTGCGGGGGAACTGCGCGACCGTGGTCAGGTCGAAGAACTCCGCCTGCGCGAAGTCGTCGACGCCGGCGATCGACACGTCGCCCGGCACCGAGAGCCCCAGATCGCGGGCGGCGAGGATGGCACCGATCGCCATCTCGTCGCTCGCGGCGAAGATCGCGGATGGCCGCTGTTTGGCCGGCGCGCCGAGCAGCTGCTTCGCGGCGCGGTACCCGCCTTCGATCGTGAAGTCGGCGCCCAGCGCGAGCGCGGGATCGACGGCGAGGTCGGCGTCGTGCATCGCCAACTCGAAGCCCTCGAAGCGCTGCACGGGTAGGTGGAAGTCGGTGTCGAACTCTGGCCCGCCGCCGATGTGGCCGATGCGGGTGTGCCCGAGGCCGGTGAGGTGGTCGGTGGCGAGCCTGGCCACGGCGACGTCGTCGATCGCGAGCGAGGGAACATCCGGAATCGGACCGCCCACCCCGAGAATCGGCTTGCCCAGCTCGTGCAGCCGCGCGAGCTCTTCGGCCGTCGGCTCCAGTGCAATGGCGATCACGGCATCCACGCGCTGCCGCTTCAGCGCCTGCTCGAACACGCTGCGCCGCTGGGCGCCCCCGCCCGAGATGTTGTACAGCGTGACGTCGTAGCCCGCATTGAGCAGCGTGAGCTGCGCGCCCTCGAGCACCTGCGCGAAATACCAGCGGTCGAGGAACGGGATGATCACGCCGATGTTGCGCGTGCGTCCGGACGCGAGGCTCGAGGCGGCCTGCGAGACGACATAGCCGAGCTCGCTCGCCGCCTGCAGCACGTTCTCTTTCGTCGCCGCCGACACGGTGCCGCGGCCCGAGAGCGCGCGAGACACCGTCGCGGTCGACACACCCGCGCGCTCGGCGACCTCGGCGATGCTCACGGACTGCATGGTCGGTTCCCTCAGCGGGCGAACCAGGCCGCGGTGTCGGGTGGCACGGTGTCGCCGACGGGGGCGCTCGCGACGAGCAGCGTCAGGCCCTCCGGCGCCTTCACGGGCTTGCGGCCGGTGTTGGCGATGACGGTGACATCGCCCACGGTGAACGCCAGCGCGCGTTTCGGCCATCCGTCGAGCCAGGTCAGCTGGCTCGTCGCGAGGACGTGCTCGCGACGCAGGCGCAGCAGCTCGCGGTAGAGCTCCAGCGTGGAGCCGTCGACGCCCCACTGCCGGTCACGGGCGAGCGTCTCCCACTCGGCTGGCTGCGGCAGCCACGATTCACCCGTCGCGTTGAAGCCGTAGGCGGGCGCTGTCGATTCCCACGGGATGGGCACGCGGCAGCCGTCGCGGCCGTAGCGCTCGCCGTTCGTGCGGAACCAGGTGGGGTCCTGGCGCGCGTCGTCCGGCAGGTCGATGACCTCGGGCAGCCCGAGCTCTTCGCCCTGATAGAGGTAGGCGCTGCCGGGCAGCGACAGCATGACGGTCGTGGCCGCACGTCCGCGGGCGAGGCCGACGACCGGGTCGGGAAGGCCGGGGGAGAGCGGCCCGATGCCGTGGCCCTGCGGGGCATCCGACCCCAGCGCCAGACGCGAGGCGTGGCGGATGACGTCGTGATTGGAGAGCACCCAGGTGGCGGGTGCGCCGACCGCAGGGAACACATCGAGGGAATCGGTGATGACCTCGCGCAGGTGCCCCGCATTCCAGTCGGTCATCGCGTAGGGGAAGTTGAACGCCTGGTTCATCTCGTCGGGCCGCACCCACAGCGCCGTCTCTCGGGCGGTGGGCATCCACGCCTCCGCGCACAGGGCGCGGTCGCCGTCGTACGTGGCGAGCAGCTGGTGCCACTCGCGGTAGATGTCGTGCACGCCCGGCTGCCCCCAGTAGGGGACGTCCTCTTCGCCGCCCATGGAATCGGCATCCTCGGGCGGGGTGTAATCGGGCAGGCCGTTCTTCTTGATGAGGCCGTGCGCGACATCCACGCGGAAGCCGTCGACGCCGCGGTCGAGCCAGAAACGCAGGATGTCGAGGAACTCGTCGCGCACCTCGCGGTTCGTCCAGTCGAAGTCGGGCTGCGACGTGTCGAAGATGTGCAGGTACCACTGGCCTGGCGTGCCATCCGCCTCGGTCACGCGGGTCCACATGGGGCCGCCGAACACGCTCTCCCAGTTGTTCGGCGGCTCGCCGCCGTCTTCACCCTTGCCGTCGCGGAACATGTAGCGGGCGCGCTCCGGGCTGCCGGGAGCGGCGGCGAGCGCCTGCTGGAACCACACGTGCTGGTCGGAGGAGTGGTTGGGGACCAGGTCGATGATGACGCGGATGCCCCGCTCGTGCGCGGCCGCGAGCATCGCTTCGAAGTCGGCGAGCGTTCCGAACAGCGGGTCGACGTCGCGATAGTCGGCGACGTCGTAGCCTGCATCCTTCTGCGGGCTCGTCATGAATGGCGACAGCCAGATCGCGTCGATGCCGAGCTCGACGAGGGAGTCGAGTCGAGAGGCGATGCCTGGCAGGTCGCCGATACCGTCGCCAGAGGCGTCTGCGAAGCTGCGGGGGTAGATCTGGTAGATGACCGCGGTGCGCCACCATTCGGAAGTCATGCATGCAGTCTAGTTGATTTCAGCCCGGAATGTAAACGCTTGCAAGTGTGCTGCCGCAGAAGGATGGCGCATGGGAAGATTTCGGGCCGATCGCAGTGCTTGCGCACTGACGTTCCATCGAATCTAGTGTAAGCGCTTGCATTCCTGTGTGTCATCCAATCAGGAGGAAACACCAATGAAGGTGAACAAGGCGGATTCAACTGGTCGTCGCAACACCGGGGTCTTGGATCGATCGTAACTGTTCGGCGAAGACTTCCGCGGGAGTCTTCCAGCCGAGCACTTTCCGGGGCCGGTTGT
>JASGDS010000287.1:0-5721 GCA_047607025.1 Microbacterium sp.
ACGCCGAGCTCGGCGCGTTCCTGCGCTCGCGCCGCGAGCAGATCGTGCGCGCCGATGTGGGGCTCGGACCCGGCGCCCGCGGCAAGCTCACGGGCCTGCGCCGGGAAGAGGTCGCCGTGGCGAGCGGCGTCAGCATGACCTGGTACACCTGGCTCGAGCAGGGGCGCGACATCAGCCCGTCGCGTCAGGTGCTCACCGCGATCGCGGGCGCGCTGCGGCTCGATGCCACCGGGCGCGACTATGTGCTCTCCCTCGCCGGTTTCGCGCCGCTCAGGCCATCCGCTGTGACCCCCGCCCCGGAACACGTGCAGCGTCTGCTCGACGCCATGGAGCATCCCGCCTTCGCTCTCGCCCCTGACTGGGGCATCGCCGGTTGGAACGCCGCCTACGAGGTGCTCTACCCCCGCATCACATCGGTGCCCGCCGCCGAGCGCAACCTCATCTGGCTGATCTTCACCGACGAGTCGCTGCACACCATGCTGGGCGACTGGCAGCAGACCGCGCGCAGCTTCCTCGCCGAATTCCGAGCAGAGACCACTTCGCTGCTCGGCGAGCCCGCCTTCCAGCAGCTGATCGCGGCACTGAACGCCGTGAGCACCGAGTTCCGCGATGGATGGCAGCGGCACGATATCGCCGGCTTCACCTCACGCGAGCGCGCATTCCATCTCGACGACGACACGACCGTGACCTTCGAGCACCACCAGCTGCGGCCATCCGATCGGCTCGATCTGCAGCTCGTCGTCTACACGCCGGCGACGCAGGAGGACGCGCTGCTGTTCCACGCGCACCTGGCTTAAGACTCGTCCCCGAAGTCGATCGTCCACGACTCGTCCTCGCCGTAGTCCTCCACGACGAAGATGGCGAACGGCGTGTCGGCCCAGGCGACCGACCGTTCGAGGATACCGACGTAGCTGGTGAACAGACCATCGGTGCCGGCCACCGTGACGACGTCGACACTCAGGTCTCCGGCGCTGGCGGCGCTCACGCGCGCCGTCGTCGCCTCGCCCGTGTATTGGAAGACGGCGTCGCCCGACCCTTCGACCTCGCCCGACATGGCGGTGATCTCGGCGGGTGAGACCTGGATGCGCCAGGGCTTCGCGTCGTCTGCGTCGACCCAGAGCTCGAGATGCGATCCAGCGGGCACGACGTAGGTCTGATCACCGTAGACGCCGATGCGCACCGGCCCGCCGCTGCCGGCGAGTGGCTCGGCGCCCGTCCCCGTCGCATACAGCGTGTGGAAGTCGGGGTCATCGTCGGCCAGCGCGATCTGCAGCGGCACCTGCGGGCTGACCTCGTCGAGGCGGATGAGTGCCTGACCCGCACCGCTGTACACGCCGCCGCCCTCATCGGTCGCCTCAGCAGGGTTCAGGTTGTCGTAGGGATAGGTGTAGTCGTCGCCGGTGATGACCGAGTCATCCGAGCATCCCGCCGACGAGAGCAGGATGGCTGCGCCCAGCACGACCGTCAGCGCCCGCCCTCGATTTCGCATGCCTCAACCCTATGTCCCCTGATAATCTTGACGCGCAGCAGGTGCTGCGTCTGCGGGCGTTGCGCGATCCGGGCCGGGGGACGCGCAGAAGGTGAGACCCATGTCCGACGACATCGTGTTCGAGCGCCCCTCCTACCGCCAGCTGCCCCGCATCACCGGCTGGAGCTACCTTGTCTCGGTCGCCCTCGGCCGCCTGCCACTGGCGATGGTGCCGCTGGCCGTGCTGACGCTCGCCGCCTCCGCGACCGGTTCGCTGCGCATCGCCGGGTTCGCGGCCGCCGCGGCCGCCTTCGCCGAGGCGATCGGCTCGCCCCTGGCCGGGCTGCTCGCCGACCGCGTCGGTCAGCGCCCCGTGCTGCTCACCTCGGTCGCGCTGCACATCGCGTCGCTGGTCGCCTTCGCGCTCGCCGCCGGAAGCGCGACGGATGGCGTGACCGTGCTTCTCGCAGGCATCGCCGGGCTCAGCATCCCGCAGGTCGGGGCCCTGTCGCGGGCGCGGTGGCTCGCCATGGCGCCGAAGAACGCAAGTATCGCGTTCGCCTTCGAGGGCGTGCTCGACGAGGTTTCCTACATCTTCGGCCCCGCCCTGGTGGGCCTCATCGCCGTCGCCGCCTCACCTCGCGCGGCCATCTGTTTCGCGTGCGGTCTGATCGCGATCTTCGCCACGATGTTCGCCGTGCATCGCACGCACCGGATGGTGCCCCGTCGCCGCGATCTGCGACCGACGGCGCAAGAGGCGCCCAGCGACGCTTCGTCGGTGCGCAGACGCCGGCTGATGCTCATCGCGTTGTCGCTCGCCGGCACGTTCTCGATGGGCTTCTTCTTCGGCGGCAGCCAGACCGGCCTGACCGCGTTCGCGCAGCGGGCCGATATTCCGGATGCCGGTGCCCTGCTGTACGCCAGCATGGCGGTCGGGTCGGCGGTGACGACGATGTCGATGGTGCTCGTTCCGGCACGTGTCGGGCTGTGGACGAGGTGGCTCATCGCCGCGACCGGTCTCACGCTCGGCGCGGTGCTCATGCTGACGGCGACCAGCGTGCCGCTCGTGGTGGTCTTCGCCACGCTCGCCGGCGCTTTCCAGGGCCCGCTGCTGCTGACGATCTTCAGCGTCGCAGGCTCCGTCGCGGGGCTCGGCGAGGGCGGTTTCATCATGACGTTCGTGGGCAGCGGCGTCGTCGTCGGCATCGGGGTGAGCTCAGCCATCGGCGGCGCGCTCTCCGAGGCATTCGGCCCCGCGGGCGGCTTCGGCGTCGTGCTCACGGCGAGCCTGCTGCTGTTCGCGCTGGGGGCGACGGCGGCGATCACCTCACGGAGGCGACGAACGTTCGACGATTCTTGAGCGCGGCTGAAGGCGAATCGGACGTTCCGCACTTACGCTGAACCGCATAGCTGGACGAAGGAGACTCGTGTCGACCGTGAGCAGTCACGCCGCCGCACGCTTCATGCCGCATCAGGCATGGGGCTTCTTCGTATATTCCACCATCGGCATCCTTCACGTCGTGGCGATCTCGCTGCGTTGCGAGGCACTGGAGCATTCGACGAAGCTGCTGCTCATGCCAGTGCTCGCGATCGCTGTGTGGACAGCATCGGCCGGCGCCAGGCGCACCTGGCCGTTCGTGCTGCTGGTCGCCGCATTCGTGTTCTCCTGGTTCGGCGACGCACCGGCCACGCTCCTCCCCTTCCTGCCCGAAACACCTGGCATGCTCGCGGGCTTCGCCCTCACGCACGTCTGCTTCCTCGTGCTGTTCATCGGGGCGATCGGCACGGGACGGCCGAAGCCCTGGGCGCTCGTCTACCTGCTGTGGTGGGTCGTGCTGCTGGTCGTGCTGCTGCCGTCGTTCGGCGCACTGCTGCCCGCCGTGGCCGTGTACGGCCTGCTGCTGGGTGGGATGGCGACGGCCGCGACGCGGTGCCATCCGCTGGTCATCGCCGGGTCGGTTCTGTTCGTGATCTCCGACACGGTGCTCGCGTTCCGCCTGTTCCGACCCGAAATCATGCCGTTCTGGACGAGCCTGGCGGTGATGGTGACCTATATCGCGGGGCAGGGCCTCATCGCGGCGGGCACAGTCACCGTGCTTCTGGCACGACCACGACCCGCAGCTTCTTAGACTCCAGCTCGAGCGGAAGCGATGAGGGCGCGGGCCCGAACGCCTTGCGGGCCGCCTTCACGACGCCGCGGCCGAGCAGGTGGTTGCCCGCTCCCCCGACGACGGCGCCCATGCCGAAGGGCAGCACCTTGCCGACGAGCGACGCGCTGCCGACCTTGCTGAAGTGCTTGACGAATGCGGACTTCAGTCGGTCGAACACGGTGCGGAACACCGCCTTCGGCATGGACTTGGTGACCACTTCGCCCCAATATGCCGCGCGGGCGATGCCGTTTCCCGCAACCTGCCCCGCGAACTGTGCGACGAGGTCTGAGCCCTCGGCGCCGAGCATGAGCGACATGACGAGCGCGCGGGCGCGATCGGGGTCATCGATTGCGATGCCGTGCACCTCGGCGACCGACTGCGCGTACAGCGCCGTCACCTCGACGAACCCCACGGTCTCGGCGCCGGCGAGCGCGATCGTCGCCGGCGTGGAGATGACCGGGATGACGGCGGTGGTGCCGACGGCCGCTCCCCCCGAGGTGATCGCCGCAAGATAGCGCCGTTCGAGAACGCGCAGAATCTGCTCCGGTGTGGCATCCGGATGGCGGCGGCGGATGCCGCGCAGATGCGCGAGCACGGCTGGCCGCTGCACGGCGAGCACTCGGTCAAGTGCGCGCAGCGCGATGTGCGGTGTGGTGATGTCCTCCCCCATGCGGCCAGATTACGGGGCGTCCGCTGAGCGTTCGCCGCTACCCGGCCACGGGTAGCGACAGCGTCTGACCATCGACTCCCGCGTCGATCGTCACGGTCGCGGGCGTCGTCCCTCCGCGGAAGTTCAGATCACCTCCCGCCACTGCGAAGGCGATGCTGTGGCCGGCTGCGAAGCGATGGATGATGCCCTGCAGGTTGACCTGCACCTGCTGGCGGGTGTCATCGATGCGGATCGGGGTCGACAGCGAGCCGACCACGCCGCGCGTGCCATCCGGGGCGACGTCGTAGATCTTCAGGTACAGCGTCACCTCGTTCCCGGTGTTGCCCGGCTGCGCCCGCCAGGCCGCCAGCGGCGTCGACACGGTGAGCGTCGCTGTCGGCACTCCGACGACATCGACGTCGGATGTCAGCGGGTCGCTCGTCCAGGTGGCCTGCGTGCCTGGAAGAGAATAGTCCGAGTACACGTCATCCGTCGGCTCGAGCGGCAGGATGTCGAGGTGTCCGACCGTCGTCGGCAGCGCGCCCGCGTTCGTCACCAGCGTCTGGGTGCGGTTGGCGGCATCCGCGGCCACAGGCGATGTCGCGAGCGTGCCCGACGCGCCCAGGAAGAAGGTCTGACGCGCGAAGGCATCCGGATCGTCCGCCGCAGACGTGGTGAGCGTGTCCGCCCACGGCTCGGTGTAGGTGAAAGCCGAACCGAGGTCGGAGCCGTCGTCTTTCAGCCAGTGCCCGAACCAGCTCATGATGCGCGCGTTGACGGGCTGGTCGAGCGAGGCCGCAGTCGACGAGAAGTCGTCGAGCGACCCGCCGTTGTGACCGAGCGACGCCCAGACCAGTCGCACCGTGTTCCCCTGTGCTTCGAGCTGCCGGTAGCTGGCGAGCGCCTCGTTCAGCGAGAACAGCGTGTCATACTCGCCCTGAATGAGCAGCACGGGCGCCGCGATGTTCGGGATGCTGGCGTGCGGCGAGATGCGCTCGTAGTACGCCCGCAGATCATCGTCGGCGTAGCCGCGAAGGTTGGCGGCAATCATGTCCGCACAGGTCGATCCGCGCATGTACTGGCACTGCAGGGTGCGATAGGGGTCGGCGGTGAGGCCCGTGATCGACGAGGCGAGCTGACCGGTGGCGACGAGGCCAAGGCCCCAGGTCGACTTCGCGACGCCGGCGACAGGCGATTGCACGCCATCCGTCTGCTCGGCCGCGTTCGGATACAGCGAGTACTCGAGGTCGTTGAACGTCTCCATCGGCACGAGCGCATCGACCCGCGGATCCACCGACGCCAGCGCGTACTGCATCCCGCCGCCGTAGCTGATGCCGAGGGTGCCGACGCGCGGGTCGTCCTGCGACGGGTCGCCGAACTGGTCGACTTCGTCGTGCACGACGAAGTCGACCGTGCCTGCGCGCTAGGTCGCGTGCGTGTCGGTGTAGGCGGCA
>JASGDS010000288.1:0-2725 GCA_047607025.1 Microbacterium sp.
CCCGTCCCTCCCGTCGTCACGACGAGCCGAGCGCCCGCCGTCACCGCTCCGAGGATCGCCCCGGCGACAGAGTCCTCGCCATCCGGCACGATCACGGCGCGCTGCACGAGAAAGCCCGCCGCATGCAGAGCATCGACGGCGCGGGCGCCGGAGACATCCTCGCGCTCGCCCGCCGCCGCCCTGTCGCTCACCGTGATGACGGCCGCCCTGAAACCATTCGCACCCGGCTGATTCATGCCTGCAACTCTACGAGCGTAGGCTCGTGGGGATGGAAACGACCCCCACGCCGCAGGGCGCCCGCGCCGAGCTCGACGCTCTTGTTCACGACGGCAATGCCCTGAAGCACTGGGTCGACGGGCATCCGATCACGAACGGATACGTGGGCAAGGTGGCCGCCGTGCTCGTGCTGTTCGGGGTGCTCGATCGGGTTCCGGCCGACCATGCGGCGGATGCCGTCTCGCGCGATCTCGACGTGCTGCTGCTGCAGCGCGCATCCACGCTCAGCACGCATGCCGGCCAGGTCGCGTTCCCCGGCGGGCGGATGGAGCCGACCGATGGCGACATCGTCGCCGCGGCGCTGCGCGAGGCGCAGGAGGAGACAGGCCTCGACCCTGCGGGCGTCGAGGTGATCGGCACGCTGCCGGCTATCCCGGTTCCCGTTTCGCGCCACCTCGTCACGCCCGTGCTCGCCTGGTGGTCGCGCCCGACGCCGGTCGGCGTCGTCGACCGCGGCGAGACCGCCGCCGTCTTCCGCACCCCGATCGCCGATCTGATCTCGCCCGAGGCTCGCCGCACCTTCGTGCTGCACAGGGATGGCCTGAGATACACGGGCCCCGCGTTCCTCGTCGACGATGCGGGCACCGACCGCCTCGTCTGGGGGTTCACCGGGGGCATCCTCGACGGCCTGTTCGACGCGCTCGGCTGGGCCGAGCCGTGGGATGAGAGCCGCACGCTGGAGGCCGAAGCATGACCGACCAGCGCAGAAGCCGCCGCGTCGCGGAGCAGCTCGACGAGTATCAGCTGCGCGAGCGCAACCCCGAGTATCGCGTCGACGTCGAGCGCATCCGGTTCTCGCCTTACTACTCGCGGCTGTCGGCGGTGACGCAGGTGATCGCGCAGACCGGCGCGGGCCTCGCCGTGCACAACCGACTCACGCACTCCGTCAAGGTCGCCGCCGTCGCCCGCGCGATCGCCGTGCAGCTGGCGGGTGCGGATGGCGAGACGGGGCGCATCGTCGCCGCTCTCGGCGGGTGCGAACCGGTCGTCGTGCAGGCCGCCGCGGCGGCGCACGATCTCGGCCACCCGCCCTTCGGCCATCTCGGCGAGCGCACCCTCGATCAGCTCGCGCAGTCGCAGTTCGGCCTGGACGAGGGCTTCGAGGGCAACGCGCAGACGTTCCGCATCATCACGCGCCTGGACGAGTACGACAGGGCGGGAGCCGGACTCAACCTCACCGCCGCGGTGCGCGCCGCCGTGCTGAAGTACCCGTGGCTGCGTCAGGAGGGCGGCAACTGGGGCGGGCGGCCCGAGCAGCCGCGCGGCATGTCGCCGATGGGAGATGCGGCATCCAAGTTCTCCTCCTATGTGATCGACGCGCGTGAGATGGCGGATGCCCGGGCCGCGTACCCCACGATCGGCCCGCTGCAGCAGACCCTCGAATGCTCGGTCATGGACATCGCAGACGACATCGCCTACTCGCTGCACGATCTCGACGACTTCTACCGCGCCGGCCTGCTCAACCAGTCGGCCATCTCAGCCGAGTTCCGAGCCTGGCGGCGCGAGCGCAGCACCCTGCACAAGTCGGCGCAGGGCGATCTGGAGCTCACGGAGCGTCAGCCCGGCCGCTCGCTCGAGCTGCTGTGGCGCAGGCTCGAGGCGAAAGACCCGTGGATCGCGGATGAGCAGGCGTTCGCCGATGCGGTCGCACGCGTGAGCGACGAGGTCGTCGACGGACTGCTCGCGGTGCCGTTCGACGGCTCGATGTCCACCGAGCGCGCGCTGTCGCTGTTCTCGGCCTCCTGGATCGCTCACCTGCAGCACTCGGTCGTCGTCGACGAGCATCCGCCGCTGCGGTCGGGGCACGCCCGTCTCGACCCGCCCGCCTGGCACGAGGTGGCGGTGCTGAAGTTCGTGCATCAGCGCTTCATCCTCGACCGCAGCGACCTCGCCGTGTACCAGCGCGGCCAGTCGATGGTGCTGCAGCGGCTCGTGACGAGCTTCGCGGCATGGCTCGACGACTCCGCGGATGCCCGCAGGGCGCCGCGCCGCCTCATCGACCTGGTCGACCTCGCCGCGGAGGACTACGCCCGGCTGCGCGTGGAGGCGCCGAAGCTGCTGGGCGACGCGGATGGCCCCGCCCTGCGGCGCCTCGCGACCGGGCGCGGCATCATCGACTACGTCGCCTCGCTCACCGACGATCAGGCCATGCAGCTCGACGCGCTCATCATGGGCGCGCGCGAGCGGCTGTGGGATGCGGGGCAGGGCTTGTGACGGCACGTTACGCCTGACGTGACACGGTGCGTCGCACGCTCGTACCGTAGGGGCATGTCGAACAGAACCCGTTTCACCTCTGACCACGTGCACGTGCACGAGGTCGGCGCGATGTGCGCCGAGGTGGGAGCGGGGCACGACATGCACCTGCTGCAGCGTCGCCTGGTTCAGGCGACTCCGAGCCGCTGGGTCGATGCGATCGCCGGCGCCGTGGATGCCGATGGATGGCTGGAGC
>JASGDS010000289.1:0-4247 GCA_047607025.1 Microbacterium sp.
GAGCCCGCACCCGTCGCAGGGCTCCCCGCGCTCGCCCGGGCGACGGCGAAGGCTGCGCTCGGTGTCGTCGCCCCCGCCATCGTCGCGCTGCGCGGCGAACAGGCACCAGCGGGATGGACGGATGCCGTCGCCCGCGCGCAGGAGTGGGCGGCCGAGGCAGGGAGGCTCGGCGCAGCCGTGCTCGCCGATTCCGCCCGGCTGACCGACCCCGCGAGCCGCGACGTCTCGCGGCTGACCTTCACCCGTCAGCCGCGCGATCCCGCTCTGCCCTGGGTGCGCTTCGGCGGCGCGGGCGAGGTCGATCTGCCCGAGCTGACGACGGTTCGTCTCGAGGGGGCGAACCTGATGCTGACGATCGAACGTAAAACGTTCACACTCTCGGTGGGGCACAGCGACTGGCCGCGAGGTAGCATCGGCGTCACGTTCGCCGTCCGCGGCGGGTGGGCGCCATCCGGCGTCTTCGAAGCAGAATTCAGGATGGTCGACACCCCGCACGTCGGATACCTCCGGCTCGACCCGTCGAGCGAGACGTTCGACTTCACCTGGCGCGAACCGACCCTCATGGGAACCGATCTGACCGGCTATCGGGTCTAGCCGCCGCCCGCACTCGACGAGGAGAACGCATGGCCATCCCAGAAGAGCAGCCCCTCGCCGCAGAACAGGTGCGGGCAGCCCCCTCGGAGGATGTGCCAGGCGAGAAGCAGTCGATCTGGTTCTGGATCACCTTCGCCGTCGCGTGGGGATCGACGGGCGTGGCGCAGGGAGTCGCCGCCGTCGCGGTGCCCGCGCTGCTGAAGCAGTGGAACCCCGACACCGCGTCGAGCACGCTCAGCGCGCTGCTGACGATCGGCGGGCTCGCGACCCTCGTCACGACCCCGCTGTTCGGCCGGTTCAGCGACCGCTCGCGGTCGAAGCTCGGCCTACGCCGCCCCTGGATGCTCTACGGCGCGATCATCGCCGGAGTGGGCTTCGTCTGCTTCGCCTTCGCCCCGTCCTTCGTCTGGCTCTGTGCGGGCGTCGTGCTCAACTACATCGGCTGGGGCGCCGTGTCGATGGCGCAGCACAGCCTCTACGCCGACCAGATCCGCCGCCGCATCCGCGCGATCATGTCGGCCGTGACGGGAGCATCCGGCACGATCGGCGTGCTGCTCGGCACGGCGCTCACGGGGCAGATCGCCGCCCTCGGGCAGGTCTGGATGTTCCTCATCCCAGGAGGCGTCGCCGTCGCCCTGTCGCTCACCGTGTTCTTCACGCTGCACGATCTGCATCCGCAGGACGAGCCGCCGAAGCTCGACCTGCGAGCCATGCTCGCGACCTTCTGGCTGAATCCGAGGCGCTATCCCGACTTCGGATGGGCGTGGCTGTGCCGGTTCCTCATGACCTCGTCGATCGTCACCGTGACGAGCTACCTGTACCTGACGATCTCCGGCCGATTCAGCATCGACGATCCCGCGAAGATCTCCGGAGTGCAGGCTCAGGCGACGCTCGTGTTCACCCTCGCCAATCTCCTCTGCGCGTTCGTGTTCGGCGTCATCTCCGACCGCACGAGGCGGCGCAAACCGAGCGTCATCTTCGGCGCCCTGTTCAGCGCGGTGGGGCTGCTGTTCGCCGTCGCCACGCCCGAGATCACCTTCTTCCTCGTGGGCATCGCGATCATCGGAGCAGGCCAGGGCGCCTACATCTCCGCAGATGTCGCGCTCATGACCGAATGTCTGCCGTCGACGAAGGATGCCGGCAAGGACCTGGGCATCGTGGCGCTCGCCTACCTGCTGCCCGGCATCTTCGTGCCCGCGCTCGGCTTCGCACTGACCCGCATCGGGTCGCCGACCGGCGAGAACTTCGCCGCGCTCTACGTGGCCGCGTTCATCATGGCGATCGGCGCCGGCCTCTCCGTCATCCGCATCGAGGGCGTGCGCTGAGAGCGAGCCTCAGAACGGGAGGAGCGGGTCGATCGCGACGGCGAGGAAGATCAGCGTCAGGTACGTGATCGACGCATGGAACACGCGCATCGGGCGCGGACTCTCGGTGCTGCCCGCGGCCGCGTCCAGCACGGTGCGGCGGTACAGCCGGTGCGACTCGAACACGAACCATCCGCCGAACACGATCGCAGAGACCGAGTAGACGAGGCCCATCCCCGCGACAGGGATCAGCAGCAGCGAGCAGGCGAGCGTCGCCCACGCATAGAGGATGATCTGCAGCCCCACCTGCGAGCCGTTGCGCGTCGCGCCCAGCATGGGAACATCCGCCTGCTCGTAGTCATCGGCGTACTTGATCGACAGCGGCCAGTAGTGCGGCGGCGTCCACAGGAACACGAGTACGAACAGGATGAACGCCGACCAGCTGAGCGAGTTGGTGACAGCCGCCCAGCCGATGAGCACCGGGAAGCAGCCCGCGATGCCGCCCCACACGATGTTCTGCTCGGTGCGGCGCTTGAGCAGGAGCGTGTAGATGACGACGTAGAAGAAGATGGCAGCGACCGACAGGCCAGCGGTCAGCAGGTTCGTGGTGGCGAGGAACCAGATGGTCGAGACGATCGCGAGCGTCCAGGCGAAGATGAGCGCACCGCGCGGCGAGATCTCGCCCGTGACGATCGGCCGGTTCTCGGTGCGCGCCATGTGCGCGTCGATGTCGCGGTCGATGTACATGTTGAAGGCCGCGGCGCTGCCTGCGCTCAGCGATCCGCCGATCACGGTCGCGAGGATGAGCCACAGGTTGGGCAGGCCGCCCTGCGCGAGGATCATCACCGGGATGGTCGACACGAGCAGCAGCTCAAGAACACGTGGCTTCGTGAGCGTGACGTAGGCCCTGATCCGTCGTCCGAGAGTGTGCGCCTGCGGTTGCCCTGTCGCCGCTTGAGCGGAGTCGGCGGTTGTCGACATGCGTCAGGGCTCCCCTCGTGGTGCGGTCCCCCTAGTCTATGACACCCCGCCGCTCGGCCGTGCGCGTCCGGATCTCACTGGAAATCGTTTACCGTTGTGAAGAATCGGACATCTGAACCGGTCGCGCGGTGACATTGCGCGACTATGCTGGGAAGTCAACGCGCGCACCGGCATCCCCTTCGCACGGCGAGGGGCCGGTCGCGACAGACACCAATCGAAAGGCCTTCTGCGTGTCGGATCTGCTCTGGGAAGACATTGATCGGCGTGCCGTTGACACGGCCCGAGTTCTCGCGGCGGACGCCGTGCAGAAGGTGGGAAACGGGCATCCAGGCACCGCCATGAGCCTCGCCCCCGTCGCCTACCTGCTCTATCAGCGCGTCATGCGCCATGACCCGGCCGACACCGACTGGCTGGGCCGCGACCGCTTCATCCTGTCGGTCGGCCACTCCTCGCTCACGCAGTACATTCAGCTGTACCTCGGCGGCTTCGGGCTCGAGCTCAGCGACATCGAGGCGCTGCGCACCTGGGGCTCGCTCACGCCGGGTCACCCCGAGTACGGGCACACCAAGGGCGTCGAGATCACGACCGGCCCGCTCGGCCAGGGACTCGCCTCAGCCGTCGGCTTCGCCTACGCGCAGCGCTACGAGCGCGGCCTGTTCGACCCGGATGCCGCACCGGGCGAGAGCCCCTTCGACCACCACATCTACGTGATCGCCGGCGACGGCGACCTGCAGGAGGGCGTCACGAGCGAGGCGTCGTCGCTCGCCGGCCACCAGCAGCTCGGCAACCTCATCGCGATCTACGACTCCAACCAGATCTCCATCGAAGGCGACACCGACGTGTCGTTCACCGAAGACGTCGCCGGCCGGTATGAGGCGTACGGATGGCAGGTGCTGCACGTCGACTGGCGCTCCACCGGCGAGTACGTCGAAGACGTCGCGGCGCTGAACGACGCGATCGCGGCCGGCCAGGCCGAGACCGACAAGCCGACCCTCATCATCCTGAAGACGATCATCGGATGGCCCGCGCCCCACAAGAAGGGCACGGAGGCGGTGCACGGCAACGCGCTGGGTGCCGACGAGGTCGCCGCCACGAAGGAGGTGCTCGGCTTCGACCCGGCCCAGAGCTTCGTCGTCGAAGACGCCGTCATCGCGCACACGCGCGAGCTGGGCGAGCGCGCCGCCGAGGCGCGCGCCGCCTGGCAGACCTCCTTCGACGCGTGGGCCGCCGCGAACCCCGAGCGCAAGGCGCTGCTCGACCGGCTCGAGGCGAACGCGCTGCCCGACGGCATCGAGAGCGTGCTGCCGGAGTTCGAGGCGGGCACGGAGCTCGCCACCCGCGCCGCGAGCGGCAAGGTGCTCGCGGCAC
>JASGDS010000290.1:0-12076 GCA_047607025.1 Microbacterium sp.
CGTGCCCGACACCACGCCCGAGTCGATCGAGCGGGCGGTGACGCAGCTGCGCCGAGAGCAGGTCGACGGCATCATCGTGCTCGCCCCTCAGGTGCGTGTGTTCAACGCCGTGCATGCGATGCCCGTCGATATTCCGTTCGTGAGCCTGCAGGCGGCATCGGGGGGACTGGAGGATCGCATCGCGCCGGATCAGGTCGCAGGGGCGCGCAGTGCGGTCGAACATCTCATTGAACTCGGTCACGTCGACATCCTGCACCTGTCCGGTCCGCAGGACTGGATCGAGGCGGACTCCCGCATGCATGGATATCTCTCGGCCCTGCGCGATGCGGACCTGCCGACGATTCCGCCCATTCGTGGTGACTGGACCGCGGATTTCGGCCATTTCGCGGGCGTGGAGCTGGCGCGGCGGGGAGGCTTCACGGCGGCGTTCGTCGGCAACGACACGATGGCGATCGGCTTCATGCACGGCCTCAGATCTCACGGACTCCGAGTGCCGGAGGACATCAGCGTGATCGGCTTCGACGACATTCCTGTGTCCGCACATGTGTTCCCCTCGCTTTCGACCATTCATGTCGATTTCGCCGAGCTCGGGCGTCGCGCGGTCGAACTGCTGGTGGCCGAGCTGACGGGTGCTGCTCAGCCGCCGCTCGAGCTGCTGCATCCTCGTCTCGTCGTGCGCGAGTCGACGGCTCCGCCCTCGCGCACCGCCTGAGGGCATTCGGGCACCACCCCCGGAGGGATGGTGCCCGGGTGATCAGGCGTCGGTGTGACGACGACGTGCGCGGATGGCGAGCAGGCTCGCCCCGCCCAGCAGCGCCAGCAGGATGGCGCCTCCCGCCGTGTAGGGGAGTGTCGCGTCATCCTGGCCGGTCGGCACCAGCGGCTCCGAGTCGTCCGAGTCGTCTGATGCGTCGCTCGACGAGTCGTCGCTCGCGCTGTCGTCGGATGCGTCGGAGTCGTCCGAGGACGACGAGTCATCGTCGCCTGCCTCTGAATCGTCGCTGCCATCATCCGCTGCGGCGCAGGTGACAGCGGCCTCCAGCCAGTTGCCCTTGTCCGAGTCGGTGAAGAATCCGCCGCTGTCGACCGTGGCGAGCTCGAGTGCGGTCACGCCCGTCACATCGATGTCGCCCGTGTCGACGGCGTCATCCGTCGATGACACGCTGTCGGATGAGTAGAGCAGTTCGCCGTCTCCGTACACCTCGAAGGTGCTGGAGCCGCCGCGCGGTCCGCCGCCACCGGCGTTGCCCTCGTCGCTGTCGGCCGCCTGCTGCACACCGAGCAGCGACTGGAACACGCTGCATGTGCCGCCGAGGTAGACGACGACGCTCGCGGGCGACTGCGTGCCCACACCCTTCTCGTAGGCGGTGCCGTTCTGGTTCAGCTCGGTGCCGTCGGTGCTGAGGTCGCGCTGCACCTCGGTGCTGCCGGTGTTGGACGAGCGCACCCAGTCGAGGTCGCTGATGTAGTGCGTTCCCTCGCCTGGCACGTCGACGTAGTGCAGCGTGTAGCTGCCGCTCGCCGTGCGCTGATCCGTGCTGCCCGCGATGAGATAGTCGACGTTCGCCGTCAGCGGGACGTCGCCGATGGCGGCATTCTCATCGGGCGTCAGCGTGTACTCGACGGTGAAGTCGTCGCTCGAGGCGACCTCGGACGCGGTGGTGTCACCCGTGGCCTCGGCCGTCCATCCGTCCGGCACCTCGAGGCTCGTGGCGACATCGGTCAGGCCGATCGTTCCGTCGTCGTGCAGCGTGACGTCGACCGTCGTGCTGTCGCCGGCTTCGACGTAGCCGTCACCGGTGACCTCGACGCTCACCGAAGGCTCGGCGGCCGCCTCATCGGGTGAGATGATCAGCATGCTCGAGGAGTGCGCGGTGAGTGCGGCGCGAATGGTGCCCGTCGTCGACGTGGTGGAGTCCGACCAGAGGTCGTCGATCGCGTAGGCGGACGAATCGGCGAGCCCGGCATCGGCGAGCTCATCCGCGGTCACCGAGATGTTGGCGTCTTCGAGGCCGCGGTTCAGCAGCACGATCGCGGTGGACTCGCCATCCGACATCGGTTTGGCCCACACCTGGGTGTCGCCGTCATCGCGCAGCAGGTACCCCTGCGAGCCGCCCCAGTCCTGGTCGACCGCGATGACATCCGGGTCGGTGAGGATATCGTGGTAGGCCGCCTGGTCCTCATCCGCTGCGCGCTCCTCTTCGGTGTCGAACAGTCGGATGTCATTGCCCGCGATGAGCGGTGCGTTCAGCAGCGCCCAGAGCGAGAAGTGGGTGCGGTACTCCTCGACGGTCATCCCGCCGTTGCCGACCTCGAGCATGTCGGGGTCGTTCCACGCGCCAGGACCCGAGTAGTCCTCGAGACCCGACTGCTGGTCGAGGATCGAGAGCACCGAGGCGAAGGAGTCGCTGATGTCGCCCGTGGTGCGCCACAGCGAGCCGCCAACGCTCGTGCCCCAGATCCAGGGGTCGTTCGATCCCCACTCGCAGATGGAGTAGACGACATTCCACTCGTCGCCCGCGGCGAGGGCCTCCTGCTGCACCTGCTGGATGGCGAGGCCCATCCGCTCGTAGCGGCGTTCGGCGTCGATCTCACCGGTGTCGATGTCCTCGGGCAGCCAGGTGGTGTCGGCGTCGAAGTCGTCGCTCGACATGGTGTGGTCGCCGCAGTTGTCGTACTTGATGTAGTCGACGCCCCAGTTGTAGTAGTTCTTCGCGTCGATGTATTCGTAGCCGAGGCTGCCCGGATACACCTGCTGGCAGGTGTTCGAGCCGGCGGAGGAGTAGATGCCGAGCTTGAGGCCGAGTGCGTGGATCTCGTCGGCGAGCCCCTCGATGCCATCGGGGAACTTCTCGGTGTCTGCGATCAGATTGCCGTCTTCATCGCGACTCGTCTGAGCCCAGCAGTCGTCGATATTGATGTACTCATACCCGGCGTCCTTCATGCCGGAATCGACGATCGCCTGCGCGGTCTGCAGAATGAGGTCGGCATCCACGTCGCAGGCGAACTGATTCCAGGTGCTGAAGCCCATCGGGGGAGTGTCGGCGTTGTCGCCGAGATCGATCGCGGGATCGACGACGGCCTGGGCCGCTGCGGGTGCGGCGAGGGCGAGGCCAGCCGCGAAGAGCGCGCCGGTGGCGGCGATCGCGGCAGCCCGCGCCAGGGCGCGAGTTCGGGTGAGAACAGACATTGGTCTCCAATTCAGGTGCCGCACGGGCGCCAGTGCCCGCGCACGCTGAATTTACCAATGCTTTCAAAAAGTTGTCAATAGTTTTATTCGGCTAGCAGTAGTCGATGCTCCAGCTCGCCTTCTGCAGTGCGATCGCCTCCGCTGACGCGGGATCGGCGTCTGTCACGAGCAGGCTGACCTCCTCTGGCGCGCACACGACGACCTTGCTCGCGTGGCCGAGCTTTCGGCTGTCCGCCACCACGATGTGCCTCGCCGAGGCGGCGATCATGGCCCGCTTCATCTCGGCCTCAGGCGCATTCACGTTGGTGACCCCGACCTCACGCTCCACGCCGGTGGCGCCGATGAACGCGATGTCGGCGCGGAAGCGGTCGATGACGAGAGTGCCGAACGGGTCGATGAGGGAGTGCTGCTGGCGTCGGAAGGTGCCGCCCGTCACGATGAGCTCGAGCCCTGGCGCCATCGACATCGCGTGCATCGCGATGAGGTTGTTCGTGACGACGGTGACATCGGTGAGGTTGGATGCGCCGAGCGCGCGCCCGATCACCGCGCACGTGGTGCCCGCGTCGAGCATGACGATGTCGCCCGGCTGGATCAGTGACACGCAGTGGTCGGCGATGCGCGACTTGCCTGCGGCGGCCTCGTTCCGCGTCGTCTCGAAGACCGACTCCGCACGGCCATCCGTGCCGACGGCGCCACCGCGCACGCGCCTGGCCGCGCCCTGCGCTTCGAGCTCTTCGAGATCGGCGCGGATGGTCACGACCGAGACGCCCAGTTCATCCGACAGCTCGGACGTGCGGCGGAAGGTGCCGTGGGCGAGCAGTTCGCGCAGGCGCCCCTGTCTGACGAAGGCGGCGTCCGGTCGGCGGGTCTCGGTCATTCGACAACCATACGGTGGGGTCGCTGGAGATTTCATTCGTCAAGTGATGAACACCAACAAGAACCTCACGCGGGCCGCGGTCGTCGTCGGCGGCGCCATCGCCGGCCTCATCGTCTGGGCACTCGCGCTGATCGCGGGCGGCATCCAGGTCGCACTGGGTGGAGGAACCGCATCCGACATGCCCTGGTGGCAGGCGCTGGCGGCGTCTCTCGTCGTCGGCGGTGCCGGATGGGCGCTGCTCGCCGTCCTGGAGCGTGCACTCGGTGCGCGTGCACGTCGCATCTGGACGATCGTCGCGCTCGTCGTTGTCGTCATCTCGCTGTCTGGACCGATCGCGACGTCGGGCATCTCGGCGGGCGATCGTGTCTGGCTGGCGCTCGTGCATCTGGCGCTCGCGGCGGCGTACATTCCGGCGATGAGTCGCACGGCGGCTGTCGCGGCCGTGCCGGGGCGAGCATAATCGGTGGAGTGAAGTATCCACTGGCCGCGCTGCTCGGCCGAGCTCGGGCGACGTTCATCGGCGAGTGCGAGACGCGACTGGCGGCTGCAGGATACGGTGATCTGGCGATCTCGCACGGCACGAACATCCTGCGTCACCTGCGCGAGGGCGAGTCGATGCGCGTCGCCGACCTCGTTCGCGCCTCCGGTGTGACGAAGCAGGCGATCAGCCAGCAGCTCGCCTACCTCGAGGCGCACGGATATGTCGTGGTCGACCTCGATGAGCGAGACCGTCGAGGCAAGACGGTGCGGCCGACCGCGCAGGGCGTCGCGAGCAACAGGACCATCCGGGGCATCTTCGGCGAGGTGCATCGGGACTGGCGTGCGAGGTACGGCGACGAGCGGATGCAGAACCTTTTCGACACACTCACCGATATCACCGGCCTCGAAGCGGCCGACTGACGTCGAGGCCACTCAAGGAGATCTCGGATCTCAAGGACGACACCAGGGGCTGCGGCCCTTCGATCGCGAGATCTCCTCGGTTTGCGTCGAGAGCCGATTCAGGTCGCATCCGGCGAGTCGGTGAGGGCTGCGGCGTAGTTGCGCATCGAGCGGTGATATCGGGGGAGGGCATCGATCTGCGCCTCGAGCGCGACGCGAAGCGCCTCGTCCTTCCGTCCGGCGCTGTGCAGGGCGAGCGCCAGCACCATCCTGGGTGCAGAACCGGTCGATGCGTGCACGGGCGCCGCCTCGAGCACCGCGATCGTCTCGTCGAGGCGGCCGAGATTGCGCAGGGTCGACCCGTACTGCACGGCGAGCTGGGCATGCCGCGCATCGTCGAGACCGAGATCGAGCGCGCGTTCGTACTGCTCGCCCGCCTCGGCCTCGAAACCGAGCGAGTCATACATGCCGGCCAGCTCGAACGCCGCTCTGCCGTCGCTCGCGGGGCATTCGTCGGCCAGCTCGCGCATCGCGGCGACCCCGGTGGTTCGATCACGGTCGTCGAATCGCGCCCACAGCTCTTCGACGGCTTCTTCCCACTGCTCCAGGTTCACTTGTCAAGGGTAGCCCGCCGCAGTGCGCGCTTTCTCTCGGACAGCGCGTGACACGCGCAGTCCGAGAGCGGCCGCGCTGTTTCAGGCACGAGTAAGGTGAACCGGGTGACGAGTACTGAGATCGAGGGCGCTGAAGCCATCCAACCCGGCGCGGAGCCGTTCGCCGCTCGGCCCGAAGGCGAGCCGGTCGGGGCCGTGCTGGTCGTTCACGGATTCACCGGATCGCCCATCTCGATGCGGCCGTGGGCCGAGCACCTGCTCGGTGCGGGCTTCGAGGTGTCGATTCCGCTGCTGGCTGGCCATGGCACGAGCTGGCAGCAGATGAACGACACGACCTGGCACGACTGGTACGACAGTGCCGAGCCTGAGCTGCTGCGGCTCGCCGAGCAGCACGGACGCGTGGGCATCGCCGCGCTGTCGATGGGCGGCTCTCTCGCGCTGCGGCTCGCTGAGCTGCACCCCGAGAAGATCACGGGGCTCGCGCTCGTGAACCCGTCGGTCGGCAGCGCCGAACTGCAGATGAAGTTCGTGCCGCTGCTGTCGACGTTCGTGCCGTCGGTGAAGGCGATCGGAGACGACATCGCCAAGCCGGGAATCAGTGAGCGCGCCTACGACCGCACTCCGTTGCGGGCCGCGCGATCGATGATGCATCTGTGGAAGACGGTGCGCGGCGATCTCTCGCGCGTCGACCATCCGATTCTGCTGTTCCGCTCCGAGGCCGACCACGTCGTCGATCCCTTGTCGGCGCGCATCATCCGCGAAGGCATCTCGTCGGAGCGATTCACCGAGCGGATGCTGCAGCGCAGCTATCACGTCGCGACGCTCGACTACGAGGCTCCCCAGATCTTCGCCGAATCGACCGAGTTCTTCACCGAGCTCGCACTCCGATGACGGGTCCGAGCCTTCCTATCGCGCGTCGGTCAAGAGCGACAGAATCTCGTGCACCTGATCGACCAGAGACATCGCATACGGGGTCTGGTCGACACGAGTGATCCGCGTCAGCGACATGGACTTGACCTGTTCGCACATGGCGATCGTCGGCGTCTTGCCCGAGGGCGTGAGGTTGACGTGCGTGGACCATCCCCTGTCGGTGTGGGTGAGAGGAACGGCGATGATGAGGCTGCGCGCTCGATGCAGCACGGGGTCCGAGAGCACGAGCCACGAGCGGTGTTTCGACTGTTCGCGATCGACCGTGGGATCCATGCTGGCCCAGACGACATCGCCCCGCGCGGGTATGCGCGTCATGCGCCGGACTCGAAGCGAGTGATCTGGTCATCGGCGTCCGGCAAGGTCGCCGCATCGGCCTCAGCGAGCGAGTCGAGGTACTCCTGATCCGGTGACTCCGACTCCAGTTTCGCCCAGAACTGCGCCTTGCGTCGTTCGAGCAGCATGTCTTCGATGAGCTGACCCTGTGTCACGCCGACCGCCTTCGCCGCATCGCGAACGTGGTCGCGTACGCGTCGAGGAACCTTGATGGTCGCCATATCAGTCATACTTTGAGTCTACCACCTAGGTCTGACCGACCTCGCGCGCTGTGAACGCAGACTTCGATGCCATGACGGATCCGACTGAACCGGTCCTTCGACGAGTGCGGGTACCGATGCCGGGGATCTGAGGCGCCTACGCTGGAGGCATGACCTTCCCGCCGACCGCCGAAGAACTGATGCGCTCACGGTTCGACGCATTCACACGGGCGGATGCCGAGTGGCTGCTGGCGACGTGGCATCCATCGACCAGACCCGCCGATCTCGACCTCTCGGACAACCCGCGCTGGCGCGGGCTGCAGATCGTCGACACGGTCGCGGGTGGAGCCGATGACGACAGGGGTGTCGTGGAGTTCCGCGCGACGTATCTCGACGACGAGGGGATCGGCATCCTGCATGAGCGCTCACGCTTCGTGCGTGAGGAGGGCCGCTGGTTCTACCTCGACGGCGATGTGCGCTGACTTGAGGGTGGCCTGGCTTCGCAAGGAGAATCGGGCTTGCGGAGGCGATCAGCGCGGCAAGAGCTCCTGCTGAACAGGAAATCTCCTTCGGAACCAGCCGCGCGCCGGGGTGGCGTGCGCTTGAATGGTTAAGTCCCGTCGTACTGAGAATGGAGTCGCCTTGTCCACACCACCCACTCTTCACGCTCTTCGTCGCGTCGGTCGGCTGATCACGGTTGCCGGCACTGTGTTCGTCGCCGTCGGGGCTGCGGCATGGTCTGTGATCACCTCGCAGCTGAAGGCCGAGAAGATCACCGTTCCGCCGAATGCCCCCGCGTTTGCAGGGCGACAGGTGCAGGACCCCGCGACAGCGTTCGTCGAGGCGCAGGTGATCAAGAGCAACGCCGAGCACGGGTCGGATGGTCGGACCTTCGCCGATATCAGCGACGCGCTGCGCACCGTGGAGAAAGGCAGCGACGAGGAGAAGCGCCTGCGCGGTCAGAGCGCCGCGCTGTCCACCGCCGCATCGCTGCGCACCTCGCTCATGACGTCGGTGCTGGCCTACGGCGTGAGCGCCCTCGTGGCCGGCCTCGGCGCCCTGTTCCTGCTCGTCGGCGGCCAGCTGCGTCGCGTGGGATGAGTGCGCAGGCACGCCTGATCGTGATCTCGGGGCTTCCCGGTGTGGGGAAGACGACGGTCGCGTCGGCTGTTGCAGCCCGGCTCGGCGCGGTGCACCTGTCGGTCGATGTGATCGAAGAGGCGCTCCTCGGTTCAGGAGTTTCGGCCGGATGGACCTCGGGCGTTGCCGCGTATGAAGCGGCCCGTGCACTCGCCGAACTGAATCTGCAGGATCGCCAGTCCGTCGTCGTCGACGCCGTGAATGACAGCGAGGAGGCTCGAGACACGTGGCGTCGCGCCTCGCGGGGGACGAGCTTCGTCACGCTCATCGTGACTGATGTCTCAGAACATGAACGACGGCTGGATGGCCGGAATCGCGGCTTTGTGCATGTGACCGAACCCACGTGGGCCGACGTCGAGCAAAGGTCCGCAGGCTACGCCCCGTGGACGGATCAGCACCTCGAGATCGACACCTCCGCCCTTGAGCCGGAGACCGTCGTCGACATCGTGCTTCGGTACGTCGCCTCCTCCTGAGTCAGCCCTGGCGGACCTCTTCGATGGCGGCGCGGCCTGCGGGGGCGTCGAGGGTGAGGCCGAGGCCGACGAGGATGACGCGGCCGGCGAGCCTGGGGCCAGCACCCGTCGTGAGCCCGTGCTTGACGGCGCCGAAGGTCACCGTGGTGTCGGCCGGCAGCACGAGGTCATCCACCTTGCCCGTGTCGGGGTCGAGACCTGATGGCACATCCACCGCGATCACCTGCGGTCTGGATGGCAGCAGGGTCGAGACGATCTCGCGCGCCCGCCCGCGCAGCGCGCCCCGTGCTCCGATGCCGAGGATGCCGTCGACGACGAGGTCATAGCCATCCGGCTCGACGCTGTCGATGACCCGCGCACCCGCGTCGATCGCCGCGGCGATCGCGGCCTCGTGCACGCGATCGGACGTGCGTATGACGTCGACCTCGACGCCTTCGAGCTCGGCGGCCGCATACAGGGCGTCACCGCCGTTGTCTCCCGCGCCGACGAGCACGAGCATCCGCTTCGGATGATGCTCGGCGATCACCTGGGCGAGCGCGTGCGCCGCGCGTCGCATGAGGGGCACGCCTTCTGCGAGCAGCGGAGCCTCGGCCGCGCGCACCTGCGCGGCGAGGAAGGTCGGAACGGTCGGCATGAGCAGACGCTACCGCGTCGTTTCAGGAGGAGATACTGGTTTCGGGAGGACGCTTCAAGTCGGAGGCGTCCTGTCGAAGCGGATTTCTCCTACGGAACTCGCGCGACGGGCGGGCGCAGCAGCGTGCGCTGCCGCTCGGGCGTGGTGCGCCGTGGGTCGGTGAAGTAGACCTCGTGATGCCGACCCGTCATCCGCAGCCCATGGGTCGGGATGACTTCGCGGTGCATCCGCTCGAGCACGTGCGCCTCGTCGTCGAACGATCCGAGGTGCAGAGTCTGCACGCAGAGCCCCTCCTGCAGGATGGACAGTCTGAGGTCATCGAGACCAGCCGGAGCATCTTTCGCCGCGACCTTCGCCATCGCCGCCTCGACCTCGGTCGCGCCGAGCCACTCGGGCACGAGCAGCATCATGGTCCAGTGCCACTGCGACTTGTCGCGCGCGGACGTGAAGGAGTCCATATCGTCGGCCCACCAGAGACCTTCGAGCGGCGGCACGACGTAGTCGCGGCCATCCTTCTTGCTGGCGAACTTCAGCGTGTAGGCGACGGGGTACAGCGTCGCGAGCGCCTCGGCATAGGCGGGAGGTGAGTTCGGATTGCCGTGGCCGTCGACCATGAGGTACTGCAGGGGCGGCACGTCGAGCACGCGGAACTCACCGCGCTTCGCCCGGTACGCGTCGAGCGTCTTCGTGAAGTCGACCTTGTCGCTCATGACACACCAGGACAGATGCGAAAGCCCGGCTTCTGCTTGTGCGGGAAGACGCCCGGCGCGGCGCACCCTCGACGCGCGATCTCGGGGTCGCTATAGGTCGGCCATCCGAGTTCGCGGCACACGGAGGCGACGCCGTGTGCGGCAGCGGTGAACGCCTGGATCTCGCCCATCCCGCCCGACCGACGCTCAGTCGTCCTCGATCGAGTACGCACCCGACGCGTCGGTGAACAGCGCGGTCTGGCCCGGACGGGCCGCGCGCACGAACGGCGCGACCCAGGGGTAGCGCGAAAGGAAGGTCTGGACCGACCAGACCTCGTGATTGGCGGCGTCGCTCATGTACGCGTCGGACTCAAGCCCCGTCACCGACTGCAGCTCGGTGCCGGTGTACGTCACCCAGCGCGGTGGATGCTCGGCATGCAGCTTGCTGAGGACCACCGGCGCATTGTCGGGGAGGCCTGGACTCTCGACCATGTCGCGGCGTTCGACATCGAGCAGAGCGTCCACCGACCCGGCTGCCGCAACGAGAGCATCCCAGCCCTTCGCAGAGACGAAGGCCGCCTCGGCATCGGTCAGCAGTCGCAGGGTGCGCACGTGTCCGATCACGGCGCCGTCGGGGGTACGGACGTCATCGAACCCTGCACCCCATCGCGACGCCGTCACCAGGATGGCCGAGATGCTGGTGCCGCGCAGGAACGGCTCTGAGTTGCGCCATGGCGCACCCACGGGAGGCACGCGCCGGTTCGTCGACATGTCGCGGCAGACGATCTCGAGCGCGACGCAGGCCGCACCCTGCTGGCCATCCACCACTTCGACGGCGAGTTCGACCGGGTCGCCGGCATCTGCGGCGAGGCGCGATGCGCCCAGGGTCATGATGGTGATCGGGCCGTCTGGGGGCCGCTTCTCGACGACGCGGATGCCCTCACCGATCGGCTCGTCGAGCATCGCAGGCGGCACACCGAGCGCATCGAACACGTGGTGGGGGAAGGCATCCAGCGTGCCCTCCGCACGCGGGACATCGCCGCGTTTCGGATCGGGTCGGCGACGGTTGAACAGTGCCATGGGGCTCTCCGATCGGAACGATGCTTGGTGCGAGCGACGCTAGCACGTTCGCCGTTCTGTATGGCCGCCCTCGCGCACCCGGATTCAGGAGGATAAACGGGCTTCCGAAGGACGATCGGGCGCGCAATCCTCCTTCTGAGGGCGATATCTCCTCGCGAACCGACGGCGACATAGGCTGAGGGGATGGCGGGTGAGCAGCACACGGTGCCAAAAGCGGTCGGCTATGTCGTGCACGAGGGGCGCCTGCTGCTGCCTGGCTCTCACATGCGCCACAGGCTCTTCTTTCGCTACACACTCCGATGGACCGCCCCATGATCGAGCTGGTGACGGCCATCGCCGCGCCGCCGCAGGCATGCTTCGATCTGAGCCTGTCGGTGGATGCCCACAGCCAGTCGATGGATGGATCGGACGAAGAGGCGATCGCCGGCGTGACGACGGGACGGATGGGTCCAGGTGACACCGTCACCTGGCGGGCGAGACACTTCGGCATCCGGTTTCGGATGACATCCCGCATCACCGAGTGGGACGAGCCGCGCAGGTTCGTCGATGAGCAGGTGCGCGGGCCATTCAAACGCTGGCATCACGAGCACCTGTTCGAAGAGACCGATGGGGGCACCCGAATGGTCGACCGCATCGACTTCGCATCGCCCCTCGGGCCGATCGGCCGCGTCGTCGACGCGCTCGTGCTGCGCGGCTACATGACCCGCCTCATCGCACGCCGAAACGCGTGGTTGGCAGACGCCCTGCGCTGAGCGCCTCGAGCACGCAAAGCTGGGATGTTGCCGTGAAGGTTCGACGGCGACGCGCAAGTGTGTCAAAATTTCTGGTTCGCCTCACGAGGGGTGGGCATCCAGACCAGAGGGGAAGGACACCATGTACTCGCAGGGCCGCCGCAATCGACGCATCACCACCGCAGACGGAACGAACATCAACCTGAACTACGGCTTCATCACGTTGCTGTGGGTGTTCGCATTCACCTTCGGCTACCGCTATTCGGTGACGACTGCTGTCGCCGACGGAAGCACGAACTACAAGGA
>JASGDS010000291.1:0-2625 GCA_047607025.1 Microbacterium sp.
ACCTGCGCAGAACCCGGCTTCAGCTCGGTGATGCCTGGCAGTGCAGACACCATGATCGCACCGGTCTCGGTCTGCCACCAGGTGTCGACGATGGGCGCCTTCCCCGCGCCGATGACCTCGCGGTACCAGACCCACGCCTCGGGGTTGATCGGCTCGCCGACCGACCCGAGCAGGCGGATGGACGACAGGTCGCGCGCCTGCGGAATCTGGCGACCCTGCTTCATGAATCCGCGGATGGCCGTCGGCGCCGCATACAGGATGGTCACGCCGTACTTCTCGATGACATCCCACCAGCGGCCGGGCTCGGGCGACTCAGGGGTGCCCTCGTAGATGACCTCGGTGGCGCCATTGGCGAGCGGGCCGTAGACGACGTAGGAGTGGCCGGTGATCCAGCCGATGTCGGCCGTCGACCAGTAGACGTCGGTCTCCGGCTTCAGATCGAACACGTTCTTGTGCGTGAACGCGGCCTGCGTGAGGTACCCGCCCGAGGAGTGGACGATGCCCTTCGGCTTGCCCGTCGTGCCCGAGGTATAGAGCACGAACAGCGGGTTCTCGGCGTTGAACGCCTGCGCCTGATGCTCGTTCGACGCCTGCGGCACGACGTCGTGGTACCAGATGTCGCGGTCTTCGTTCCAGTCGATCTCGTTCTCGCCGCGCTTGACGACGAGCACGTGCTCGACGGTGCCCTGCGGGCCCTCGCCCCGGTCGCCGAGGGCCTGGTCGACGGCGGGCTTGAGGGCCGAGACCTTGCCCTTGCGGTAGCCGCCGTCTGCCGTGATCACGAGCTTCGCGCCCGCGTCGTCGATGCGGCTGCGCAGGCTGTCGGCGCTGAATCCGCCGAAGACGACCGAGTGGATGGCGCCGATGCGCGCGACGGCGAGCATCGAGGCGATGGCCTCGGGGATCATCGGCAGGTAGATGGCGACGCGGTCGCCCTCGCCGATGCCGAGGCCCGCCAGCACGTTCGCGAGGCGCTTGACCTCGTCGGTCAGCTCGGCGTAGGTGATCTTCCGCGAGTCGCCAGGCTCGCCCTCCCACAGCAGGGCGACGCGGTCGCCGTTGCCCGCTTCGACGTGCCGGTCGAGGCAGTTGTACGCGACGTTCAGCTCGCCGTCGCCGTACCACTTCGCGAAGGGAGGGTTCGACCAGTCGAGCGTCTCGGTGAACGGGGTGTGCCAGTGCAGCAGCTCGCGCGCCTGCGTCGCCCAGAACTCGAGCCGGTCCTCCTTCGCCTCGGCGTAGAGCTCAGGCCCTGCCACCGCGTTCGCGGCGAATTCGGGCGACGGCGCGAAGCGCCTCGTCTCCGTGAGAAGGTGGTCGATCTGCTCCGATGTCTCCGCCGACATGCGTTCGCTCCTTCGCTTCTGGGATGGTCAGCCTCAAGGTTATGACCGTTCGACCATACGCCCGCTGGCAAGGTGTTCGATACCGCCGAAAGTCGGGGGAGTTCACGCCGACCTCCCGCTCACATTCGGCGTGTCGCGCGACGAGTTATCCACCGATTCGCCATCCGGCCTCTTCGCCGTCATGCGGCGGCCTAGCGTCGAAGCATGTCAGCCCCCTTCATCGTCGCCCCACGGGCCCTGCGCGCCCCTGCTGCAGCTGCGCGCGAGCGGACGGATGGCGATGAGGCGAGCGACCTGGGGGCGCTCTCCTCGTATGCCGACGACCGTGAGGTGACCGACCTGTTCGTCAACGGCACGGCAGGCCTGTACATCGATCGGGGGGATGGCCCCGTCCCCGAACCCGGGTGGCGGGCGTCGGAGCGCGAGGTGCGCGACCTCGCCACCTCGCTCATCGCGAAGGGAGGGCGCCACATCGACGACAGCGCGCCGTGCGTCGACGTGCGGCTGGCCGGCGGGGTGCGCGTGCATGCCGTGCTGCCCCCGATCGCGACGGGCGGCACCACGCTGTCGGTGCGCGTGCCGCGAATGCACCGGGCGGGCATCGGCGAACTGGCGGCAGGCGGCGCGTTCTCGCCCCGCGTCGCCGACTGGCTGCGCACCATCGTGCTCGCCCGCGAGAACCTGCTCGTGACGGGGGCGGCGGGCACGGGCAAGACGACCCTGCTGGCCGCGCTGCTGGCCGGCGCCCCGCCGAACGAGCGCATCGTGACGATCGAGGACGTCGCCGAGCTGCGCATCGACCATCCGCACCACGTCTCGCTCGAGGCGCGGCAGCCGAATCTCGAGGGGGCGGGCGCGATCGGGCTCGCGAGGCTCGTGCGCGAGTCGCTGCGGATGCGCCCCGACCGCATCGTGGTGGGCGAGTGCAGGGGCGAGGAGGTGCGCGAACTGCTCACCGCGCTCAACACGGGGCACGACGGCGGGGCAGGCACACTGCACGCGTCGTCGCTGGCGGACGTTCCCGCCCGGCTGGAGGCGCTGGGTGCGCTCGCCGGCATGGACGATCACGCCACCGCGCGGCAGGTCACGAGTGCGATCGCCTACGTGCTGCACCTCGAGCGAGACCGTGCGGGCGCGCGCCGACTCGCCAGGGTCGGCCGGTTCGTCGAGGGCGCAGGGCGCCTCGCGATCGAGGAGGTGCGGCCATGGGAGTGAAGACGGGTTCCGAACGCCGGGTCGCCGAGACCGTGCTGCGCCTGGCCGTGCTGCTGTCGGCAGG
>JASGDS010000292.1:0-14422 GCA_047607025.1 Microbacterium sp.
CGTCGCCAGACACCTCCAGGTGGTAGTAGAAGCCGGGGCGCGACGTCTGCAGATACTCGATCGGATGGTTGTAGCTGAGCGTGGACAGCTTCGCCGCCTCCTGCGGGCTCACCCGCTCATCCTCGACCCTGCCTCCCGCCGCTTCGATGAGCGCGGTGGCGGGTGCGACGCCCTCCGGCGGCAGGATGGTGCGCAGACTGCTGCGCCCATCCGGGATGGCGGCATCCTTCGGCAGGGCGCGCGACACCTCGATCGTGTCGGCCGAGACGAGCCGGGGCGAGGGCGTGAGCCGCCCGATCTCGCGGATGACGCTGAGCGCCCCGTTGAAGCTCGGGAACGACGCGTAGAGCGCCCGCCACTCGACCAGGGGCTCCAGCCGCACACTCGCCCTGGCGATGATGCCCACCGTTCCGTAGTTGTGCACGTAGTGCTGCGCCTCGTCACCCTCGATGTGCCGCAGCCCGCGGCCATCCGCACTGACCACGTCGAGCGCCACGACGAAGCCCTCGTGATTCGCACCGTGGGCGATTGTTCCGGTGCCGCCCGAGCCACCGGCGAGGAACCCGCCGAGCGAGCTGTTCGTCGTCGAGGGGTACATCCACAGCTGCTGGCCACTCGCCTGCGCGGCCTGCTCCAGCGACATCATCGTCGCTCCGGCATCCGCCGTGATGATGCCGTCCGCGATCTCGACGATCGTGCGCGCTCTCGACGTGTCGATGACCAGACCGCCGTGGAAGGGCAGCGCCTGACCGTAGTTGCCCGTCCCCTTGCCACGCGGAGTGACGGGCACGCCCAGGTCGACGGCGGCACCCACGGTCGCCGCGATCTGCTCCGGCGTGGTCGGGAACGCGACGAGCTGTGCCGTGCCCAGTGGCAGCAGCTCACTGATGACGGGTGACATGCGCGAGCCGTCGACGGACGCCCGCTCCAGCGCCTTCGGCTGCGCCGAGACCCCGCGCGGCCCGAGCAGTTCGGTAAGCCGCTCATGCAGCATCTCGATCGCGGCGTCATCTGTCATGCGAGCCTCCTCGGAATGTTTGTGTGGTCAACATTCTGAGGTTAGAGCCGCAAGGTTTCCGCCGCGTAACGAGACGGCTCGCCGACAACGAGAGTGCGCGTGCACGGCGAGACCGCGCGCGGCACCCGCACTCTCACCGCGCACGAGCCGTCTCACTGCGGGCGCGCCCTCTCACCGGCCGACCCTGGCGCGTAGCGCGGCGGTGATCTCGGCCTCGTCCGCCGTGACGAGACGGTAGTCGCGCACGACGACGCGACCGGCGACGATCACATGGCGCGGCCTGCGCCCGGGGGATGCCCAGAGCAGGCCGGCGACGGGATCGGCGACTCCCGCGTCCGCGACGCCCGACACGTCCCAGACGCAGAGGTCCTCGCCCGAGGCGAGCTCTGGCCGGCCGAGGCCCGCGGCGCCTCCCGCGGTCGCCGCCGTCAGCACCTGCCTGGCCGACAGGGGCTCCCCGATGAGGCCCGAGACCTGCATGGCGAGCCGCGCATCGGCCAGCAGGTGACCCGCGTCATTGCTGCCTCCGCCGCTCGTTCCGAGCCCGACGGTGATGCCCGCAGCGAGCATCCGCGCCAGGGGTGCCACACCCCAGCCCATCGGCACATCGCACCCGGGCGCGTGGGTGGCACTGACGCCGCGCTCGGCGAGCAGCGCGATCTCGTCCGGCGTCACGTCGCACAGGTGCGCGATCGTGGTGCCCGGTTCCAGCCATCCCCACTCGTCCAGCAGCTCCAGCGGCCGAAGGCCGTATCGTTCGAGCGCGATCGCGGTGTCGACCTGCTCGTTCGCCTGCGTGCGACGGCGCAGACCGTGCCGGATGGCCACCTCGCGCAGCGCATCAAAGGTCTCGCGCCGATCGCTGTGCACGCCCGCGGGCCCCACCGCGACCTGCACCATGCCGTCGTGGCTCACGCCGTTCGGCGCGAACTCCGAGACGATCGCCTCCGCGCCGGATGCCGCGAGCGCGGCCGAGTCCCCCGCGGTGCCGCGCACGAAGACGAGACGTCCACCGAGCTCGCGCGCCGCGCGCACCGTGCCCGAGGCGGTCTCCAGCGGATCCGCGTCGCCCCAGTTCAGCTGGTGGTCGGCCACCGTCGTCACACCACAGAGCAGCGCCTCGGCCACCCCCGCCCGCGCCGCCGCATAGGTCAGCGATCCGTCGATGCCGGCCGAGGCGTACGCCGCCGCCATGGCCGGAAGCCATTCGCGCATCGGCACGCCCCGCGTGGCGGGAAGGGTGCGGAACGCCGTCTGCATCAGATGGTGGTGGGCGTTCACGAGCCCGGGAGTGACGATGCAGCCCGACGTGTCGATCGGCTCGCCGTCGATGACGATCCCTTCGCCATCCGTCGACCACAGCGTTTCACTCATGCGCGCCAGCCTGCCATCGCCGTGTTGCGCCCAGATTGCGCCGTCAGGAGCCGGTGACCTCGTGCACGTTGCCGCTGGCGATCCAGCGCGCGAGCAGACCGCCGGGCACGTCCTCGCGCACGAGCGCGAAGGTGTGGTGGTCACGCCAGTCGCCGTCGATGTGGATGTAGCGTCGACGCAGCCCCTCGTACCGGAACCCGAGTTTCTGCACCACCCGCAGGCTCGGCGCGTTCTCCGGCCGGATGCAGATCTCCATCCGATGCAGCCCGAGATCGGTGAAGCAGACGTCCGTCGCCATCGCAACGGCGGTCGGGGTGATGCCGTGCCCGGCGAAGCGCTCGCTGATCCAGTACCCGATCGTCGCCGACGAGAGCGACCCACGCGAGATACCCCAGACGTTCAGCTGCCCGCAGAGCACGCCGTTGTGCTCGATGACGAACGGCACGCTCGAACCCTCGCGGTACTGTGCGAGCAGTCGGCGCACGCCGACGCGCATGTCGAACGACACCGACCCTTCGGGGTTCGTCGCCTCCCAGGGGCGCAGCCAGGTGCGGTTCGCCATCAGCTCCTGCTGCAGAGCGCGGGCATCCCGCGGCCGCACCAGCCGGATGGTCACACCTGCGTGTTCGCGGGTGAGGTCACGGCCGGCTTGCAGATCCACCGCGTCCCCTACTCACCCATCGCGCAGCGGGCCGATCACAGGCCCGCGGCGAACTCCTTGAACCATGGTCGCAGCTCGGGGCCGAGGTCGGGTCGGTCGGCAGCGAGCTGCATGATCGCCTTGATGTAATCGACGCGATCGCCAGTATCGTACCGCCGACCGCGGAAGATCACGCCGTAGACACCGGGGCGGTCCGGATCACCCGCGACGGTCTGCAGCGCGTCGGTCAGCTGAATCTCGCCGCCCTTGCCCGGCTGCGTCTGCTCCAGCACGTCGAAGATCGACGGGTCGAGAACATAACGGCCGATGATCGCCAGGTTCGACGGCGCGTCCTCCTTCGCCGGCTTCTCGACGAGCCCCTTCACCCGCACGACGTCCGGAGTGTCCGTCTCCTCGACATCGGCGCAGCCATACATGTGGATGTGCTCTGGGTCGACCTCCATGAGCGCAACGATCATCCCGCCACGTTTCGCCTGCTCGTCGATCATGGTCGTCAGCAGCACGTCGCGCTCGTCGATCAGGTCATCGCCGAGCAGCACCGCGAAAGGCGCGTTCCCGACGTGCGCCTGCGCTCGCAGCACCGCATGGCCGAGCCCCTTCGGCTCGCCCTGACGCACGAAGTGGATGTCGGCGAGGTCGCTGGACGCCTTGACTCGCGCGAGGCGCAGGTCGTCGCCCTTCTTCTGCAGATTGCGCTCGAGCTCGGGCACCGAGTCGAAGTGGTTGGCGAGCGCGTTCTTGTTGCGTCCGATGATCATCAGCACGTCGCGGATGCCGGCGGCGACGGCCTCTTCCACCACATACTGGATGGCCGGCTTGTCGACGACGGGAAGCATCTCCTTCGGCGTCGCCTTTGTCGCGGGAAGGAAGCGGGTGCCAAGCCCTGCGGCAGGAATGACCGCCTTGATCTTCGGTGAGTCCATAGCACCACCTTAAGCGACGCCGACTGCGCGTCGCCGGATCGCGCTCAGGGGGCGGCTTCTCTAGAATCGTCACATGACGGATGCTCCCGATGATGCAAAGCGCGCACTGCGCGCTGAGATCCGTGAGCGTCGACAGCAGCGCTCGGACGCGCAGCGCGAAGCAGATGCCATCGACATCGCTGCGCAGCTCGACACGCTGGTGCAGCGCTTCAGCGCGACATCGCTCGCCTGCTATCTCTCCGCCCCCACCGAGCCTGGCACGAGGCCCTTTCTGAACTCCGGCATCGAACGCGGGCTGCGCATCCTGCTGCCCGTCACCAGGGCGGATGGCCTGCTGGACTGGACCGTCGCCGATCCGGATGGCGGAGAGTTCGTCGGCGACTACGGCGTGCCTGAGGCGAAAGGCGAGGTGCTCGGCCCCATCGCCGTGAACGACGTCGATCTGCTCATCGTGCCGGCCGCCGCGGTCGATCGCCGGGGCGTCCGCCTCGGTTGGGGGCGT
This sequence comes from Microbacterium sp., assembly GCA_047607025.1. GTDB lineage: Bacteria > Actinomycetota > Actinomycetes > Actinomycetales > Microbacteriaceae > Microbacterium. Next base: position 4,479 of record JASGDS010000292.1, read on the forward strand.
GGCTTCTACGACAAGACACTGGGGTCGATGGTGAACTGTCCCCCCGTGTACGCGGTGATCTACGACTCCGAACTCGTCGAGTCCGTGCCGCAGGAGGTGCACGACCAGCCGGTCACCGGGATCGTCACCCCCACACGCATCGTCAATCTTCCGAACTGACCCCCACCCGAAAGCGCAATCCATGCCCACTTACGCCTATGCCTGCAAGTCGTGCGGTCACCGCTTCGACGCCGTTCAGTCCTTCACCGACGACGCCCTGACCGTGTGCCCCGAGTGCGGAGGGCCGTTGCGCAAGGACTACGGCTCCATCGGTGTGACGTTCAAGGGATCGGGCTTCTACCGCACCGATTCGCGGGCATCTGGCACAGCCAACACGAGTGATTCTTCGACACAGTCGACGAAAAGCGGTGCGGAAAGTAGCGGATCGGGCTCGTCTGCGTCATCATCTTCTGAGGGGGCGAACGCTCCTGCCGCGTCCGGCGACTGATCTGTCGCGGCTCATCCCAGGCGCAGACGCGCCTCGGTTTTGGAGGGAACCATGCTTCAGGGATTCAAGGAGTTCATTCTCCGCGGCAACGTCGTCGAGCTGGCCGTCGCGGTCATCATCGCCGGCGCGTTCGCGGCGATCGTCGATGCGGTCATCGCATCTATCATCAACCCGCTCATCGGCGCATTCGTGCCGGCGGGCAACCTGGCGGAGTGGACGATCGACTTCCCAGGCCTGTTCGACGAGGTGCACCTCGGCATCGGTGCGATCCTTTCGGCGATCATCAACTTCGTCGCCATTGCGGCCGTCGTGTACTTCGCGATCGTCGTTCCGATGAACAAGGTCGCCGAGATCCGCGCGGCGAAGAACCCGGTCGAGGAGGAGGCCGCTGCTCCCACGCAGGAGGAGCTGCTCACCGAGATCCGCGACCTGCTGGCCAAGCAGAAGGCGTAGCAGTCACCAGTGCGGCGGTTTATCCCGTCGCAGTCTGGCATCGTTCGGACCCGTCTCGCCCTCCGACGAGGCGGGTTCGTCGTCTTCCCGCAGCGTCGCCTCGGCATCCGCATCGCCCAGCGTGCCAGGCACCTGCGTGAGCCGCGCCCGGCGGGCGCCCGGCACCCTCTCGACGTGCTGCGCCGCAGCCTCGTCGTCCGGCATCAGAAGTCCAGCGGCTCGGTGTCCTGAATCACGCGCGGCGCGTCTGCCGTCACGCCGAGCAGCGCCGCGATGCGACGTGCGACGGCGGCGGGGTCGCTGTACAGGTCGAACGCGTGCACGCGCACGTAGTGCCAGCCGAGGCGTCGCAGCGCATGCGGACGCAGCCGCAGCGACTCCCGCAGCGACACCGGGCCGGCCTCACCATCGGCGGTCTCCGGGTCGCTCTCCACGACGACCGCCTTGCCCGCCCCCTGTGCGACGAGCGGCAGCACACCGTGGTAGTCCACGTCGACGGCGACGCCGAGGGCGCGAAGTTCGCGTGCGAGCGCCACGGTCAACGGATCTGCATCGTCGTCGCGCCTGGCCTCGCGCGGCTTGCGCTCGATGCCGGCGAGAATGCTCATCAGGCTCGCCGCACCGTGCTCCAGCCGGTCGTCGGTGTCGGATGGCCTGATAGACGACACGATCACCATCGATCGCCTGGCACGGGTCATTCCCGCCGTCAGCAGGCGCTCGCCATCCGGGGTCGACAGGTCGCCGAAGTCGGTGAGCACGCGCCCGTGACGGGTCACGCCGAACCCGAGCGAGAAGATCACCCTGTCGCGCGCCTCGGCGACGGCCTCCTCCAGCGTCAGCACCGCGAGCGGCTCGGCCGAGCCGCGGCCGACGAAGTCCGCCACGTCGCTGCGTCCGACGAACGCCGCGGTCACCGCCTTGCGCACCCGCTCGGCGTGCTTGCGCGACGCGGTCACGACCATGAGCGATTCGGATGGCCGGTTCACCGCGTGCTCGACGACGAGCGTCACGACGCGCTGTACCTCGGCATCCGGGCTCTCGACCGCACCTGAATCGGGGTCGGGAACGCCGATGCCACGATCCACGTAGTCGACCGAGAGCGACCCGCGCCCGAGATACGATCCCGCCCAGGGCAGCGAGACGATCTCTCCGCCGTAGAACGCCTCGTTCACGAGCTCGGCGAGGTCTTCGCCTCCCGCACGATAGCTGTGGGTGAGCGTCTCGACGGGCAGCACCTCGGCCAGCCGCTCGAAGGCCCCTCTGGTGACAGGACGATCGCTCGGCTGCGCACCCACCTGCACCGCGAAGGCGGTGGGGTGCTGCGTCACGGGATCACCGAAGGCGACCACCTGGCGCGCGCGCCGGATGGCGGGCGCCACCTCGGCGAGTTCGCTCGCCGAGGCATCGGCGAGCAGCACGACGTCGAAGCCGACCGCGTCCGGCACCTTCGGAACGTCATAGGGCGAGGCGATCCACACCGGCGCGAGCGTGCCGAGCAGGGTCGGTGCGTCTGCCAGCAGCTGAGCGGGGTCGACGGGGCCTCGCTTGAGCGCCGCGCGCAGCGCACGCGCCTGCTCCGGCTCGTCGACGTGACCGATCTGCCACTGCCTGGCCAGCTCCCACGCGAGCAGCGCGCCAGAGGCGCGCGCGTGGGCATCGTCGACCAGCCGGAACTCGCGCTCCAGCCGGTCGACCACCGAGGTGTTGGCCCCGAGCAGGGCACGATCCCGCTGCAGCAGATGCTCCAGCACCGACTGCCACCAGGCGAACTCCAGCTCCTCGCCCACACGCGCCTCATCGACATGCCTGTTCGACAGCTCGATGAGCAGCGGTTCGAGTCCCAGCTGCTCGAGGTCGGCGCGCAGCTGTGCGCGCTCGACGATGTTGTCGAAGACATCCGATTCGGCGGCGAGACCGGCAAGGGTGCGCACGAGGCGCTCCGCCGGCAGCGAGGCGAGGCGTGCTCCTCGTCCGAGCGCGGCATCCAGCTCGTCGAGATCGGCCGACACCCGCTGCCATTCGGCGTGCACATCGCTCAGCCCGAGCGGCACTTCGGGAACGACCCCGCTGTCCACCAGCTCGTGCCACTGCGCGCGCTGGTTCTGGATACGCGTCAGCGCCGCGTGCATGTCGCCGAGGTGCACGCCTGGACGCAGATACTCCTTGGCGAGCTTGCGCAGCCTGCGCATCTGGGCGGCGGGCATTCCCGCGTCCCTGCGCGGGGCGTGCGCCGTGATGAGCTCGCCGAGCGGGCGCTCGAACACCGTCGGCAGGAACTTGTCGAGCGAGTCACGGATGCCGTGCAGCAGCCGCAGGTACTCGCCGAGTTCGTCGACCGTCGTGAAGGGCCTCATCCGCGTCTGCGAGATCAGCTCGTAGCCGTGCTCCAGCAGCGCGGGCACGCTCGTGCGGTGCAGACGCCCCGCCATGCGGTGCGCCTCCTGCGCGGCCTCGGTGGAGCTGAAGGACACGCCATACCAGGGCGTCTCCTCGGGTCCGACGCGGAATTCGCCGAGGCGCGCGGCGAGCGCGAGCTTCTCGGCCGCCTCCGACCTGTCGCCTGCGAGCTTGCGCAGGGCGTCCTCGCCGAGGCGCGCGCTCGTCGACGGCTGGACGGGGAGGCCTGCCAGACGCGTGAGCGCGCGCGTGGCCTGCAGCGCAGACACTCCGAGATCGGGGTGCCTGCCGACAAGCGCCCTGCGGTAATCGCGCAGCACGGTGCGCAGACGCACGAGCGCGTCGTCGTAGTCGGCCACCTTCGGTCGCTGCGCCTTCTCATTGCGCGTGATCGCCCGGATGAGGTCGCGGCGCAGGTCGACAGGAGACACGGCGAGGGAGTCCAGCCCGATCGACGAGAGGCGATGCCGGATGCCGTCGACGGTCGAGCGGCGCGCGCTCACGATGAGCACCCTCTTGCCCTCGCGCACGAGGGCACCCGTCGCGTTGATGATGGTCTGCGTCCCGCCCGTGCCTGGCAGGGTGTGCACCGTGAGCGACTGCCCCGCCGTGATGCGAGCGAGCACCCGCTCCTGCTCCGCGTCGGCATCCAGCAGCAACGTGTCTGCCGCCGGCGCCCGGTCATCCGGATGCGCGAGCGGCACGATGGGCCGCGTCTCGGTGACCGCTGCCAGATCGTACGGATGCCCGGAAAGGGCGTTCAGCAGCGGATGCTCGAGCGTCGCAAGATCGTCGGCCATGGCGGAGCCGACCTCGAGGAACGTGGAGATCACCAGGCGCGGCTTGACCGTGAACGTATCGACCTGCGCGAGCAGCTCACGAAGGCGATCGATGACGGGCTGCGGCTTGAACACCCCGCCCTCCCGAGCGAGGGCGGCGAGAGCGTCGCCGTCGATCGTCACGCCGAAGTGGTCGCGGGCGTAGCGCACGAACGCCGGGTTCACCTCGAAGTCGCCGTGCAGCTTCAGTTCGAAGTCGGTGTGGTGGCGCCGGATGGCCAGCGGGCGCAGCAGGACGGGCGCGGTGAACGACTCCTCACCCACGCTCCAGTTCGCGAGCCCGACGGCGAGGCGCACGGCATCGAGCCCTCGCACGGTGTGCAGCTCGAGCGCCTTGGTCGTGAGCCGCTCGGCCGTCATCTTCGCCGTGCGAAGCGCGACCTCATCGCGGAACAGGTTGGACAGCAGCGTGGAGCGACCGGTGATGAACTGCGGCAGGCTGCCGGGATGGGCGACCGTCACGTCGATGCCTGTCTCGTTCGACGCAACATAGTGCAGAAGGGGCGAGGGGCCGCCGAGGGTCGCCGCCTGGGCGCGCAGCTGATCGCGATCGGCCGACGCGATGTGCGTCACCGTGACGTCGGTATCGGCGACGCGGAGTTCTGCGGGGTTCACCGGGAGGGACACGATCGCCTCCGAGTCGTCTTCTTCTGCGGGCAGCACACTTGGAAGAGTATGGGCGCGGAGGCTCTTTGAGGTCCTGACCCGCGGAGTTTCGCGTGATTTCACACCGACCCCCCGCTCACAGGTGCCCAGACGCGGCGTGTCGTCTCCACAGATCGGTTCTCACGCCCCAAGCGCGCTGCGGATCTGGTCAGGATGGAGGCATGACGATCCACTCATCCATCTTTCCCGTACCGCTCGGTGCGGCAGTGGCGGTGTTCACACCCGAAGGACTCGCCGCCCTGCATCTGACGACCGAGCCCGACGACGCCCTGCGCGAGCTGAGCCTGCAGTTTCACACCGTGCTCACCGCGCAGGGCGCCACCGCCGCCTCCGACGCGCTCGGCCGACAGCTCGACGAGTACTTCGCAGGTTCGCTTCGTCGCTTCGACGTGGCCTTGGACTGGCAGCTCACCTCGGGCTTCTACCGATCCGCGCTCGAGGCCGTGTGCGAGATCCCCTATGGCGTGACGGCCGGCTACGGCGAGGTCGCCACGCTGGCCGGGCGCCCGCGCGCCGCTCGTGCGGTCGGCTCCGCCTGCCGCACCACGCCGTTCTCACTCGTCGTCCCCGTGCATCGCGTGGTGCGATCAGACGGTTCGATCGGAGGCTACGGCGACCTGGAGCACAAGCGCTTCCTGCTCGCTCTCGAACGCGACGCCCCGGCACAGGGTGGATAAGAGACCGCCCCGCCCCCTCCGCGTAGTAGGCCGCGGAGGGGGCGGGGCATCGGAGTCCCTCCCCCGGACTCAGTGGCTGGTCGCCTTCTCGGCGCCGTAGCCCGTCTGTGCGCGCACATCCATCTCAGCCGCCTTGGCCGGGTCTTCCGTGCCCTTCGAGGTGATCGAGCCGATCCAGCCGAGCAGGAAGCCGAGCGGGATCGAGACGATGCCGGGGTTGTTGAGCGGGAAGATGTCGAAGCCACCCGACTCGACGCCTTCCGGCAGCGGGATGACACTGGTGGCCGTGCCCGACGTCACCGGAGAGAAGACGATGAGCAGGATGGAGATCGCAAGGCCTCCGTACATGCTCCACACCGCGCCGCGCGTCGTGAACCCGCGCCAGAAGAGGGAGTAGACGATCGTCGGCAGGTTCGCCGATGCCGCCACCGCGAAGGCGAGCGCCACGAGGAACGCGACGTTCTGGTTCTGCACGCCGATGCCACCGATGATCGACAGCGCGCCGATCACAAGCACCGTGATGCGAGCGACCTTCACCTCGCCATCGCCCGAGACCTGGCCCTTCTTGATCACGTTGTTGTAGATGTCGTGTGCGAACGACGTCGACGCGGTGATCGTGAGGCCGGCGACCACCGCGAGGATGGTCGCGAACGCCACTGCCGAGATGATTCCCATGAGCACGGGGCCACCGAGCGCCTGAGCGAGCAGCGGTGCCGCCGAGTTCACGCCACCCGGTGCCGCCTTGATCGCGTCTGCACCCACCAGCGCGCCGGCACCGAAGCCGAGCACCAGCGTGAACAGGTAGAAGATGCCGATGATCCAGATCGCCCACACGACCGACGTGCGCGCGTCCTTCGCGGTCGGAACCGTGTAGAAGCGCATCAGCACGTGAGGAAGACCGGCGGTGCCGAGCACGAGCGCGAGACCGAGCGACAGGAAGTCGAGCGGCTTCGAGTACTGCAGACCCGGGTGCAGGATGGCCGTGGGGTCGATCCCGTTCTCGGTGTACGCCGCCTGCGTCGATGCCGTCTCGATGGCTGCATCGAACAACCCGTTGAGGCTGAAGCCGTGCAGCGCGAGCACCCAGAGGGTCATGGCGCCGGCACCGATGACGAGCAGGAACGCCTTGATGATCTGCACCCAGGTGGTGCCCTTCATGCCGCCGATGAGCACGTAGAGCACCATCAGCACGCCGACGACCGCGATGACGACCGAGACGCCCGCCTTGCTGTCGATGCCCAGGAGCAGGGCGACGAGGCCACCGGCACCCGCCATCTGCGCCAGCAGATAGAAGAAGCACACCACGAGCGTGGTGATGGCCGCAGCCATGCGCACGGGGCGCTGCTTCAGGCGGAACGAGAGCACATCGGCCATCGTGAACTTGCCGGTGTTGCGCATGAGCTCCGCAACGAGCAGCAGGGCGACGAGCCAGGCGACGAGGAATCCGATCGAGTAGAGGAATCCGTCATAGCCGTTCACCGCGATCGCGCCGGTGATGCCGAGGAACGACGCCGCAGAAAGGTAGTCGCCCGAGATGGCGAAACCGTTCTGCCCGCCGCTGAACGACCGTCCACCCGCGTAGAAGTCGGCGGCAGAGGAGTTCTGCCTCGACGCCCTGATCACGATCACCAGGGTGATCGCGACGAACACCGCGAATACCGCGATGTTCAGGACGGGGTTGCTCTCGACCTCGGTCGCCGCGGCGTCGATGGTCGAGCTGATGCTCTGGGGGAGCCCGCTCACTGGGCACCTCCACGAGTCTCAAGGTCGTCACGGATCTCTTCCGCGAGCGGGTCCAGCTTCTTGTTGGCGAAGGACACGTACGCCATCGTGATGATGAAAGTCGTCACGAACTGCGCAAGGCCGAGCAGCAGTCCGACAGTGATGTGTCCCCCGATTTCCTGGCTCATGAAATCCCTGGCATAGCAGGCAAGAATGACGTAGAGCATGTACCAGAGCAGAAAGACGATGGCGAGCGGGAAGACGAACTTCGCGCGTCTCGTCTTCAGTTCGCGGAACTTCGGATCCTTTTCCTCCGCGATGTAATTAATCGTCCCCTGGGGAGCGACTTCGGGAGAGTCCGTCATGAGGCCTCCTTGCCACATGTGAATCCAGCGCGTCGACGCACTGTTTCGTTTCCGGCGGTCTGCCGGTGGTATCTTCGACGCTACGGAATACGACGAAGCAGTCGCACCCCCGAAAGTAGGTACCGATGCACATGGGGAGCAGCATCAAGGAACCACCGGGCACAGCGCGGCGCCTGGTGGAAGATGCCGTGCACGAGTTGGCGCGCCGAACGCGCTTTCCTGTCGCATTCGGCGGGCTCCACGAAGACGGTCTGCTTCGCATGTCCGCATTCCACGGAACGCGCACCGACCTGCTCGACGGACTTGCCGTTCGCCCCCGGCGCGGACTCGGTGGAATCGCCTTCGTCGAGAAGCGCCCGCGGATGGCGAGCGACTACCGCTCGGCACGGCAGATCACGCACGACTACGACCGTCAGGTGCTGGGCGAAGGCATCGGCACGCTGCTCGCGGTTCCCGTCATCGTCGACGGCAGGCCGCGCGGCGTGCTGTATGGCGGGGCATGGGGCCAGTGGGGCGTCGGAGGGGTCACCGCGTCCAGCGCGATGGATGTCGCCGAGCTGCTCGCCCGCCAGCTGCGAGACCTCGACGCGCTCGAGCGCACGCCCGTCATCGAGCCGCGCGACCGGCTCGGGGATCTCGCCCCGTCGCATCGCGAAGAGCTCAGGGAGAGCTACGCCGAACTGCGCCGCATCGCTGCGCTCGTCGACGATCCAGCCATCCGGTCGCGACTGGAAGAGGTCGAGCAGAGGCTCGCGGCGCTTTCGGGAATGAAACCGCAGAATTCAGCACCGATTTCGACATCAACTATTCACCTGACACCGCGAGAGACCGACGTGCTCGCGTGTGCGGCTCTGGGTGCGACGAATGCCGGAATCGCTTCAGAACTCGGCCTTCGCGAAGGCACAGTCAAGGCATATCTCGGCGCCGCCATGGCAAAACTCGACGCCAGCACAAGACTTCAGGCAGTGGCAAAAGCAAGGCGCGCAGGAATTCTTCCTTAACCGTATTGCGGGAAATGTTGCACGGGTGCGCATCGTGGGTTAGGTTGTCCGCATGGCCCGTAAAATCATTCATCAGCTCGTCGACGACCTCGATGGCACCGTTCTCGAACCAGGCGAAGGCGAAAGCGTCTCTTTCGCACTGGATGGCAAAGCGTATGAGATCGACCTCACCGATCGAAACGCCGCGGAACTGCGTTCAACGCTGAACCGCTACATCTCTGCCGGCCGTCGTGCAGGCACTGCGGTCGCCGCCACACGAGGCACCAGCCGCCGCCGCTCAGGTCAGGTCGACTATGCGCCCATTCGCGCCTGGGCGAAAGAGAACGGCTACAAGGTGTCAGAGCGCGGTCGCGTTTCGGCCGAGGTGCTCGCTGCATACGAGGCCGCCAACTGAGCGTGCCTCTGGCATGCATGAGGCCTATGCGTCTCGTGTGAGTCAATACTGATTCACGCTTTTCGGTTGCATTGCTCTCCATTTCTCGGAATCGTGGCTGACCCCACGGGACCAACCAGGGAAGGAGAAAGCATCATGCTGACACTCACCGAGAACGCCCGAGACGCTGTGACCTCGATTATCGATGGCGCACCAGACAGGAGTGCCGCCGGTCTTCGTATCGAATGCTCCAGCTCGTCTGACCAGGGTTACGTGCTCACGCTCGTGCCCGCACCGCAGGCGGAGGACGCCGTGGTGGAGGCGGGAGCCGCGCGCGTGTTCGTGCAGCCGACCGCGGCCGCCGAGCTCGACGACAAGGTGCTCGACGCGGAGGTGACATCAGAGGGTGTTCGCTTCGCGCTCGCCGCGCAGGGCTGAGACCACCAAGCGCCCGCCCCGACTCGTTCGGGGCGGGCGCTGTCGCGCCAGGTAAGCTGGAAATCACGCCCCCGTAGCTCAGTGGATAGAGCGTCGGTTTCCTAAACCGTGCGTCGCTGGTTCGAGTCCAGTCGGGGGCACCGTTGCCTCTCGGCGTCAGGCTGTGGGGTCGTGCTCGGCGAGGAACGCGCGGACCTGCCGGTGGGCGTCGGGATTTCCGACCCAATACGCGTGGCGCGCGGCAGTCAGCATGACGAGCCGTGCGTCCGTCATCCCCTGGGCAAGGAGTTCGGCGTTCTCTGGCACCGCGAGCTGGTCTTCGTCGCCGTGGACGACCAGGGTCGGCACGGTGATGGCGGAAAGGGCAGGGCCGTCGCGCACAGCGACAGCGTCGAGGTGATGTCTCATCGCCTCTGGTGAGGCCGGGGCGGGCATCACACTGCCTGCTTCGGCCGGGTGCTCGGCGATCCACGCATCGGGATAGAACAGCGCCAGCCCCGCAACCAAAACGACCGGCAGCCCCGAG
>JASGDS010000293.1:0-7768 GCA_047607025.1 Microbacterium sp.
GTAGCCTACACCGATGGAGGCTACATGCATGAAGGCTCTGCTGCTCTGCTGAAGCGTCGCGGGCGTCCGGCACAGGACCGTCCGGTGCCTAGACTCGGTCGGATGGCGGGAGAAGTCGGGCGACTGAGATCTGCCGGCGCCGTTGCCGCAACCGGCAACGGACTGACAGACGTTGTGCTGGCGCTCACACTCGCCGCGACACTGCACGCCTCGGGCGTGGCCGTGGCACTGCCTGGTCTGAGCGTCGGAATGCTGCTGTCGTTCGCACGGGGCGGCGCCGTGGCAGACAGCAGCGACCGTGTGAAGACGATGGCGCGCAGCGACCTCGTTCGGTGCGGCATGAACATTCTCATCGCGGTCGCCGTCATCGGCGCGATGACGCTGGGATGGTCATCCGTCGTCGCAACGATCGTCGCGACGGCTGGGTGTCTCGGCAACGGGCTGATGGCCGGATACTTCCGCCCCGCGCAGTCGTCACTGTGGGCGGCGATTCTCCCGGCTGATCGACTGACCCGCGAGCTGCAGATCAACGGTCTGCTGAACCGCACCGGGCTCACGGTCGGCGCGGCGATCGGTGGGGTGCTCATCGCGCTGCACCTTGGCGTCTGGGGCCTTGTCTTCGATGCGTTGATGTTCCTTGTGACAGCACTTCTCGTGGTGCGCCTGCATGACCCGCGCGTGCCGAAGGAGGCAGGAGGATCGCTGGGATCCCGCCTCGCTGACAATCTCCGCAAGACGCTGCGCATCGACCGGGAGTGGCGAGAGATCATTCGGTTGACCGAGCGAACGAGCTGGATGCGGTTGTGGTTCTTCTCGTCGCTCGGGGCATCCTGCGCGACAGCCGTGTCGAGCGTCGTCTTACCGGTGGTTCTCGTGCGGTCATACTCCTCGGTGGAGGCGGGCGCGTTCGAGTCGATCCGCGTCATCGGGATGTTCGTTGGCGGCCTCGTCGCCCTGTGGCTTGGGCGCATCGCGCTCGCCGGGTTGCTCGATGCCTGGAGCGGCATCGGTGCGGCGCTCGCGAACCTGGCGGTCGCGCTGGGCGTGCCCGCAGCCGCGCCGATCGCGATGCTCGGGACCTCGTATGCGGCCGGAGCGATGGCAGGGCCCTACATGAGCACCTCTGTGCGGCAGCAGTTTCCCGACGAGGCGCGCGGCCGCATCTACGCTGCCGTGCAGGGCGTCGGCAGTGTTCTCGCCCCGATCGGGATGCTCGTCGGCGGTGTGCTGATGATCTTCATCGACCCGGCCATCCTCGCTACGGCGGCAGCCATCGTCGCCGCCGGATGCTTCGCGCTGCCGATCCTGCGTCGCTCCTACTGGTCCTTCGCCGCCTGACGCGTCAGCCGACGCAAAATGGCGGGCCTCAGGCGTCGACGGGCTCGGGCGCTCGCCGCTTCGACGGGCTTGAGATGCCGGAGCGGGCGAACACCCAGATCGCGGCCGCGAACATCGCCGCGCCCAGCCAGTAGGGCACCGAGTGGCCCATCGTCGCGTAGATAAGGCCGACGACGAGCGGGGCGAGCATGCCGATGGCCGACTGGATGGCCTGGCTCGCGCCGGCCAGCCATCCCTGTTCGTCATCGCCGACAGATGACGACAGGGCGCCATCCATCGCCGCTGTCGCTGCCCCCTGCCCCCCACCGAAGGCGAGATAACCGACGACGAGCAGCCACGGCTGGGCGAAGAGTCCCGCGACCACGGCGAGCGCAAGACACCCCAGCCCCTGAATCGCGGCCCCCGCGATGATGAGGCCTCGCTCGCCCATCCGTGGCAGCAGGAAGCCGAGCAGCACGCCCTGGATGATGATGTCGAGCACGCCGATGATGCTCGTGAGCACGCCGAGCTGTGTGGCGCCCCATCCGACCGAGTCGAGCGCCAGCACTCCGGAGTTGTTGATGAAGAAGGCGAAGGGGATGCCGAGCAGCAGGAAGCCGAGCAGCAGCGGGCGCAGCGAGGGACGCCGGAAGGCGCCGCCGATGACCTTCACCGGGTTGAGCTCGGCGAACGAGAACGTGTTCCTGCGTCGCTCGGGCGCCAGACTCTCCGGCAGCATGACGAAGCTCAGAATGGCCACCACGAGGGCGATTCCCGCGGTGATGAACACCGGCAGGTCGAGGTCGATGGCCGCGAGCAGCCCGCCCAGCGCGGGTCCGACCATGAACCCGATGCCCGAGAGGGCGCCGAGCAGGCCGAAGCGCTTTGCGCGCTGCTCAGGTGGCGTGATGTCGGCGACGTAGGCGAACAGGGCGGGCATGTCGCCCGCTGTCGCGCCCTGAATGATGCGGCCGAGCAGCAGGATCCAGATGGATCCGCCGACGCCGAACACGGCGAAGCCGACGGCCGAACCGAACGCGGCGATGACGATGACGGGGCGACGGCCGACGCGGTCGGACAGCGCTCCGAGCACAGGCGCGGCAAGGAACGCGCAGAACGCGTTGATCGCCTCGAGCACGCCCACCCAGATCGCGAGGCTGCCCTGGTCGGGCACGTAGCGCAGCACGACGAAGGGCAGCACCGGGAGGACCACGGTCATCCCGGCGGTATTGAGCATCGTGATGACGATGAGCATGATCCACGCGCGGCGTGGGGAGGTCTGATTGGGTGAAGTCACTCCAGAAGTGTACCAATACCAGTTTCGGTGTCAAACCAGGTTTGGTTCGATAGGATCGAGCCATGACGGATGGGCCCGGACGCCGCGAGCGCAAGAAGGCAGCGACGAGGCACGCGATCAGCGAGGCTGCCATGGAGCTGTTCGCGGAGCGCGGCTTCGACGCCGTGAGTGTGCGCGAGGTCGCCGAGCATGCCGACGTCTCGCCGACGACGGTCTTCGCGCACTTCCCCCAGAAGGAGGCGCTCGTCTTCGACGAAGACGACGAACGGCGTGATGCGATGATCGCTGCCGTGCGCGAGCGGGTGAGCGGCACCAGCGTCTCGACCGCTCTTCTCGGCTTCTTCAAGGACGGAATGGACGACGAGGCGGACTACGCCGACCAGATGCAGCGCTTCCGCACCCTGATCTCGGAGACGACTTCGCTGCGCGAGTACGAGCAGCGCATGTGGCTGAACCACGCCACCGAGCTGGCATCGGCCATCGCCGACGAACTGGGGCTCGCCGAGGCGACGCCGGAGATCCGCGCATACGCGCGCTGCGCGGTCGACATCCCGCTGCTCGCCAGCGCCGACCCCGAGCCCCGAGCCTTCCTCACCCGCGGCTTCGCCCTGCTCGATGGCGGATGGTCGGCCTACGTCGCCAGTCTCTGAGCGGTGTTACGGAAACCCCGAACGACGCCTCGGGATGACAGGGCTGTGCCGCGGCGAGCGGGCGCATAGCTTGGATGCATGACCACAGACACAGCGCTCTGCGCCCCCCGAGTCTCGCGACTCACCCCGGGGCGCGTCGGGCTGCAGATACTGCACCTCATCGCGGTGGGCATCGGCGGCATCATCATCTTCGCCTCCCTGTTCTCGCTGCTGGCCAGCGGGGTCACCCTGCTCTTCGCCATCGGCTTCGGCCTGCTGGTTCTCGTCGGCTTCGTCTACTGCCTGTATGCGACGGGATGGCTCGAGACTGCCAGGGTCGAGGGGCTGCATGGATTCGGACTCGAGCCGCTCGCTCCGGTTCGTCGAGTCAAGCCGGGCTTCGCCGGATGGATCACCTCGTTGCTGCGGCAGACGATCGACCCCCGCATGTGGCGGGCGATCGCGAGCCTCGCCGCCACCACCGCCCTCGGCTGGGTCGCCTTCTTCTTCATCGGCGTGTTCGTCGACTCGCTCGATGTGCTCTTCTCCCCGCTGTACACCGAGGATGGCGGACGCTGGCTGCTCGGCATCCACATCAGCAGCTCGTGGGGCATTCTCTGGGGCATCGGCGGCGTCGTGGTTTCACTCGTGGGGCTCATCGCCCTCGCCGCGCTGACCTGGATCGTCACGAGGGCCATCATGGTTCCCTCACGCGAGGCGCAGCTCGCCGCCGCCGCACGGGCATCCGCCGAGCAGGCGCGTGCGTCCTCTCAGCAGCGCGAGGGCGCCGTGCGCGCGGCCGATGTCGAGCGCACGCGCATCGAGCGCGACCTGCACGACGGCGTCCAGCCCCGACTCGTCTCCGTCGGCATGACGCTGGGCCTTGCCAAGCAGAAGCTCGACACCGACCCTGACGCCGCGCGCGAGCTGATCGACGAGGCGCACACCTCCACGAAGGCCGCCATCACCGAACTGCGACAGCTGGCCCGCGGCATCCACGCCTCGGTGCTCGACGATCGCGGCCTCGACGCGGCGCTCTCCGCGCTCGCCGGCCGCAGTCACATTCCTGTGCAGCTCGACGTGCGCATGGATGGTCGCTGCAGCCGCGACACCGAGGCGGCCGTGTACTTCGCGATCGCCGAGTCGCTCACCAACGCCGCCAAGCACTCGCGGGCATCCCAGGCACGCGTCACCGTGCGCAAGCGCGTCGAGGACAACACCCTCTGGGCCCGCGTCGAAGACAATGGCATCGGAGGAGCCGTTGTGACACCGGGCGGCGGCCTCGACGGAATCTCGAGCCGCGTGCTCTCGGCCGGCGGCACCGTTCGCCTCGAGAGCCCTGCCGGCGGCCCGACCGCCCTGGAGGTGAGCGTGCCTTGCGCGTCCTGATCGCCGAGGCCAGCATCAATCGGTCGGCGTTCTCGATCATTGCAGCGAGGGGGGAGTCATGAAGGTTCTGATCGCCGAAGATTCGGTCCTCCTCCGCGAGGGCCTGGTGAGACTGCTCGAAGACTCCGGCTTCGAGGTGGTCGCCGCCCTCCCCGACGTGACCGAGCTCACCCAGACGGTCGACGTGACCGCTCCCGAGCTGTGCATCCTCGACGTAAGACTGCCGCCCACGTTCACCGACGAGGGCATCCGGGCCGCACTCGCCCTGCGCCGGCAGCGGCCGCAGCTGCCCGTCCTCGTGCTCTCGCAGTACGTTGAGGAGCGCTACGCCGCCGACCTCATCGCAGCACAGGGCGGTGCCTTCGGCTACCTGCTGAAGGACCGCGTCGCCGACGTCGACGAGTTCGTCGACACCGTCACCCGCATCGCGCGGGGCGCAACCGTGCTCGATCCCGAGGTCGTCGCTCAGCTGCTGTCTCGTCGCACGCGAGACGAGCGGATGGCGCGGCTCACCGAACGCGAGCGGGCAACCCTCGCGCTCATCGCCGAGGGCCGATCCAATCAGGCGATCGCCGGCATCCTGTTCGTCTCGGAGGCGAGCGTGGAGAAGTACGTCACCGCCATCTTCCAGAAGCTCGGCCTCGAGCCGGATGACCAGGGCAACAGGCGCGTGCTCGCCACCCTCGCCCACATCGAGAATTCCGGCCTTCCGCAGAACGGAGCAGCATCATGACCGACACCACCACGCTCACCCCGCCAGACCCTTCGACAGGCCCTTCGACAGGCTCAGGACAGGCAACAGGGGCCGGTGCCGAGCCACCCGCACCGCGCCCGGGCGGCGCAGCGAAGACGATCGCCATCCTCACCGCCATCACGGGGGCGGTCATCCTGTTCATCTCCGTCGCTGCCGGCGTCGTCGGCATCGTCGCCCGCGCGGTCGCGCCCGAGCGCGTCAATGACGTGCAGACGGTCGCCGCCTCGGGCATCGACTCGCTCGACGTCGATGCGGAGGCCTCGTCGTTCGTGATCGAGTTCGGCGACGTCGATGAGGCGACCCTCGACATCACCGATTCGCGTGGCGGATGGTCGCTGCAGCGCGACGGCAGCGAGCTGACCGTCTCGCGTGACAACCCCTGGTCGGATGGCATCTCCTTCGGCGACTGGTGGGGCCCTGACGAAAGCGTCACGCTGACGCTGCCGACGAGCCTCCAGGGCTCCCTCGACACCGATCTCAGCCTCACCGCGGGCTCGCTCGAGGTGTGGGGAGGCTTCGGCGACATGAACGTCGACGTCTCCGCGGGCAACTTCGAGCTGCGAGGCGAGGTGACGTCGCTCGGTCTCGGAGTGTCGGCAGGAAACGCCGAGGTCAACGCCGACGTGTCGACGAGTGCGAGTTTCGACATCTCGGCCGGATATGTCACGTCCACGTTCGCAGGCTCCGCGCCATCCGACATCGACATCGATGTCTCGGCGGGGCACCTCGCGCTCACGGTGCCTGAGGGAACCTACGACGTGCAGTCGAACGTCGACGGTGGCGACCTCGACAACAGGCTGCGCCCCTCCGAGGGCTCCACAGGAACGATCACGGTCGACCTTTCGGCCGGTGGCGTCGTCCTCGACTCCGAGTAGCCCCGCCACACCGCCGGGTAGGCTGACCGGATGGACCTGCGAGTGGCTGCATACGCGATCATCACGGATGAGGCGGGTCGAGTGCTGCTCTCCCGCTGGATCGACGGCAAGCGCCCCGCATGGACGCTGCCCGGCGGAGGCATGGAGCCGGGTGAGCACCCGGAGCAGACCGTCAAGCGGGAGGTGCGCGAGGAGACGGGCTACGAGGTGGCGGTCGGCGAACTGCTCGGAATCGACTCGTTCGTGATCCCCGCGCGCAAGCGCTTCAAGCCGACGAACGTCGACCAGCAGGCGCTGCGCATCATCTACCGCGCGACGATCACCGGGGGCTCACTCGCCTACGAGATCGACGGGTCGACCGATATGGCCGACTGGATTCCGCTTGAGCGCGTGCGCAGCATCGAACGCACGTCGCTCGTGGGGATCGGCCTGAAGATGGCAGACTCGGCTCTATGACACGCCGCATCCTGCTCGTCAACGGACCGAACCTCAACATGCTCGGCACGCGCGAACCCGAGATCTACGGCACCGACACGCTGGCCGACGCGGTGGTGCTCGCCGAGCGCACGGCGAGCGAGTACGACCTCGAGCTGCGGGATGTGCAGTCGAACCATGAGGGCGAGATCGTGAATGCCATCCACGCGGCACGCGGAGACTGCACGGGCATCGTGATCAACGCGGGCGCCTACACGCACACCTCGGTGGCCATCCGCGACGCACTCGTCGCCGTCGACCTGCCCTTCATCGAGGTGCACATCTCCAACGTGCACGCACGCGAGGAGTTCAGGCACCACTCCTACCTGTCCGACATCGCCAGCGCGGTCATCGTCGGCGCAGGAATCCAGGGCTACGCCTTTGCGGTCGCGCGCCTGGCAGCCCTCCTGGTCTGAGGCTCAGGAGTCGGACGCCAGCGGGTCGTCTGCCACCCACAGCTCGTCGTCCGCACGCAGCGCCTTCCACGCGACGTAGAGCACGGCGGCCGCGGCGGCTGCACCGAGGATGACGGCGAGCACGGGGCCCGCCTTCGACTTCTTCTTCGCCACGACGACGGGCTCGGCGATGCCGATGCGCTCGGCGAGCACCGCACGCTGATCGGCCGTGGCATCCCAGGCCTTCGACGCACGGCTCGCGGCCTTCGACACTGTGGGAATGACGACGCCGTCGAGGAGGCCCTTGGACGCCTTCACGCCGCGATCGACGTAGGGGCGAGCCCGATCGACGTACGGCTCGAGGTGCTCGTGATACTTCTCCTCGAGCGCCGGCGCGACCTGGTGACGACCGAAGGTCTGCAGCTGGGCGCCCGCGTCGCGCGCGATGTCCGCTGCCTCGGCGGCAACGCGGCGCTGCTCCTGCCACAGGTCCGTTGCCGACCGCTGCAGCTGCTTCAGCTGCTTCTTCTGCTTCTTGCTGACACTGAGGCTCACGATGCCCTCCCGCGCTGATTGGGTCTGCTTTCCCCCATCCTGCCAGAAAGCTCAGCCCAAGACTGTGAGAATGGAGATTTGAC
>JASGDS010000294.1:0-5119 GCA_047607025.1 Microbacterium sp.
GTCGGGCCGAATCCCGGGTTTCGGCCCGACAAGTGTCGACTCTCCCGACAGGTGTCGGCGGGTCAGGGGAGGAGGTGACGGGCGAGGAACCGAGCCGTGTCCTGGACGACTTGGGCCTCGACTGCGGGCGGGGCCGTCGTGTGGGTCATGGGGTAGGTGCGCGACTCGGCGCCCGGGATGGCGGCGGCGAGCTGCGGCCCGCCGGCGGCGACCTCGTCGAACTCTGCAATGGCCGCGAACGTCGGCGGCATGCCGGGCAGCTCGGGCAGCACGGCGGGCGAGACCCAGGGATCTGCGGGGTCGATGTCGCCGAGGTAGCTGCGCAGCAGATCCTGCCTGGCCGCCCACGCCGCCGGGTCGTCGCGCAGCGACGACGGGCCATCCGACAGCAGAACGGATGGCACGATCAGCGCGAGCGCGGCGAGCGGCGCGGATGGCCGGAGGGCGTCGGCACACGCGGCGAGCGTCACCGCGCCCGCCCCGGACGAGGTGCCGGCGAGCGCCACCGCAGAGGGCACGAACCCGGCCGCCCCCGCGCGCGCGGCGTCGAGCACGCACAGCGCGTCGACGATCGCGGCGGGGTAGGGATGCTCGGGCGCGAGGCGGTTGTCGACGTCGAGCACGGCGGCGTTCGCCGTCACGGCGATCTGCTCGAGAAGTGCACGGTCGATGCGTTCTGACACACCGCCGCCGCCCATCCAGTAAGCGCCGCCGTGCAGCCGCACGACCGCGGCGGTGGGCGACACCGGAGCCGTGACCTGCACCGTCACCGCCGTCTCGGCGGCGTACCATTCGGGACCCACGGGCGCGACACCGGTCAGCGCGGGCACGACATCCCCCAGCTGCACCGGCCCGGGCACAGCCACCGTGAGCGTGAACCGCTCCAGCTCAGGCGAGGGGGGAAGCAGTGCATCGATCGACGTGCCGAACAGTCGCTCGGATGCCGCATCCACGATCACCCGGTGCCGAACTGCGCGCGCGTCGGCGGCCGCACGCGCCGCCGCCACAGATGCGAGCCACGCGCCCACATCGGCCTTTGGCGCGAACTGAGGCGAGACCTCGGCGGGCTCGGCGGATGCCCGCACCGCAGTGAGCAGGTCGTCGAGCGCCGTCATGTCGTGAGCCCCGTGCGCAGCGAAGGGCGCAGCACGACGCGCTCGATGGGAGCCTCCGGGTCGTTCACCTGCGCGATGAGCCGTTCGGCGCCGAGGCGTCCCGACTCGACGAGCGGCTGGCGGATGGTCGTGAGCCCGAGCGCCTCGACGAGATCGCCTCCGTCCCACCCCATCACGCCGACCCGCTCGGGCACGGCGGTGCCATCCGATCGCAGCCCTGCCAGCACGCCGGACGCGAGCACATCGTGCCCCGCGAGCACGCCGACGCGATGCGAGCGGGAACGCGCGGCGATCACCTCGGCGGCAGCGGAGCCCGCCTTCACATCGCCCGAACGCGCGGTGATGCGCTGGATGCGGTCCTCTGGCACGCCGTGCTCCTCCAGGGCGCGCAGAAAGCCCGAGAGTCGCTTCTTGCCCTGTGAGATGTAGTCGTTCGACACCTGGCCCTCCGTGACGTACACGAACCGCTCGAATCCCCGCGCCACGAGGTGATCGGCGGCGAGCTTCGCGCCGTACGTCTCGTCGAGGACGACCGATGTCAGCTGCGGATGGCCGGAGTCGATGAGCACGGTGGGCAGCTCGCGATCGAGGATGCGCGCCGAGAGCCCCGTGTCGACGGGCACGCCCATGATGATCAGTCCGTCGAGGTCGGCCGAGAACGGCAGGGATGCCAGTCGGGGCGAGGGCGAGCGGCTGGCGGACGGATGGTCGAAGACGAGCGCCTCCATCCGGTCGGCCGTGACGACGCCCAGCACGCCCTTCAACCGCTCGGCGTACGAACCGTAGGCGCCGAACGGCGCGATGATGCCGATGCGCTTGCGGTGCGTGCGGGCGCGCTGGTGGGCGATCGCCGGCGGTACGTACCCCAGTCGGTCGGCGACCTCCAGCACCTTCTCGCGCGTGGGCGCCGAGACGCGCCCCGGCCGATTCATCGCGTTTGAGACGGTCGCGACCGAGACCTGCGCCTCGGCGGCGATGTCGCGGATGGTCACTGCGCGGGTCATGCAATCGCCTCGAGGCAGCGCACGGCTTCGCGCGACCTGCCGCGCTGCACGGCAGGATCGGAGATCGGCGCCGCCTCCGGCAGCGACCGGGTGCAGGGGTGCGGCGGGTTCAGAATGACCTCCTCGTCTGGCGCGGCGCGGGAGCCGGGGAACCTCGTTGTTGCGACAGTTCACCACGGCGCTCGCGCCGCTGTAAATCTTTTGACGTAAACGTGTTTACAGGGGGCCTTCAGCCCGGCCTGTGGATAACTTTTACGCGGGTCTGCGGTTTCTGTCAGGCTCGGTGCATGAGCCCCGTTGTGCTGGATGTCGCCGATCGCGTGCGCGATCGGCTGCGCAGCGCGCAGACCGACCCGACGCAGACCCCTGACGTCGTGCGGCGCCTCGCACAGGCCGAGGTCAGGCGTCACAACGACCTCGCGCTCGCGCGCGGGCTCGCCCTCGTCGACGACGAGCAGCAGGCGGTGCGCGAGGTGCTCGCGCATGTGACGGGGTTCGGCGCGCTGCAGCCCTACCTCGATGATCCCGGCATCGAGGAGATCTGGATCAACGCCCCCGACCGCATCTTCTGCGCTCGCGCCGGCGTCGCCGAGCGGCTTCCGTTGGAGCTGACGGAGCAGGCTGTGCGCGACCTCGTCGAACGGATGCTGCATGCCACCGGTCGTCGCATCGACCTGTCGCAGCCGTTCGTCGACGCCGCTCTGCCGGATGGCTCGCGTCTGCATGTCGTGCTGGCGGGCATCGCTCGCGGTGCGTGGGCAGTGAACATCAGGAAGTTCTTGCCCACGGTGCGCACGCTCGACGCACTCGTTCAGGTCGGCTCTCTCGCCCCCGAGGCCGAGGCCATCCTGAGCGATGCGATGTGCGGCGGGAAGAGCGTGCTCGTCTCCGGCGCGACCCATGCGGGCAAGACGACGATGCTCGGGGCGCTCATCGGCGCCTGCCCGCCCGCGCACCGCATCGTCACGGTCGAGGAGACGTTCGAGCTGGGGGTGGATGCGCCGGACATCGTGGCACTGCAGGGTCGCCAGCCATCGCTGGAGGGCACGGGCGAGATCACCCTACGGCGCCTCGTGAAGGAGGCGCTGCGCATGCGACCCGATCGGCTGGTCGTCGGCGAGGTGCGCGACGCCGAGGCGCTCGACCTCGTGCTGGCGCTCAACACCGGCATTCCGGCGGCTGCGACCATCCACGCCAACTCGGCGCGCGATGCGCTCGACAAGCTCGCCGCGCTGCCGCTGCTGGCGGGGCGCAACATCGACCGCGGCTTCGTCGTGCCGGCGATCGCGGCCAGCGTCGACCTCGTCGTGCACTGCCAGCGGGCGCAGGATGGCCGCCGGCGCGTGCAGGAGATCATCGCGCCCACCGGGCGGCTCGAGGGTGGCGTGCCCGAGGTGCGCGACGTGTACCGGACGGGGGAGCGATGGCGGTGACCCTGCTGCTCGGCGCGATGCTCGCATCTGGCCTGCTGCTCCTGCTCGCACCGATCTGGTGGCCGAGCCGCCCCCGCGCGCCCCGCACCGAGCGGGGTCGCGGCGGGCGGCTGCTCGAGTCGGCTGGCTTCGCGCACCTCAACCCGCGGGTGCTGCCGTTCGCCTGCGTCGCCGTCTGCCTCGTCGCGTGCGCGCTCGTGTGGCTCGTCACCGGGGTGCTGCCGCTCGCCGTGCTCGCGGCCATCGCCGGCGCGGCGGCGCCCGTCGTCTGGCTGCGGTCGCGGGCGGTGAAGCTGCAGCGCGCGCGGCGATCGCTGTGGCCGGATGTCTGTGACCTGCTCATCGCGTCGGTGCGTAGCGGGATGGCGCTGCCCGACGCCATCGCGTCGCTTGCGCGGTCCGCGCCGCCGGCCATCCGCGGCGCGTTCGCCGGGTTCGAGCGCGACATGACGGCATCCGGCCACTTCGACTCGGCATCCGACCGCCTGAAGTCGGCGCTGGCCGACCCGATGGCCGACCGCATCGTCGAGACGCTGCGCATGGCCAGGCAGGTCGGCGGCACCGAGCTGACCCCGGTGCTGCGGGCGCTGTCGGCGTCGGTGCGCGCCGACGCCGCGCTGCGCAGCGAGGTGGAGTCGCGTCAGTCGTGGACGCGCGGGGCGGCGGTGCTCGGCGTCGTCGCGCCGTGGGTCATCGTCGCCATGCTCGCGATGCGGCCCGAGGGCGCAGCCGCCTATTCGAGCCCGGAGGGGATGATGCTGCTGCTGGCCGGCGCCGTCGTCTCGCTCATCGCCTATCGCGCCATGCTGCGCATCGGTCGCCTGCCGCAGCCGCGGAGGTGGTTCGCGTGATCTGGCTGACGGATGCCGCGACCGCCGTGCTGCTGGGCGGGGCGTTCGGCCTCGGCGCGTGGGTGCTGCTGATGCTCATCCCGCGCGTCGGCGCCCCCACCCTCGCGCGCAGGGTCGCGCCCTATCTGCGTGATGTCACCGACGCGCAGGGCACGACGGTGCTCACGGCGGTCACCGACCCGGGCGATGCGATCGCGGGTGCGCTGGCCGCCATCTGGCGGGCGGCGCAGTCTCGTGCCGTCTCGTTGCTCGGCGGGTCGGATGGCGTCACCAGGCGGCTCGCGCAGGCGGGCAGCTCGCTCGACCTCATCGCGTTCCGCGGGCGTCAGCTGGCGGCCGGCCTTATCGGCTTCGCCACGGGCATCCTGCTCGTCATCGTGCTGGCCGTTGCCGGTCTGTGGACGGGGCGCTCGCTCATCCTGCCGCTCGTGCTCGCCCTCGCCGGGCTCGCCGGCAGCGATCTGCTGCTCTCGGTGCGGGCGAAGGCGCGCTCGGCGCGCATCGCGGAGGAGTTGCCGACCGTGCTCGACTTCCTGGCCCTGTGCCTCGCGGCGGGCGAGGGCATCTTCGACTCGCTCGCCCGCGTCTCGACGCTCGGGCACGGCGAACTCACCGCCGAGCTGCGCAGCGTCGTCGTCGACGTGCGTACGGGCGACGGGCTGCCAGACGCGCTCTCGTCGCTCGCCCGCCGCGTGCAGGTGCCCGCCGTCGGGCGA
>JASGDS010000295.1:0-4061 GCA_047607025.1 Microbacterium sp.
ACTCACCGCCTGGCAGCAAGCGACCAACACCGACCAGCGGCAAGTCAACTGGCAATTCACGACCACCGACGCCCGAATCAAACTCCGACACCTATACCCACAATATTAGCCGCAACAATCCACTAGATCGCCGGGCGCTCTGCGCCAAATCTTCCGCCGAACCGTTACAGACCCTTAACGCGATTCGCCGCCCATTGACCAATCTGCGCAGGTGGACCGCTCATAGCTTTCTCTGGCATTCTCGACGGGTGACATCGCCATCCGCCCCGCCCCCGCGCACCCGGCTGTGGTGGGAGATCGGCATCGTGCTGGCGCTGACGCTCGGCAAGTCCGCCGTCTACGCCCTGCTGTCGCTCGTGCGCTCGCTGCTGGCGCCAGAGCCGCTGTCGCAGCAGTCCACGGGGCTCAACAGCACGCTGTCGTCCGTTGCGGTGTGGGATGTCATCTATCGCGTGCTCGACATCTTCTTCGACCTCGCGCTCGTGGCGCTCGTGGTCTATCTGCTCTGGGAGCCTGGGCGCAGTGCGCTGCGGCGGATCGGGCTCGAATTCTCGCGCTTGGGGGGCGACCTCGGGCGGGCAGCGCTGCTGCTGGTCGTCATCGGCGTGCCCGGCCTCGGACTGTACGTCGTGGGGCGCCTGGTCGGTATCACGGTCGAGGTGCAGGCCTCGAGCGGCATCCAGGCGTACCTCATTCCGATCCTTGTGCTCTCGGCGGTGCGCGCGGGGCTGCTGGAGGAGGTCATCCTCAACGGCTACCTCTTCGATCGGCTGCGCCGCATCGGCTGGAGCGACTGGACGATCATCCTCGCCATCTCGCTGCTGCGCGCCTCGTACCACGCCTATCAGGGGTTCGGGTCGATCATCGGCAACTTCGTCATGGGCGTCGTCTTCGCCTGGTGCTACCGCCGCTGGGGCCGGGTGATGCCGCTGGTGATGGCCCACGCCCTGATCGACACCTTCGCCTTCGTCGGCTACCCCCTGGTTGCACCCCTCCTCCCCTGAACCCTGACTCCCGCACGAGAAGCCCAGTTCCCGACGAGACGCCCGGTTCCCGCCGAGACGCCCGCTGCCCCCAGCCGCTCGCCGCGAAAGCGGCCTTTCGCGGCGAGCGGGGTCAGGGCTCGAAGCGAGCCGGGGCGGGCGGGGGCGCGAGGGCGGTGGAGATGCGGGCGCGCATCTCGGGGTCGAGGTCGGCGAGGTCCGATAGGCGGCGCCAGAACGCGTCGGTGTTCTCGCCATCCGCGGGCGCAGGGGCACCAGCGACGTACGTGCACCGGAAGGTGAGGTCGAGGAACTGGCACCGGTCGCCATTCGGGAAGGTCATCTCGGGCGTCGAGTGCACCCAGGCGAGGCTCTCGGCCACCGCCGTGACATCCGCCTCTTCTCGCACCTCGCGGATGGCCGCGGCCGCCGGCTCCTCCCCCGGGTCGACGATGCCCGTCACCGGCGTCACCCTGCCGTTGTCGCTTCGGCGCACCAGCAGCACCTCGGCATCCTCGCCCTCACCGCGCAGCACGACCGCGGTCACGCCGATCAGCCACAGCAGGTCTCGGCCGATCTTCTCGCGCAGCGCCAGGATGAAGTCGGGAGTCGCCATGATTCGAGCCTACGGTTGCGGTATGGACTTCGCCGCGAACCCCCTGCTCGAGAACGACCTCGTGCGGCTCGAGCCGCTCGCCCGCGCGCACCACGACGATCTCGTCTCCGCCGTGACGCCGGGTGAGATCTGGCGCACCTGGTACACGCACATCCCCTCGCCCGATCAGATGGCATCGGAGATCGACGCGCGCATCGCGCGACACGAGGCCGGCGAGATCGCGAGCTGGGCAATCGTGGACGTCCGCCGCGAGCGCGCGGTCGGCATGACGACCTACCTCAACCTGGATCCGGCGAACCTGCGCCTGGAGATCGGATCGACCTGGATGGGGCGCGAGGCGCAGGGCACGGGCGTCAACCCGGCCGCCAAACTGCTGCTGCTCGGCCGTGCCTTCGACGAGCTCGCCTGCATCGCTGTCGAGTTCCGCACGCACTGGCACAACCATCAATCGCGTGCGGCGGTCGCGAGGCTCGGTGCGAAGCAGGATGGCGTGCTGCGCAACCACAAGATCTTCGAGGACGGCCATGTGCGCGACACCGTCGTGTTCTCCGTCATCGAGAACGAGTGGGATGCCGTGCGCCGCAGCCTCGAGGCGCGGGTCGCCTGTCACCTGCGGGCGCCGTCATGAGCATCGCCATCCGCACTCTCGTCGATGCCGATGTGGATGCGGTGATCGCGCTCTGGCGGGACACCGGGCTCGTTCGCGAATGGAACGACCCGCGCAAGGACATCGAGCGGGCACGCGGCGTCTGGCCTGAGCTGCTGCTGGTCGCTGACGACGATGCGATCGTCGGCTCGGTCATGGCCGGGTACGACGGGCATCGCGGATGGCTGTACTACCTGGCGACCTCTCCTGAGCGCCGAGGCGAGGGCATCGGCCGCCGGCTCGTCACGGAGGCGGAGCAGCGGCTGATCGCGCTGGGCTGCCCCAAGGTGATGCTCATGGTGCGCGACACGAATGCGCGCGTGTTCTCGTTCTACGACCCGCTCGGTTACCACCGGGAGACGTCCCTCCTGAGCGGCAAGCGGTTGATCGCCGACGCCTGATCAGCCGCCGATGGCGTTCATGCCGCGAGCCGGCTGCAGGAACGAGGGGTCGTTGATCGCGTGACCCGGCAGCTTTCTCGCCACGCAGTTGCGCATCACGCGGTCGACCTCCGCGGCCTCGGCATCGGCCGGATGGCCGGCGCGCAGCACGGGTAGCAGGTCGAACTCGGTGAGTGAGAACAGGCAGTTGCGCAGCTGCCCGTCGGCCGTCAGCCGCAGCCGGTCGCACGCGCCGCAGAACGGCGCGGTGACCGACGCGATGACGCCCACCGTGTGCGGGCCGCCATCCAGTCGCCAGGTCTCGGCGGGTGCTCCCCCGCGGCCGGGAATCGGCTCCAGATCCCACCTGGCCGAGAGCGACTCGAGGATCTCGTCGCGCGTGACCAGGCGCGAGCGGTCCCACGTGTGCCCGGCGTCCAGCGGCATCTGCTCGATGAACCGCAGCTGAGCGTCGTGGGCGATGGCGAACTCGACGAGGTCGACAAGCTCGGTGTCGTTGACGTCGCGCATGGCGACGGCATTGAGCTTGAGCGGTCGCAGGGGCGAGGCGGCCGCCGCACGGATGCCCGCCAGCACGTCGTCGAGCCGGTCGCGACGAGTGAGGTCGCGGAACTTCTGCCGATCGAGCGTGTCGATGGAGATGTTGAGGCGGTGAAGACCCGCGTCGATGAGGTCCGAAAGGAACTCGCCCAGACGAATGCCGTTCGTCGTCATGGCGACGCGCACCGGGCCGTCCGGGCCGCGCAGCGCCGCGAGCCGGCGCACGATGTCGACGATGTCGCGCCGCAGCAGCGGCTCACCGCCCGTCAGCCGGAACGTCGTGATGCCGGCCTCCGCCGCCACCCGCGCCGCGCGCTCGATCTCACCGGCGGTCATGATGCCTTCGCGGGCGAGCCACTCCATGCCCTGCTCCGGCATGCAGTAGGTGCAGCGAAGCGAGCATCGGTCGGTCACCGACACCCGCATGTCGCGGTGCACGCGTCCGTGCGTATCGGTGAGGGGCGGGGTCATGTCTCCAGGCTACGCGTGTGCGAGCGCCTCAGCCCCCGGCGAAGGGCGGCAGGATGTCGATGGTGCGCACCTGCGCGAGCGACACGTCTGCGTCGTGACGCGAACCGTCGACGAGCACCGAGCAGCGCGGCAGGATGGCGCCGAGCGCCGGATGGTCGGCGACGACCGCCGCTCTCAGGGCGTCCAGGGTCCTCTCCTCCCGCGACTCCTCGGGGCGACCTGCCGCCTCCTCCGCCGCGGCGAAGTAGCGCACGGTGATCATGGGCGCACCCAGTCGCCCGAGCGTCCGCCGCTCTTCGCCGTGATGCGGGCGTGCACGATCTCGACCGTGCGGTCGATGCCCTTGAGCATGTCGACCACCGCGAGCGCGGCGACCGTCACGGCCGTGAGCGCCTCCATCTCGA
>JASGDS010000296.1:0-2694 GCA_047607025.1 Microbacterium sp.
ACTTCGGCTCGCAGGCTGCACCTCCGCTCTCAGGTTGCATGTGGGCTCCGAGGGTGCGCGTGGCACGCGCGGTCTGCGAGTGGCTGCGCAGTCTGGCGGCCAGGCATCCGGCAGAATGGTCGAATGAGCACCGCGCGGATCGACCCGACAGGCACCCAGGTTCAGCTTCGACGGGAGGGGCCGAACGGCGAGGTCACGGCGCAGCTGAGCGAGGTCGGCGCGAGCCTGAGGCACCTCACCGTCGGCGGCGTCGACATCGTGCCGCCCTACCCGGCCGGCAGGATGGCGCCGTCCTGTTCGGGCGTCGTGCTCGTGCCATGGCCGAACCGCATCAGGGACGGCATCTGGACGCAGCGCGGCGAGACCCGTCAGCTCGCCGTCACCGAGCCCGCCAAGGGCACCGCGATCCACGGTCTGCTGCGGTTCGCTCCCTATGACATCGAGCAGACGGCGGATGCCGCCGTGCTCAGCGCGACCGTCTTTCCGCAGGTCGGGTATCCTTTCGCGCTCGAGACGAGCGTGCAGTACCAGCTCACGGATGACGGCATCGAGGTGACCCACACCATCCGCAACATCGGCGAGGGCGATGCGCCCGTCGCGATCGGCACGCACCCCTTCTTCACGATCGGCGACGCCGACACCGCCGAACTCGTGCTGACCGTTCCCGCCGCGACCTGGTTCGAGGTGGATGAGCGCCTGCTGCCGCTCGTCGAGAGCGAGGTGTCGGGCGATCGCGATCTCCGCGGCGGGCAGCGCCTGGCTGATGCGCACTTCGACACGGCGTTCGGACAGCTCGCTCGCGATGAGGATGGCCTCGTCCGCTCGACGCTGCGGGCGCCGGATGGCCGCACGGTCACCCTGTGGCAGGACGCGAGCTTCAACTGGGTGCAGGTGTACACGACCACCGCCTATCCCGGCGTGGACCACGCGGTCGCCGTCGAGCCGATGACGGCACCGATCGATGCGTTCAACAGCGGAGACGGCCTCGTCTGGCTCGCGCCAGGTGAGGACTTCATGGCGCGCTGGGGCGTGACCTTCACGAGGTGACCCCGAGGGCGAGACCCTGCGGATCGGCGGTGAGTCAGCACCTGCCCAGGGGCTCCTCGGCGACAATGGACTGATGACCCGAGGCCGCTACGCCGTGCACCGAGGCATGGTCGCTCATCACGTGCGGCGACGACGCCCTGTGCCCGCGCGCGCTGCCGCGGTCGCCGCCGGCGGCGTGCTGATCATCGGTGCGGTCGTCGCACTGGGGGTCTTGACGGGGCAGGATGGCGGCGACTCCGCGCAGGCCGCGGGCGAGGACACGACGACGAACAGCGCGCAGCCGGTGGCCGAGCGGCCACCGGGGATCGATGCGCTGCCCGTGCCGCAGCAGTCGGGCGCTGCCCCCACCGAGTCGCCCACCGACGCCTGCGCGAGCGCGGCATCCGTCGACGTGACCGACACCGCGGACTACCTCGCCGCGTTCGGCGGTGCCGAGGCGTTCCGCGAGGCCGCGGCGGGAGGATCTGACTGCATCGCGCTCGACGACCCCACCACCACCTGGTTCGTCGTGAACAAGACGCGCCCCCTCAACCCCGTCGACTTCGCGCCAGAGGTGAAGGTGCCCGACAAGACGCCGAGCATCGTCGGCGGCGGCCTGCGGCCGGATGCCGCCGATGCTCTCGACACGCTCTCGGCGGCGATCAGCGCGGCCGGCGCCGGCGACATCGCCCTGCAGAGCGGATATCGCTCCTATCAGGTGCAGGTCGACACCTTCAACAACCAGGTCGGTGCGCTCGGCGAGGCCGGCGCAGAGGCGATCAGCGCCCGTCCCGGGTTCAGCGAGCACCAGACGGGGCTGGCGGCGGATGTCGTCGCCTGCGCGAACGGCAACTGCGGCACGATCTACGACATCGCGGGAACCGCGCAGGGCGACTGGCTCGCCGAGAACTCCTGGCAGTACGGCTGGATCGTGCGCTACGAGGACGGCTACACCGACATCAGCGGCTACAACCCCGAGCCGTGGCACCTGCGCTACATCGGCGTCGAACTGGCGAAGGTCTACCACGATGGCGGCTACCACACGCTCGAGGACTTCTTCGGCCTGCCCGCCGCACCCGACTACGCGCAGTGAGTCAGCCGAACGGCCGACCGATGACGAACAGGATGGCCGCTGCCGACCAGAACGCGATGACGAACGCGCCATCCCGCCTGCGCCAGGGAACGAGGTGTCGTTCGGTTCGGGTCGGGTGGGCGCCGAAGGCGCGGGCATCCATCGCCAGTGCCACTCGCTCGGCATGGCGGATGGCGCCTGCGAGCAGCGGAATGATCGCGCCGAAGCCGCGCCGAGCGGCCGCGATCGGGCCGCGCCCCGCGTCGTCGCCTCGCACGCGGTGCGCCTGCCTGATGACCTGCAGCTCGTACCCGAGCCGCGGCACGAACCGGAAGGCGGCGAGCGCGGTGTACCCGATGCGATAGGGCAGATGCAGCTGCTGGATGCTCGCGCGCACGAGGTCGGCCGCATCGGTGCTCACGCCGCAGACGAGCGCGAGCGCGAACAGTGCGCCGAGGCGCAGGCCCGTCGCGAAGCCGATGGAGAGCGCCCCGGCATACAGCGTCCACGGGCCGATCTGCACGAGCACGGCCGTGTCATCCACGCGTGAGGCATCCGCCCAGAGCGAGAACCCGATGCCGACGCACAGCACCGTC
>JASGDS010000297.1:0-2915 GCA_047607025.1 Microbacterium sp.
ACAAGACCGAATACTCAGTATGAGTCAGAATCCGCGAACCCTTCTTTGTGTGGCAGCGCACGAAGGCCGATTACTGGTGCACCTTCTTTGACGGCGACGACCAGGCGATGCTTCCGATACTGACTGTGCCAGCCGACGCGGTCTTCCGTCCTGCAGAAGCGTGCAGTACGCTGGTTCGTGGTAGCGGAGGGTGCGATAGACCTCTGAGCGCCAATCCGGGAAGCCCGCGCGCGAGCGCGGGCTTCCGTGTCGTAGGGGCCTGGCACAATCGAAGCATGCTGCTGGCCTACATCGATGAGATCGGTGAGACCGGCGCGTTCGTCGCACGGGACCATCCTATGTTCAACACCAGCCCTGCGTTCGGATACGCGGGCCTCGTGGTTCCGGAAGGTTCGGCACGTCCCATCGGTCAAGCGTTCGCAGAGGCGAAGCGGACCCTCTTCGCATCAGAGCTCGCTACGGAGTCGGCTCCGGCACAGTGGGAGCGCAAGGGCGCCGATCTGTTCCGCACATCAACATTGCACCGTCACCCGCAGCAGCTCCGCGTCTTCAACGGGCTCGTGCGCAAGCTGCGCAGCCTGGGCGGCAGTCTGTTCTACTACGCAGACGAGAAGCCGATCGGAACGCCGAAGCAGACGAACCTCCATACTGTTGAGCGTGAAGCTGCCGCGATGAAGGAGATTCTCAATCGAATCGCACGCCACGCCGATGAACGCGATCAGAACGTGCTCGTCATGATGGACCAGGTTAACGAGAAACATCGAGTTCAGCGGATGCCCGTCATGTACGCCCACATGTTCAGCCGCTGTGCACAGTTCGATGAGATGAAGCGAATTGTCGAGCCACCGATGCACATCGACAGTGCCGTGAGTGTGAACATCCAGTTCGCCGACTGGGTGGCCGCCTGTATCTCGCGGGCTTTGGACTACCAGCTCAGGTTGCGCGACGCCTACTACGGCACCAGACTGACTCAGGCCGAACTGGCGGCACGGCTCGGGAACTCGCGGTCGCGGCTGCGCACCTACATATCGGGGACGGTCACGCCCTCCATGGACGTCTTGGTCGCCGTCGAACAGATCGCCGCGGAACGTCGGGCGCCTGGTCTTGCGCTCAACCTCGTGCTCGCATGAGGCCGTGCCCGCATTCACGTCTAGCGGTGGGAACTCACGCGAAACAGCGCGAAACCAGTTGTGGCACCGCGTCTGAATGCGTAAGGTCGTACGACGAGAAGCAAGCTTGATCTTTGCAATAAGTCTCAACTGACCTGGTGCTTCTCGACGATATTCGTGTGAGATGTGACTCCCGCTCATTGCTCCGAATCTCGGACATACATACCGGCAGGTTCGTGGTTCGAGTCCAAGCCGGGGAGCAAAGAACCCCCGCCCAGCAGGGCGGGGGTTCTTGATGCTCGCGAGCGTCAGAGCTGCGAATCCTTGAGGGTTCCGGTCGTCTGCACGATGTCGGAGTTGGCGTCCGTGTAGTCCTCGACCTGGTAGACGAGGCACGAGACGAGGCGATCCTGCAGCGACGTGTCGGTCCAGGTGTCCTCGGTCGGGTAGAAGTAGTTGTAGTACAGCGTCGAGTCGTCGTAGCTGATGCCGATGAAGTCCTCGAACGCGTCGTAGCAGCCTTGATCAGCCTGTTCGGTCACGGAGTCTTCACCCGGGTACGTGCCATCGCCCTCAGGAATGTTGAACTCGTAGTAGACCTCGACGTCGTGCGGCTCGTCACACGAGATCAGGTCGAGGTTCTCGACGTCGCCCTCGGGCGGCATTGATGCGCAGTCGCCCGGGTGGATGTCGAAGACGCTCGTCGTGTCCGAGTCGGTCGACGTGTCATCCGTTGACGTGTCGTCGCTCGCAGCGTCGTCGCTCGGCGAGTCGGTCGCGGTGGTGGTTGTGGTGTCTGTGTCCTTGTCCGAGTCGCCGCTCAGCAGCGTGCTGATCGTCGAACAGCCGGTCAGCGCGAGGCCCGCAGTGGCCGCGACGGCTGCGAACAAGGCCACCCGGGAGGAGAGGTGGCGTGCCATGTTGTGTCTCTTTCGTGTTGGTCACTCGTGAGGAGACGCAGAGCACATCCCCCATCTACACGGTACCGCTAGGCGTCGAGATCGTCGACCCCCGGGGTCCAGCTGACCCCTGGACGACCCCATCCGCGCTTCTTCGAGATCTTCTGCGCGGTCTTCCAATCGCCATCCGAGATGCGGTCGACGTAGATCACGCCGTTGAGGTGATCGAACTCGTGCTGCATGATGCGCGCCCGCCATCCCGTCGCCTCGATGCGCACGGGCGCACCCTCGAGATCGATGCCCGTCACCACGACCTGATCACTGCGGCGCAGCGGGAATCGCTCGCCTGGGAATGAGAGGCAGCCCTCCGACTCGGTCTCCTCATCAGGATCGCCAGGCTCGGTCGGCACCATCCACAGCTCGGGGTTGATGATGACGCCACGCCAGGGCTCCGCCTCGTCGCCATAGGTGTAGGTGTAGATGCGCAGCGCGACACCCACCTGGGGAGCGGCGAGTCCGACGCCAGGTGCGGCATCCATCGTCTCGAACATGTCCCGCACGAGCGTGCGCACCTCATCGGTGATCTCGTCGACAGCGGAAGCTGGGGCGTGCAGCACCGGATCGCCCCAGATGCGAATGGGAAGGATGGCCATGCCTCCAGGCTACCTGCGCCCGTGTTCGATACGATTCTGGCGTGGGGATGATGAGTGCGGATGTCGGCGAGCAGCTGGTCGGCGCATTCCAGAACCCGTCGCTGCTCGCGGGAATTCCGCTGGCCATCGCCGGCGCGGCCCTGATGTCGTTCGGCGCCCAGTATCAGAGCCGCGGCGTGCGCAAGGTCGAGCGCATCTCCGGCGAGACGGGAGAGACGGGACTCGGCGGCGCGCACCTGCGGCAGCTGATCAAG
>JASGDS010000298.1:0-5001 GCA_047607025.1 Microbacterium sp.
CGTTGTAGCGACGGCCGACAAGGATGCGGCCGGTGTGCTCGTCGACGATCATGACCTCGTCGTTCATCACGACGTAGTCGGTGTCGCGCTTGAACAGCGCCTTCGCCTTGATCGAGTTGTTGAGGAAGGAGATGAGCGGCGTGTTGGCCGACTCGTACAGGTTGTCGATGCCGAGGTAGTCCTCGACCTTCTCGATGCCATCCTCGAGCACGCCGACCGTGCGCTTCTTCAGGTCGACCTCGTAGTCGACGCCCTCCTCGAGGGTGCGGGCGAGCTTCGCGAACTCGGCGAACCAGCGGTTCGCCTCGCCCGAGGCGGGGCCGGAGATGATGAGTGGTGTGCGCGCCTCGTCGATGAGAATCGAGTCGACCTCGTCGACGATGGCATAGAAGTGGCCCCGCTGCACGAGGTCCTCCTTGCGCCAGGCCATGTTGTCGCGCAGGTAGTCGAAGCCGAACTCGTTGTTCGTGCCGTAGGTGATGTCCTGGGCGTACTGCTCGCGGCGCACCGCGGGAGTCTGGCCGGAGACGATGGTGCCCGTCGTCATCCCGAGCGCACGGAACACACGCCCCATGAGTTCGGACTGGTAGGAGGCGAGGAAGTCGTTGACGGTGACGACGTGCACGCCCTCGCCCGCGATGGCGTTGAGGTATGCCGGGAACGTGGCGACGAGCGTCTTGCCCTCGCCGGTCTTCATCTCAGCGATGTTGCCGAGGTGCAGGGCGGCACCGCCCATGATCTGCACGTCGTAGGCGCGCATGCCGAGCGTGCGCTTGGCGGCCTCGCGCACGGCGGCGAACGCCTCAGGCATCAGCTGGTCGAGCGTCTCGCCCTTCTCGTACCTGCCGCGCAGCTCGGCGGTCTCGCCTCGCAGCTCCTCATCGGTCAGCTTCGTGTACTCGTCTTCGAGTTCGCCGACCGC
The DNA here is from genome assembly GCA_047607025.1 of Microbacterium sp. Lineage (GTDB taxonomy): Bacteria > Actinomycetota > Actinomycetes > Actinomycetales > Microbacteriaceae > Microbacterium. The sequence continues at coordinate 923 of JASGDS010000298.1, forward strand.
GTTCACCACTCGCTGCAGCTGTCGGCGGATTCGCCCTTCGCCGGCACGGAGCAGCTTCTCGAACGGATTTGCCACGTGATACTCCTCGATCGTCCCGTGCTCACTGCCGAGCACAGGCATACCCGCTCATGTTACCCGTTCGTGACGACAAGGTCCCTGAGCCTGTCGAAGGGGCTGGGCCCGTCCTGAGCCTGTCGAAGGGCCTCACGTCTTGGGCACGTCTGCCGCATCGACCATCGTCGTACGGATGGTCGTGTCGTCGGCGGAGACGTACAGCGTGCGCTGCATGCTGAAGCGGATGGCGGTCGGGGTGGGGTGCTCGCCCTGGCGTGTGATGAGCGCGAGGACGACGACCACGCACGCCACCGCAGCGACGCCGCCGACGCCGAGCAGAGTTCCCGTGCGCGTCTTCATGTCCTGAATGTGCGCACGAGCGGCGACTTCTTACGCTCAGAGTTCGGGGAGCGTGATGAGCCCGGTCTCGGCGGCCATCTTGCGGCGGTGCAGCCGGCGCTGCTCGGGCAGCGACAGATCGAAGGCGACGGCGAGCAGACGGATGAGCGCGGTGAGCACGATCGTGATGAGGGCGGCGAGCGGAATCGCCATGCCGAGGGCGTGCGCGATGACGAGGAACACGCATCCCGCCGCCGCGGCGATCGCGTACAGCGAGCCGACGTGCATCACCGCGACGGGCAGCCCCATGATGACGTCGCGCAGAATGCCTCCACCCACCGCCGCGCAGACGCCGATGAACACGGCCGGCACCTCTGGCACGCCCAGCGCGAGAGCTTTGCTCGTGCCGAACGCGCCGAACATGCCGATGACGACGGCGTCGAGGCCGACGATGAGCCCGTTGACGCGCGCGAGCAGCCCGCTCAGCGCCATCCCGACGAGCGAGGCGCCGACGGCGGTGATGAGGTACCAGTTCGACTGCAGTGTCGCGGGCGGAAGGCCGAGCAACAGGTCGCGGATGAGTCCGCCGCCCATGCCGATGAGGATGCCGATGATGGCGACGCCGAGCCAGTCGAGGCGGCGCTGCCCCTGGAACCCGGCCGCGAACAGTGCGCCCTGTACACCGCCGAGCCCCACGCCGAGCAGGTCGGCCCAGAGCGGCACGACGAACGTTTCTGTCACCTGACTATTCTCGCTCGAAAAGTCGCCCCTCCACCGTCACGGTGTGCTGCTCGCGCGGGCGCGTGGCCTCCGGGAGCTCGTCGATCCAGGCGAGGTCGGGCGTCGTCCACTGCGGATCGGGCCGCCAGTGCCACCACTCGTCGTCGAAGGGCCAGTCGCCCGCCTGGAACGATGCGATCGCCGCCTCGCCATTCGCGCGGATCTGGTCGGCCTCGGTCTCGGTGAGCTTGCCCTGTTCCACGGCCGCGACGAGCTCGTCCTCGTCCTTCATGTGGATGGTGCCATCCGGCTCGATCCAGACATCCAGCACGTGGTCACCCGAATAGAGCGCGCTCCCCGACCGCAGGTGGGCGCTCTCGAGGTTCACGTACCAGCCGGAGGCCTCGTCGCCATCGCGGAACAGCCACACCGACCAGGGCTTGCCCACCGGCGCGATGCGCAGGATGCCGCCGCCGAACCAGCGCTCCTGGATGCGCGTGCGCTGCACCTTCCAGCGCTCCTCGAGAGGCACGAATCTGATGTGCTCGCCGTTCGGCCCTCCCGCGTCCTCGATGCGGGTGCCTGGGGCGAGCCAGGCGACGAGACCGCGCGCATCGTCGCGGACGACACGCATCGGCACGATATTGCCCGAATCGCCCTCGCGCCATCCCTTGCGGCGATAGTGCCAGTCGATCTGATCTCCGGGTGCGAGGAAAGGCTCCTGGCCCAGATCCCACGCCCCTTCCGGCGCACTCTGAACGTGGATTCGGGGCGTGATGCTCATCCGGGCAGGTTACCCGACGGCCCGCGTGCCTCCCGTACCGCTCGCCGGGCGCGCAATAGCGTGGGCGCGTGAGCATCCGACAGAGCCTTCTCGCCATCCTCGACCAGGGGCCCTGCTACGGCTATCAGCTGCGCAGCGAGTTCGAGCGGCGCACGGGCGGCATTCGACCGCTCAACGTCGGGCAGATCTACAATACGCTCGAGCGACTCGAACGCGACGGGATGGTCGTGCGCGGTGCCTCGGATGGCGAAGGACACGTGTTCTGGCACGTGACGAATGCCGGGCGCGAGGAGGCGGGAGCGTGGCTGGCGCGACCGATCGCACGTGGCGCCGCGGTGCGCGACGAGCTCGCCGTGAAGCTCGCCCTCGCCGCGACCCTGCCCGGCGTCGACGTGCAGGCCGTGATCGTCACCGAGCGCGCTGCCGTCACCGAGCGCCTGGCAGCCCTGCCCGCCGACGCCGACGCCGACTTCCCCACGCGCCTCGCGCAGGACGCCGTCCGGTTCACCGCCGAGGCCGAGCTGCGCTTCATCGAGCACGCGGCATCGCTCATCCAGAACCATCCGCAGCACGAGCTCGCCCTCGCCGCCGACCGCCCCCGCCGTGGTCGCCCGGCCCGCGTCGCCGCATAGCCCGAACAGCACCGCCGCTCGCGCACTGCGCCGCCGCTCGCAGACAGCACGTGGCACGCGCAGTCTCGGAGCAGACGCGCAGTGCAACCGCGACCGTCCGCCCGCACTGCACCCCCGCTCTCAGACAGCACCGCTCTGCCGAGTTGCTGAGCGGTGCGAGGCCCGCCGATCGCGATCTTCGTCGTCCCGACCGTGTGGCGGGTGAAGCGTCGGTCGTCAGCATGGGGATGCGTCGGAGGGCGAGGTGCGCGACGGCAGGTCGGTCATCCATCTCGATCTGCGGGTCACGCGCGAGCCGACGGCAGCGCCTTCGACGCGGAACGAGACATGCCGCTGGACGCCGTCGCGCTGCCAGGCGTGCGGCCCGGTTCGCTCGTCGAGGCGTCGTACCTGCCGAGCGACGGGAGCTTCGTGACGATCGGGGTGCGCGTCGATTGAGCCTGTTCGTGGCAGGCCCATAGCTTTCGCGACCTAGGATCGAGTCATGGCTGGTCTCTGGGGAAAGCGCAGGCGCGAGGAGCAGGAGCGGCAGGCCGCCGCGGATGCCGACCTCGCGAACAAGGCACAGACGGCGCTCGTCACCGCCGATGAGCGCATTCGCACCACGACCGACGAACTCGCGTTCGCGGTCGCCGAGCTGGGTGAGGCGGCGACGAAGGATCTGCGCGAGGGCATCGACGCAGTCAAGAAGCACATGGCGGAAGCCTTTCAGCTGCACCAGCTGAACCACGACGAGATCCCGGACACCCCGGAGGAGCTGCGCACCCGCAACGCCCGCATCGTGCAGCTGTGCGACTGGGCCGAGGACGTGCTCGACGAACGGACGGGTGCCCTGCGCGAGCGCATCCAGCGGGTCAGGCAGGCGCCGGCCGTGCTCGAGAAGGTGCGCGCAGACGTCGCCGAGCTGCAGGATCGGCTGCCGCAGACACGGGCGACCATCGAGCACCTGCACGGGCTGTACTCGGAGTCCGCGCTGCAGCGCATTCGAGCGAGCGCCGACGAGGCGGAGCAGCTGCTTCAGTTCGCACTGCACTCGGCCGATGTCTCCGAGCGCCGCCGCGCCGGGCGCAAGAGCGAAGAGGCGAACCTCGCGCTCGAGACCGCGACCGAGGCGGTGCGCCGCGCCCGCTCGATCGCCGATGGCGTCGACGACTTCGAGATCGAGGCGATGCGCGCGCAGTCCACACTGCGCGACGTCATCGCAGATTCGCGCGGAGACATCGTCGCCGCCAGGGGCATCCCATCGACGCCGGCATTGACGGCCGCGATCGCCGACCTCGAGGGGGCGCTCGCCGCCCTGCCCTCCCCCGGTACGCCCTCCGACCCGTTCACCGACCTCGCGACCCTGTCTGCGGCGAATGCGGCGCTGGATGCCGCGGTGGACAAGGCGCGTGAGCGCGCGGCGAACCCGGCGCCATCCATCGACGCGGTCAGGCACGACATCGATTCGGCCGACCGCGCGATCGGCGTGGCGTCGAGCCTAATCAACGGTCACCGCGGCTGTATCGGCGCGGATGCCCGTACCCGGCTGGCCGAGGCGCAGCGGCTGC
>JASGDS010000299.1:0-4818 GCA_047607025.1 Microbacterium sp.
GACCCGTCGCTGGAACCCGAAAGTCAAGCGCTTCATTCTCACCGAGCGCAGCGGCATCCACATCATCGACCTGCAGCAGTCGCTGACGTACATCGACCAGGCGTACGACTTCGTCAAGGAGACCGTCGCCCACGGCGGCACCATCCTGTTCGTCGGCACGAAGAAGCAGGCGCAGGAAGTGCTCGCCGAGCAGGCGACCCGTGTGGGCCAGCCCTACGTGAACGAGCGCTGGCTGGGTGGTCTGCTGACCAACTTCCAGACCGTCTCGAAGCGCCTCGCCCGCATGAAGGAGCTCGAGGAGCTCAACTACGAGGACCCGGCAGCGAGCGGCTTCACCAAGAAGGAGCTGCTGCTCAAGCGTCGCGAGCTGGGCAAGCTGCACAAGTCGCTGGGCGGCATCCGCAACCTCTCGAAGACGCCGAGCGCCCTGTGGGTCGTCGACGCCAAGCGCGAGCACCTCGCCATCGACGAGGCCAAGAAGCTCGGCATCCCCGTGATCGGCATCCTCGACACGAACGTCGACCCCGATGACCTGCAGTATCCGATTCCCGGCAACGACGACGCCATCCGTTCGGTGTCGCTGCTGACGCGCATCATCGCCGACGCCGCCGCCGAGGGCCTGCAGGCCAAGCACAACCCCGAGGCGGGCGAGGCAGAGCCTCTCGCCGAGTGGGAGCGCGAACTGCTCGAGCAGGGCCAGGCCGAAGAGGCTGCGGCTGCCGAGGTCGCGGCAGAGATCGACGCCGAGATCGCGGCGCCGGTCGCCGAGGAGCCCGTCGCCGAGGCCCCCGCGGCCGAGTAAGCCTCGACGCTCACGTAGACACCGAACCACCACAAGCATCAAGGAGGGCCGTCAGTGGCCAACTTCACCATCGCCGACATCAAGGCCCTGCGCGAGCAGCTCGGCACGGGCATGGTCGACACCAAGAAGGCGCTCGAGGAGGCTGACGGCAACGTCGAGAAGGCCGTCGAGATCCTTCGCCTGAAGGGCGCGAAGGGCAACGCGAAGCGTGCCGATCGCGCGACGAGCGAGGGCCTCGTCGTCTCGCGCGAGCAGGATGGCGTTGCCACCCTGATCGAGCTCGCCTGCGAGACCGACTTCGTCGCCAAGAACGACCGCTTCATCGCGCTCGCCGACAAGATCGCGGACGCCGTGGTCGGACTCGACACGGTCGAGGCCGCGCTGGCTGCTTCGACAGGCTCAGGACAGGCGACAGCAACCGAAGCCGACGGCAAGACGGTGGCCGACCTCATCTCGGATGAGGCCGCCATCATCGGTGAGAAGGTCGAACTGCGCCGCATCGGCACCGTGCACGCCGACGCGTTCCAGATCTACCTGCACAAGACGAGCAAGGACCTGCCGCCGCAGGTCGGCGTCATCGTCGGTTACACGGGTGAGGACGCCGAGACTGCTCGCTCGATCGCGCAGCACATCTCGTTCGCCAACCCGTCCTACCTGTCGCGCGACGACGTTCCCGCGGCCGAGGTCGAGAAGGAGCGGGAGATCGTCACCGAGATCTCGCGCAACGAGGGCAAGCCGGAGGCCGCCCTGCCGAAGATCGTCGAGGGTCGTGTCAACGCCTTCTTCAAGCAGGTCGCCCTGCTCGATCAGGACTACGCGAAGGACAACAAGCTGTCCGTCGCGAAGGTCGCGCAGGATGCCGGCATCACCGTGACCGGTTTCGTCCGGTTCAAGGTCGGCGCGTAAGCACATCGCTGAAGGGCTCGAGTCTTCGGACTCGAGCCCTTCACTCTGCCCGGATGGCCAGCCAAAGCGCGGAGCCACGGGTAGCGTAGAACGAGGGACTGAACCGAGAGGACGCACGTGGGCGAGAACAACAGGCGGCGGGTGCTGCTGAAGCTGTCGGGTGAGGCATTCGGCGGAGGGCAGCTCGGGGTCAACCCCAGCGTCGTCAGCGACATCGCCCGCGAGATCGCCGAGGCGACAGCGGATGTCGAGGTCGCGATCGTCGTCGGCGGCGGCAACTTCTTCCGCGGCGCGGAGCTCGCGCAGAACGGAATGGACAGAGCGCGCGCCGACTACATGGGCATGCTCGGTACCGTCATGAACGCGCTCGCGCTGCAGGACTTCCTGGAGCAGGCGGGCGCAGCCACACGCGTGCAGTCGGCCATCGACATGCGTCAGGTCGCCGAGCCCTATATCCCGCTGCGCGCGGAGCGCCATCTCGAGAAGGGTCGCGTCGTCATCTTCGGCGCGGGCGCTGGACTCCCGTACTTCTCCACCGACACCGTCGCGGCGCAGCGCGCGCTCGAGATCCGCTGCGACGAGGTGCTCGTCGCGAAGAACGGCGTCGACGGCGTCTACACGGCCGACCCGCGCGTCGATGAGACCGCGACGAAGCTCGACCATGTCACCTACTCCGACGCCCTCGTGCAGGGCCTCAAGGTGGTCGACTCGACCGCTTTCAGCCTCTGCATGGACAACGGGATGAGCATGCGCGTGTTCGGGATGGAACCTGCGGGCAACGTGACGGCGGCCCTCCGCGGAGAGCAGATCGGCACGCTCGTCACCGCCTGACGTTCAGGGCTCCGGCCGATAGAATCATTGCAGCACCGAACGACGAATGGAGTCACCGTGATCGCGGACGTCCTGACAGATGCCAGCTCTCGTATGGACAGGGCCGTGGAGGCCGCGAAGGAGGACTTCGCGACGGTTCGCACAGGCCGCGCCAACCCGCAGCTGTTCCAGAAGGTGCTCGTCGACTACTACGGCACTCCGACGCCGCTGCAGCAGCTCGCCTCGATGCAGAATCCAGAGGCGCGCACGATCGTGATCACGCCCTACGACAAGACGGCGCTCAAGGCGATCGAAGACGCGATCCGCGAGATGCCCAACCTCGGTGCGAACCCGACCAACGACGGCGCCCTCATTCGCGTCACGATGCCCGAGCTCACCCAGGAGCGCCGCAAGGAGTTCGTCAAGCTCGTCCGCACCAAGGGTGAGGACGCCAAGGTGCGGCTGCGCGGCATCCGGCGCCAGGCGAAGGACGACCTCGAGGCACTGCGCGACGAGATCGGCGAGGACGACATCGTGCGTGGCGAGAAGGAGCTCGACGTCGTCACCAAGACGCACGTCGAGCGCATCGACGAGGCGCTGAAGCACAAAGAGGCCGAGCTTCTCGAGGTCTGAAGCACCCATGTCATCCACACCCGACGCCGACGACGAGAGATCCTCGTCGCTGCGAGACCGCGCGCGCGATGCCCGCGATGAGTTCGAGCAGCAGGCGCACCAGGCGCGTGAGCACTTCGAAGAGGTGAACGAGCGCATCAAGCAGCGCTCCGGACGCGACCTGCTCTCCGCGATCGGCGTCGGTGTCGTCGCGGGTGTCGTCGCGGTCGCCGCCGTGCTCATCGCCGACTGGACGTTCGCGATCTTCGTCGTCGCCGTCGCTGCGCTCGGCGTGCACGAGCTGTGGGGTGCGTTCCGCAACGGAGGTCGGCGCATCGACCTCGTGCCGCAGCTGATCGGCGCGGTCGCGATTCCCGCCGCGACCTACGGTGGTGGTTGGCTGCATTGGTCGAGCCTGTTCCTCACCATGGCGTTCATCGTCATCTGGCGACTCATGGCGCAGATGGCGGCGCAGGATGGTCGTTCCGCGCGGGATGTCATTGCCGATCTCTTCGCCGGCGCGTTCATCCCGCTGTACGTGCCGTACCTCGGCAGCATCGCGCTGCAGCTGCGTCAACTGGATGACGGCGCCACGTGGATCCTGTCGTTCCTCATCGTCGCCGTCGTCGTCGACGTGGCGGCCTTCGCTGCAGGACGCAGCCTGGGACGCCACAAGATGTCGCCGCACATCAGCCCGAACAAGACGTGGGAGGGGTTCATCGGCGCGGCCGTCGCCGCCCTCGGCGCCGGTGCGCTGCTCGGATGGCTGCTGCTGGGAATCCCGTGGTGGGCCGGTCTCATCTTCGGCGCGGTGATCCTCATCACCGCCACGATCGGCGATCTCGCGGAGTCGATGATCAAGCGCGACCTCGGCATCAAGGACATGTCGTCGCTGCTTCCTGGCCACGGCGGCGTGCTCGACCGGCTCGACTCCATCCTGCTCTCGGCGGCCGCCGCCCTTGCGCTGCACTTTCTGCTCGGAGGACTCTGACCCATGGCCGACACCGCACAGGGCGCCTCGCCCTTCCGCATCACGGACGGACGTGAGAAGGGATACGACAGGGAGCAGGTCGACGACTTCCTCGCCAGGGCGCGGAGCGTCTTCGAGGGCGCGGCCGACGAGTCGACGCTCACCTCCCAGGAGGTGCGATCCGTCTCCTTCCCGTTGCGACGCCACGGCTATGACGTGGCAGGCGTCGACGCCGCGCTCGCGCGGATCGAGGACGCGTTCGCCGCACGTGAGCGGCAGAGCGGCATCCACGATCTCGGGGCGCATGCCTGGGTCGAACAGGCCAGAGACGACGCGCAGGCGCTGCTCGACCGCGTGCAGCGTCCAGAGGGAATGCGGTTCGATCGCGTCGGCTGGATGCATTACGGCTACGACCCACGCCAGGTCGACGTGGTCGCCGACCGGGTGCGCGACTACCTGGCGGCTGGCGCCTCGGTGACGGTGGAACAGATCAGACAGAGCGCCTTCCGCATGGTGCGCGGCGGCTATCGCGAAACGCAGGTGGATGCCGCGCTCGACGCTGTGATCGACGTCATGCTCGCCGTGCGCTGAAATTCACCCGGAGAATTCGTCTCTGGATGTCACGTTCGGGTAACGGACACGCTAGACTCGTGTGCACTGTGACTTCTGCACCCGAACAGACCCACGTACTCACCCGCCGTCAGGCGCGAGAACTGGC
>JASGDS010000300.1:0-8200 GCA_047607025.1 Microbacterium sp.
GACGAAGAAGCTCGGCGTCGATCACGACGCCGAGCTTCTCGGTCAGTGACGCGAGGTCACTGGAATTCTGGTCGCTCACGATCAGACGTCGGCGACCTTGCGTCCCTTGTACTCGAGGAACAGCTCGGTGCCCTGCGAGTCGGTGACGACCTTCGCCTGGTGCGGACGACTGTAGACGGTCTTGCCGTTCTCAATCGTCTTGACGAGCGTGGGGGCCTCCGCCTTCCACTGCGCGCGACGCGAGCGGGTGTTGGAGCGCGAAACCCGACGCTTCGGGGGGTTACCTGCCATGATCAGCTCTCTTCTGTGTCTTTGTTCTGGTCGGTGAAGTCTTCGAGCGCGGCCCACCTCGGATCGACCGGTGCGGGCTGCACCTGATCGGCCGACGTGGTCAGTCGCTCCCCTGTCTGCGGGTCAAGGCCCGCACAGTCCGGCCGACAGACCGGTTGGAACGGGAGCGACAGCACAATCGCATCTCTGACCAGAGTTTCAAGATCCACGTGGTCGTCTTGAACCTCGAAGTCAGTAGACTCTCCTCCAGGATACTCGAAAAGCTCCTGAAACTCGACTTCGACCGGCTGCTGGATGTCGGTGAGGCAACGACCACAGACACCCTGGTACTCCGTGTCGACCTCGCCCGTGACGAGAATGCCCTCGTGCACCGACTCCAGACGCACCTCCAACTCGAGCGGCGTGCCCTTCTCGACCTGCACGATGCCCTCACCCCAGGTCTCAGGGGTCGGGATGGTCAGCTCGTGCTCGCGCATCTCGCCCGGCTTGCGAACGATGTCGTGCGCCGACAGCACGAACGGTCCGCTCAGTCTGCGTGGCATCAGAAGTCCTTCGGTGTCGCCTGCTCGAGGTACCTGGCGACAGGTGCGGGAACGTACGGCGCGACATCGCCGCCAAGACCCGCGACCTGACGCACGAGCGAGCTCGACACGACGGAGTGAGCGGGATCGGCGAGCAGGAAGACCGTCTCCACGCCGGTGAGATTGTGGTTGACGACAGCCATCGGCGTCTCGTACGCGATGTCGGCCTGGGCGCGAATGCCCTTCACGAGCACCCCGGCGCCGACCTCCTGCGCGTAGTCGACGAGAAGACCGACGCTCCACGATCCGATGACGATCCTGCCCGTCAGGTTGAGTTCATCGATCGACTGCTCCAGCAGCTGCAGTCGCAGCGCGATCGGCAGCATCCCCTCTTTGTCGGGGTTGTGCACGACGAGCACGTGAAGTTCGTCATAGAGCGCCGCCGCCCGCTTGATGACATCGACATGGCCGAGCGTGGGCGGATCGAACGAACCGGGAACCACGGCTATGCGGTTACTCATGCCTCCAGCCTACCGGCGGTCAGCTCTTCCCCAGTGCCGCGCGTTCACTCTCGGTCATCCGGCGACGCAGCGCCGCCTGCAGCTCCGGGTGATGATCGAGCTGCGGGTCCTGCTCGAGGATGGCGGCGGCGTCCGCACGCGCCGTGGCGATGAGATCGGCATCCTGGATGACCCGCAGCAGTCTCAGCGACGACCGCGTTCCCGCCTGCGCGTCCCCGAGCACATCGCCCTCGCCTCGGAGCTGCAGATCGACCTCGGCGAGCACGAACCCGTCACGAGTCGCCGCGACGGCATCCAGTCTCTCCCGCGACACCGCACCCTCCGGCGCGTGCGTGACAAGCAGGCACACGCCGGGCACGGTGCCGCGGCCGATGCGACCGCGCAGCTGATGCAACTGCGAGACCCCGAAGCGGTCGCCGTCGAGCACGATCATGCCCGATGCGTTCGGCACGTCGACGCCGACCTCGATGACGGTGGTGGCGACGAGGATGTCGATGGCGCCAGCTGCGAACGCGCGCATGACCTCGTCCTTCTGCTCCCCCGTCATCCGGCCGTGCAGGATGTCGATGCGCAGGTCTTTCAGCTCGGGCAGATTGGCGAGCATGGCCGACACCTGCACGACGCCGGAGAGGGGGCGCCGTCGCTCTTCCTCTTCCCCCTCTTCGGCGTCCGGCATCCAGTCGACGTTCTGGGCACCGTCCTGCTCGACATCGATCGCGGGGCACACGACGAACACCTGATGCTGCGCCGCCACCTCTTCCGCCACGCGCTGCCACACCCGCGGCTCCCACCCCGGCTTCTCGTTCAGCGGCGCGACGAAGGTGTGCACCTCGGCGCGCCCTGGCGGCATGGTGCGGATGGTCGACACATCGAGATCGCCGAACACCGTCATCGCGACGGTGCGCGGAATGGGCGTCGCGGTGAGCACGAGCGCATGCGGGCTCGTTCCCTTCGCCCGCAGCGCCTCGCGCTGCTCCACACCGAAGCGATGCTGCTCATCGACGACGACAAGCCCGAGGTCGGCGAAGGTCGTCTTGTCGCTCAGCAGCGCGTGCGTGCCGACGACGATGAGCGACTGGCCGCTCGCCACACGCAGCGCCGCCTTCCGGCGCTCGGCTGCGGTCATCTGACCGGTCAGCAGCGTCGGAAGCAGCTCGGGCGCGAGCTTCGGCCCGAGCATCGCGATGATCGAGCGCAGATGCTGCGCGGCCAGCACCTCGGTGGGCGCGATGAGCGCCGACTGCCCGCCCGACTCCGCCACCTGCAGCATGGCCCGTAGCGCGACGAGCGTCTTACCCGATCCGACCTCTCCCTGCACCAACCGATTCATCGGCTCCTGCGCCGACAGGTCGGTGCTGATCTGCTGCCCGACCGTCACCTGGTCGGGCGTGAGATCGTACGGCTGGGAGGCGTCGAATCGGGCGACGAGACCATCCGCGACCGGCTCGCGACGCATCGTCGTGACCTTGCGCAGCTCGGCGCGCTGCTGCAGCAGCGCCGTCTGCATCACCACGGCCTCCTGGATGCGCAGGGTGTGTCGCGCGCGATGCGCATCGGTCATCGTCAGCGGGCGATGGATGGCGTCGAGCGCCTCGTGCGTGCGCATCAGGTGATCGCGGGCCCGCAGCTCGGGCGGCATCGGATCATCGACGTCGGCCAGCCTGTCGAGAACAGAGAGGATGAGCTTCTCAAGATCCCAGGTGCGCACCTGTGCGGTCGCGGGGTAGATCGGGATGATCTTCTCCGCCCACTCGCGCGCCTCGGCCTGCGTGTCGGCCTCGTCATCGAAGAGCACATAGTCGGGGTGCGAGAACTGGCGCTGGTCGCGATAGAGACCGACCTTGCCCGAGAACACTCCTCGCCGGCCGACGTGCAGCTCCTTCTGCCGCCACGCCTGGTTGAAGAACGTCAGCGACATCTCGCCCTGCCCGTCGCTGATCACCACCTCGAGGATGGTGCCGCCACGCGAGCGCATCGATCGGGTCGACACGCGCTTCACTTCGGCGACGATCGAGACGACGTCGCCGATCGGCAGCGACCGGATGGGCGTGAGCTCACCCCGCGTGACGTACCGCCGCGGATAGTGCCCGATCAGGTCGGCGACCGTCGCCATCTCGAACGACTTCTTGAGCGCCGCGGCATCCTTCGCACCGATGACCTCGCCGAGGGGCATGTCGAGCGTGACGGTCATGCCCCCGAGTCTATTCGGGGGCTGCGACACCGCCGCCTAGACTTGAGGCTGCGCGGGCGTGGTGGAATTGGCAGACACGCAGGATTTAGGTTCCTGTGCCTCACGGCGTGTGGGTTCAAGTCCCACCGCCCGCACGAGATGAGCGATGTTGTAACCCGAGCCTGAGGAAACAGGTTCTGGGTTAGAACATCGCTCTCTTCGTCTCGCGGGTATGCTGCTCGGCCCAGGCGATCGCTTGCTGTTTGGCGTTCTCGTCGAGAATCGCCGCGAACGGCGCGGCAGTGTCGGCCGTATGCGTTGACGGCAGCGCCCGCAGTACAGGGTGCCTTTGAATCTCGGGGCGGGCAAGACCTCGCTGCTGAACCACCTGCTGCGCGCCTACGCCGCTTGCACCGTTGCCGTCGGCTCAGCGACTGACCGATATCGCGTGCGATCAGTCCGCGTAGGGCGCCACGTCGGGCGCTCCGGTGAGCGGGTATCCGGTCACCAGCGAAACCGGCGACATCTATGAACCTACGGATTCATGACTGTATTTCTCGTCCGTGACGGGGAGCCGCCCGCGCGGTGACCGCCCGTTCTTGGTTTCTCGGTGCGCGTGGGCGACGACGAGCCTTCGTCATCCGGCCGCGGCGAGCGCCGCGAGGTGGGCAGCGACGCGAGCGACACCGCCATCACCGAGGCGAGCACGAGCGCAAGGGCGGGGGCGAGGACCGTCCAGGGCGCGCGTTCGACGTAGCCCATGCCCTCACCGAGGATGAGTCCCCACTCGGGGGTCGGCTGGTGCGGGCCGAGGCCGAGGAAGCCGAGCGCCGCCAGCGCCAGCGCGATGCCGGGCAGGCGCAGCACGGCGTGGCGCGACACGGGCCCGATCACGGCGGGCAGGACGTGGCGGACCATGATGCGGGTGCGGCTCACACCGAGTACCGGCAGCAGCGCGACGTGCGGTTGCGCCTTGGCCTCCACCACGAGCGCCGCGGTGTGCGCTGCGAGCGGTGCCCAGCTGACGAGGGCGACGGCGATGGCGGCGCCGCCGATGGAGGGTCCGGCGATGGCGGCGACGATGAGGCCGGCGATGATGGGCGGGGCGGCGTTGGTGACCTCCAGAGGGCCGGTGACGGCGCGGGGGAAGCAGCCGAGGGCGAGTCCGATCGCAAGGCATGCGAGCACGACGAGGGCCGCGGTGCCGAGGGTGGTGACGGCGCCGTGGCCGACGCGGGCGAGCAGGTCGCGTCCGAGTGCGTCGGCGCCGAAGGGCAGGGTGAGGCTCGGCGGTGCGAGCCGGCCTGCCGCCGTCGCGTAGGGGTCGCGGAAGAGGCCTGCGACGACGATGAGCACGAGGGTCGCGCCCGCGACGATCGGGACGATGAGGTCGCTGCGACGTCGGCGCACATCGGGTGCGGGCATCGGCAGGCTCCCCAGGCGCAGGGCGGGGCCGAGCAGCAGCCAGCGCAGGGTCGCGACGACGACGCCGGTGGTGACGGCGAGGAGGAGCAGGAGCAGGATGCCGACCTGGAGCGCGGGGATGTCCTGCGACGCCGCGGCGCCGAGGGTCGCGCGGCCGAGGCCCGGGATCGCGAAGACCTCCTCCACGGCGACGGCGCCGCCGGTGAGGCCGATGAGGGCGAGCCCGATCTGCCCGAGGATCGACGGGAGGGCGCGGCGGATGACGGCGGCCGCGATGCGGCTGTTCCCGAAGCCGGCCAGACGCCAGGTCGTGATCCACTTCTCGGCGAAGGCGGCGGTGATGGCATCGGCCATCAGCCTGCCGATGAGGCCGCCCGCGGGAAGGCCGAGCGCGAGCGCGGGGAGCACGGCGTAGTACGGTCCGTTCCACCCGTAGGGCGGGAACAGGCCGAGCCATACGGCGCCGACGACGAGGAGCACGGAGGCGAGGAGGAACTCCGGCAGCGCGGTCAGCGCGACGGCCGCGATGCCCGAGCCCCGCGTCGGCGCGCCCCGCAGTCCCGCGCGCACCGCCGGAGCGGCGATGAGCAGGGCGACGACGAGGGCGACGGTGATCGCGAACACCATGAGGGTGAGCGAGACGCCGAGGGCGTCGACCATGCCCGGCAGCACGGGCTTGTCGTTGATCCAGGATCGGCCCGCGTCTCCGCGGAGCAGCCCGCCGAGCCAGTCTGCGAACAGGGCCCAGGGGCCGCGGTCGAGGCCGAGCTCGGCACGCACCGCGGCGAGCGCCTCCGGTGTCGCCTCCAGGTCGGCGTAGCGTGCACGCAGCACCGTGTATTCGGGGCTTCGTCCCGACAGCCACGGCAGCATGCCGACCAGCACGACCACCCCGGCGATCGCCAGCACGCGCGAGGTGCCGACGATCGCGGGCGAGGTGAGGGCGCCGGTGAGGGATCGCCGCGGGCGTGCGGTGCTCACGGGGCGACGCTGCTCTGCACGGTGATGAGGGTGCGCTCACGCGGGTCGCGATCCACACCGGTGACGCCCGCGGCCTCGCCCTGGATCACGCGCTCGTGCAGCATCGGGATCACGACGTTGCGGGAGAGGATCGCCGCCTCGGCGCGCATGATCGCCGCGCGCCGTGCATCGCCGGCATCGGTCTCCGACGCGGCCTGGATGAGCGCGTCGACCTCGGGGTCGCAGAACTGCGAGATGTTGAACGTGCCTTCGCAGCTGAAGTCGCTGGTGAGGTAGGCGACCGGGTCGCCCGAGTCGATGATCGTCGCACGCGAGAGGATGAACGCGTCGAACGCGCCGTCGAGGGCGTCGGCCTCGATGAACTGGTACTCGCGCACGTCCTGCTCGACGACGAAACCGACGGCTTCGAGCTGCTGCTCGATGAGCACGGCGACCTCGGGCAGCTCGGCACGGTCGGTGAAGGTGCCGAGCGAGATCGGGATGCCATCGACCTTCGCCGCAGCAGTGGCGTTCGCCGCCAGTTCGTCCTCGTAGGCCGGCTCGTCGCGCAGGCCCGCCGCCCACGGCAGCGCCGGCCCGAGCAGGCCCTCGGCGATGTCGGCGCGCCCTTCGTAGACGGTGTCGACGATCGTGGCGCGCTCGATCGCGGCCGCGGCGGCGGCGCGCACGGCGGGGTCGGCGAACGGCCCGGTCTCCGTGTTGAGGTACAGCGTGTTGGTGCGCGGCATCGGCACCTCGTGGATCAGCGCGGTGTCGATCTGCGCGACCTGGCCGACCGGGATCGCCTCGACCACGTCGGCGGTTCCGGTGCGCAGCGCCGCCGCCCGCGCCGTGCCGTCGGGCACGAAGCTCACGTCGATCCCGGATGCCGTCGCCGGCTCGCCCCAGTAATCCTCGTAGCGGTCGAGGGTCGCCCCGGCGGTGCCGTCGACATCGACGAGCACGAACGGCCCCGTCCCGTGCCCGACCGGGTCGACGGCACCGTCCGCGCCGTACGCGGCCTCGGCGAGGATCGCCAGTTGCGGGCTCGACAGCCGTTGCGGCACGAGCGGGTCACGGTTCGTGGTGGTGACGGTCACGGTGTCGCCGTCAGCGGTCGCGGTCAGGCCCACGCCGTTGAGGATCCGCGGCAGCGGGGATGCCAGGGTCGCCGCGGTCAGCGACGCGGCGACCCGCTCGGCGGTGAGATCCGTGCCGTCGTGGAAGGTCACACCCGTGCGGATCGTGAAACGCCACTCGGTGTCGCTCACCTGCTCCCACGCGGTCGCCAGGCCCGGCTGCGCGTCGCCGTTGTCGTCCAGCACGATGAGGGTCTCGGCGGTGCCCCACCGCGACAGCTTGAACGCATCGTCGCTGAGCGGGGTCAGGCCGCTGCGCGGCGGCTGCAGCATCGCGAGGGTGATGCGCGCATCCTCGGTCTCGGTGGTGCTCTCGGAGCTCTGCGTGCTGCCGGAGAAGCAGCCGGTGAGGGCGAGGGCCACGCCTCCGGCGAGGAGCAGCCCCGCGGTGCGGCGGGCGGTGGTGCGGGTGGGGATCATCGAGGGTTCTTCCTTACTGTGTGGGGATCGGTGTCAGGGGCGGGGAACGAGGCGCGGGACGAGCCACGCGGATGCCAGGGGCAGCACGGCCAGCACCGCCCACGGCACGGCGGCCACGGGCCCGGATATACCTGCGGCGGCATATAGCCCGCCGAGGAGGGTGTTGCCGAGGAGGACTGCGATGCCGCCGCAGGTGGCGAGCAGCCCGTAGTACGAGCCCCAGGCGTGTTCGGGACCGAAGCGCGGCACAAGGGAGAGCACCAGCGGGGTGAGCACGAGGTGTCCGAGGGCGAGCAGCGTCGTGGCGGCGAAGGCGGGTGCGAGCGCGGTGAGACCGGATGCCGGAGTCAGCGGGGCCGTCACCGCGAGCACCGCGAACGCGGCGGAGAGCAGCAGGTATCCGAGTCGCAGTGCACAGGTCTCCCCCAGGCGCCGTGCCGCGCGAGCGATCGGCAGTTGCAGGGCGATGGTGAGGATCGACACCCAGGCGAACAGTGCCGCGAGGGCGCCGGTTGCGGCACCTGCCCGGTCGAGTTCGACGGGCAGACCGAGGTAGAGCTGGTTGTAGGCGAGCAGGTTCACCGAGGCCAGCACCGCGAGACAGGCGAAGCGCCGGTCGCGGAGCACGGCGAGCGGACGCGTGCGTGCGGTCCTTGTTCGACGCGGCCGGGGAGCTGTGGGGAGCAGTGCGGCGAGGGCGAGGGCGACGAGGGCGAACAGGATCGCGCCCGCCGCGGCGACCGCGGGAAAGCC
>JASGDS010000301.1:0-2928 GCA_047607025.1 Microbacterium sp.
AGTCGCATGGGCATTGACGTTTTTAGCTTCGTTCACGCTTACCTATTGGGTGAAAGCGCTACGCCTCGCCGCATGGCGCGCCGAGCGCGGTGCTGGCGAGGCGTAGCGCTTTCACCCAATAGGTAAGCGTGAACGAAGCTAAAAACGTCAATGCCCATGCGACTTCCTTAAAGGTTTCAAGCGGTCAACTGCCGTTTCTAGGTTCAATCTTGCGCTAGCAGTTGGCGAACGGTCGCGACCGCCTCATGCCAACTGTCCGTGACCAGTTGCATCACGCGGGCATCGGCTCCGCCTTCGTTCGTCTCCTCGAACCAACTCTGGTTGTGATTGTTGATGCGGTCACGATAACCCGAACCTCTTCCCCATTCGCTATAGCACGCCTTCCAGAAGTTAGCGTCGGCAGTCATTTCATCCGAATGAATGCTTTGCCCAACCAGTTGGGCCTTTCGGACAAGCGCATCGAAGCCGGCCTCCATCGTTCTGACTGTTTGATGGATAAGGTCGTGGGCATCGCTGAACTGATCGTCTTGCAGCAGGTTTTCAGCGATCTCCTTGAATTTCTGCACCTTCGGTTCTGCAATACCGGCAGCAATGCGCCGGGCACCGTGACTGAGCTGGTGGGCATAGTTGAGATTCCACCAATCGCCGTCTCTGACGATAGCGGCATAGACCGTGCGCGGATGTGCGGCGCCCACAGCCGCCACCAGACTGTCATGGACATGCCGCTTGGTTTGCTCAGGAATTGCTTCGTTGTTGTCCAGCCAGACCGTCAAGCGACGAGCTGCGGCCGCCATTGCCTCCCGAGCCTGATCTTTTTCGTAGTTCTCAAGCATGGATTTCGCGCCGGCGATGATTTCGCGCAATCCGTTGCGTTGCCACTCCTGCACGGCGGTGATGCGGCTTCGGATGAAGTTCCGCAACTGCTCAGGCGCATCCTCCGCGGCATTGAAGAACAAGACGGGCAAGTGGTCGAGCCCCATAGGTTGCAGCTTCAACTGCACTTCCTCACCTTTGACCTCATAGCCTTCTTCGGCCGACTGCACGGGGAATCCGTTGTCCTTGACGGCGAGTGCTTCACCGGGACGCGGCAGCGCAAGGATGGCCGCGTGACTGTCCAATGTCCGAACGCCTCCCTCCCGAGCACGGATCAGCAGCTGCCGCACGGCAGTTGCAGGCGCTTCATTGAACACGGTGCACAACACGACCACGGTATGCGTGTCATCAAAATGAACTTCGAGATCACCGCGCTCAGCGATGTCGTCGATGCCTTGCGTGTCGATCAGCGTGACCGAAACCGACTCATCGCCCAGGATCGCAATCGGTACGACAAGTTCGATCCGACGCGGCAACGTAAATTCCTCGCTGCGGCCGTTGTTGACCCGCTCGAAGATTTCCTGCAACCAATCGAGTGGCGGCTTGCCTGTGGTGTCGTCGTGCCATATGTCGCGGCGATCGCGCTTGTGCAACTCCATGCGAGACAGGATTTCCACAGACAGCGACTTGGCATCGGTGAACCGGGTAGCCAGTTCGCGGGCTTCATCGACCGCAGGAATGACCGTGCCATCCGAGCGCTTTTCGCTGCGGCGACGCCGAAGCCCGGCCATGTTTCGCAAGGCGCGCTCGACCTCACGGGAGATTCCTGGCGATGCGCCGGCTTCGCCGTCATCATTCTCTGAACGCGATGCTTGTGGAGGATTCACAAGAAAGTTCGCGAAATCGGCAACGTGCCGTCGCACTTCATCCTCAGTGCAGGGTTCCACGATAAGCCCATACCCAGGACCGCGCCGGACATGCACTTCACAGATGGTTATACCGCCCGCGCCGGTTTCAAGGACGGCTTTCGGCATTCCCTTGCTGCCCGGAATTTCGAGCCCTTCCGCACGGCAAATCGCAGTGGACTTGCCCACCGCAATGGTTCCTATGAAGGCTGCCCGGTAGCGCTTGTCCGCCACGCTTGCCGCTTTGGCGAGCAATTCTTCCTGATAACGAACCAGGCGGCGTTCGTAGAACTGTTTCACGTCGGGGCGCTCGGCAAGCGCATGCACCTGTTGCGCCGTCTGTTCCGCTTCCCACAGCAGGTCGGCATCGGGATCGCCAAGGGTGGGCTCCGGGATCATCTGCCACCGGCGCTCCAGTATCTCCCGCAGCTTCAGCGCGTCAGCCGTGCCGATGCCATCGAGCACGGTCTGGAGTTCCTCCGGCGCCAACGGTCGGTCGCCGTTCTCGACGCGGGAGAGCACTGCGGCGCTCCAGGTGAGTTTCTTTGCCAGTTCGTTCTGCTTGAGCCCTGCTTCATCGCGCAGGGCAGCAATGCGCTTACCAATCGCCACGTCTCTGTTCATGATCATCTCCAGAATTTTTAGAAATGATACAGAAACATTTCTGAAACGTTAATAGAAATATTTCGAGAAGCCTTAATGCACACCCGAGGTACGGCTGCGTCCCCCAGGATTCACAACGAACAAGGGGCGCAGGGAACCAATCATGACCCGAATGGAGCGATGGACAGGTCAGATTGGTGCTGCAGCGGTGATTCAGGGGAAATCGGCCTTCAGCGCCCGCCAATCAAGCGCTAGCAGCTATTGAATTCATAGCTCACCCCATCGTCATCAAACTCGCATTCCCCCCCGCCGCCGCGGTGTTGACGCTGACGGCGCGCTCGTTCAGCAGGCGCTCCAGCGGGATGGCGGTGTCGCCGGGCGGCAGGGCGGTCAGGGTGACGATGGGGCCGGGGCGGGCAGCCAGGGCTGCGCCGACGGCCAGCGCCGCCTGCGGGTCGCCGTGCAGGAGTACGGCCTCGAAGTCCACCTGCGGCGAGCGCCAGTCGCTGGCCAGGGCCACCTGGGTCTGCACGTCGAGCGGCAGGCGCGCCCAGTCGCTTTCAGCCTCGGCGGGCCAGACGGCCTGGGCGCCGACGGTGAGCACGGC
>JASGDS010000302.1:0-4127 GCA_047607025.1 Microbacterium sp.
CTGGTCGGATGGCCAGCTCGGCGACAAGACGTGGGATCGACTCGGCCACAGCACGGCGATCGAGGTCGGTCGCGCGCTCAACGCAAAGCGCGAGCAGCCGTGGGCGATGCTTCCCTGGGCGCGATGACCGACGCCATCCAGGTCGATCTCGAGCCGCTGCGGCACGTTCCCGGCCTCAGGCGCGTGCGGCTGTACGAGCGTCTCGCCGAGATTCCGCTGCGGCGACGGCTCGGCACGGTGCTGCTCGGTCTGCTGGTGCTGGATGGCGGCCTGATCGCCGCGACGTGGTGGCTCGCGCAGGCCGGCATCCTGCAGCAGGCGCCGATTCTCGCGGTGTTCTCCATCGCGTACGCCGTGTTCGCCGTCGTGCTGTTCGGATGGCACGTCGGGCAGGTGAGCCGTCGTGTGAAGCTGGCGTTCTTCGCGTGGATGAACGGCTGGGCGTACGCGGATCTCATCGACGGCGCTCGTCACGAGGGCTCGGCGTTCCGCGTCATCCGCTCCCGCGAGCGCGGCAGCATCGAGAGCGACGACCCTCGCATGCCTTTCCTTCTCGGCCACCACTACTCGGTTCACGGGTCGGGGCGATATGGGCAGCGCGGGCAGTCGACCATCCAGAAGCCCTTCGCCTTCATCGAGCTGCCGCTGCCGCGCGCCGTGCCGAACATCGTGCTGAAGAACAGGCGGCGCAGCATCATCCCGACCCTCGGACTCGGGAAGGGGGCGGCGAAGATGGCGCTCGAGGGCGATTTCGCACGCGCGTTCACCCTGCTGGTGTCGGAGGGATATCAGGCCGACGCCCTGTACGTGTTCACGCCGGATGTCATGGCGAGCGTGCTCGACCTGGCGCGCGGCGCCGAGGTGGAGCTGCGCGGCGAGCACGTGTACATCTACCTGCCCCACCGCACGCGGTTCGATCGGCCCGAGGTGATGGCACACGCGCTGAGTCTCGCGGAGGAGCTGCACCGGCGCTTCGCCGATCAGACGGAGCGCTACCGGGATGACGACGAGCTCGCCGCGCGCCACGGCACCTCTCTCGGGCTGGGCGGGCGCAGCCTGCCAGGCAACGGCATCTCGATCATCCCGATCGCCGCGGGTGCCATGGTGGTGCTGCTGTCGGCGGCTGTCACAGGGTTCACGCTCTTCGGCGGCGACATCCTGCGCCACCTCGCGCCCTGACGGGTCTCAGGCGTCCTCCTGGATGTGCGACGCATCGACAACGAGATCCAAGATGTGTCCGGAGAGGGTCTTGCCATGCGGATCGCCCGTGCGAGAACGTGTCACACCACCGTCGAGACGGCCACGGATCACGACAGTGCATGTGCCGAGTTCGCGCACCGGACGCACATCGACGGCCGAGGGCGATACGCCGAAGTGATCCGCGATCGCCTCGACAGTCAGCCAGACTTCGAGGACGGCCGGATCGATTCCCTCGCGCGCGAGAACGACAATGATGGACGTGTCGCCCTTGTCCCCGGCCCGCGCACGAGCGTAGTCGCCGAGTGTGCTCATGAGACAAACCTCACTTCAGGGTGGACGAGCTCCCTGTCGATGAGAGCAGAGACGATTCCCGTCGTACGTTTCGCACTCGTCTGGACACCACCGCCACCGGCCGGCCCGTTGGTATAGAGGGCCTCGACTTCGCGATTCAACAGCGTGGCATCTGCCTTGTCGAACGTCCGCAGCGCGACGCGGGCGCGCACTTCCGTCGGTGCGCCTTCAGGTTCGTACCATGGGCGCAGCGAGTTGAAGCCCAGCAGATCGAGCCTCAGTGCGCCCGGATCACGGTGATGAACCGTCTCCCACCGTTCACGAAGAATCTCCAGAGCCAGACGGGCGCGCGCGAGGGCACGGTGCCCCGCATATCCGATGCTTCCGACCGCGAGATATCCGTCCCGGATGCCCACGCTCACCTTCAGTTTGTCTGGGCGTGCCGCCGCGACAGCACCGCTCACGCGAACACGGTCCTCTCCAACGGATTCGATCGCGACTCGGCCGAAGTCGAGCGTCACGTCGGGAGTCTTGTACGAGTGCGGGTCATCGATCTCGTAGAGCAGCTGCTCCAAGACCGTCTCCCGATTGATCACGCCGCCCGTGTTCTCGGGCTTCCCGTACACGGCACTCCCGTCGTCTGACACGTCAGCGAACGGAAAGCCGATCGTGGCGAGGTCGGGCACATCGCCCGCCGCTTCCGCGAAGTAGCCGCCCGTGAGCTGTCCCGCACATTCGAGAAGGTGGCCGATGAGGGTGGCATCCGCCATGCGAGCGAGCTCGTCGACCCGCCATCCGAAGTGATGCAGGATGGGCGCGGCGAACAGGGCCGCATCGCCCATCCGCCCCGTCACCACGATGTCTGCCCCCTGTTCAATCGCCTCGACCGCTGCCGACGCACCGATGTATGCGTTCGCGGACACGACCCGATCGCGATAGTCGGAGATGGTCTGGTCTGTTCCTGTGATGACCGTGTCAGGAGGCAGCACCGACATCACGTCATCGCCGACGACGGCAGCGACCACCCGCGAGACCGACCGCGCATCGAGAAGCTCCGTGACGCCATGCGCGAGTCCTTCCGGATCGGCAGCACCCGCATTCGTGAGAACCTGCGTGTTCGCGACGAACGGCAGCACATCGTCGAGGCGCTCCAGGAATTTCTTGTCGTAGCCGACCTCGCCCTGGGCGGCAAGTCCCTGCTGCGCGAGTGCGATCGTTCGCTCCGCGAGGCACTCGAACACCAGTGCGTCCAGATCTCCGCGCTCGGCCAGGATGCGTGCGGGTTCGAACCGGTCCCCGGCGAATCCCGTGCCGGCTCCGACACGATATGTGCCACTCATGGACGGGGCACTCCTTTCCACAGTTCGACGAGTCTGTGCAGGGGGATGATCCGGTCATCCCTTGATGCGCCGACGACGATCGGATCGGCGATCGTCCCTCGCGATGTGCATCCGTGGGAGATCAGGTGCGAGAAGACGCGGGCGATCTGCGCGTCCGCGTCCGTGGAGACCGCGCCGAACAGGGCGCGCAGCTCCGCGCCATGGCCGGCAGGACCATCCTCTCCACCCGCAACCTCCAGCAGTGCGGCACGACCTCCTGTCGTGACCTGCGTCTCGACGAGGCGTGCGGCGGGCAGGCGATAGATGTAGTCGCTGAGCAGTCGCGCACGGGCAGAACTCGGGTCTGGGTCATCCGTGGCGTAGGCAGCGACGAGCGCCGAGTCCGCGCCGGACGAGAACGTCATCACCTCCTGCGCGACGCCGGTGGAATCCGCGGCGGCAACAGCGGAGGGATCGAAGCCCACCGCCTCGAGCGATGTCGCGGAGGAGAGCACGAAGGTATCGAGGAGCGCTCCCGATGCGACCGCGTCGAGCGGATGGCGCGGCACGATCGGTCGCTCGGCAGAACCGTCCAGCGCAACACCGAACGCGTAGGGTGACGGACCGTTCCGCACCCCGAGATCGGTCGGGATGATGCGCGATTGTGCCGCGATCACCTGCGCGGGAGGAAGATCGATGATGTCTTCCGGATCATCCGCGAGCTCAAGCTCCGCGAGCAGCGCGTCGCCGATCTCCCTGGCAACCGACTCGCTTACGATCCGCGAAGCTCCACCGGAGAAGCAGGCCACCGCGGACGGCGCGGGAACGGTCGGAGAGACGGCGAGCGCCATGGAGAGGAATCCGCCCGCGCTCTGGCCCGCGACGGTCACGCGAGCAGGGTCGCCACCGAACAACGCAATGGTGCGAAGCACCCACTGGTAGGCGGCCATCGCGTCCCCGAGTCCGAGGTTGTTCGCGTGACGAAGGCGTCCACCGTGGTGCTCCAGTGTCGCGAAGCCGTAGGCGCCGACGCGATAGTTTGCGGTGACGACGACGCAGGGAACCGATGCGGCGAGCGCCTCACCGTCGAACAGCGCGATCGATGCCGCTCCGCCCTCGAAACCACCGCCGTAGAACCACAGCACGACAGGCAGTCCGCTGGCATGCTGCGGAGACCAGACGTTCAGTGTCAGACACCCGTCGCCGACGGCGGCTCCCAGATCGAACTCGGGGACGACGAGCTGCCAGGGCGCTGGCCCGAACTCGCCACCCGCGGGCGGCAGGTCGACGGTGTCGATGACGACGGCCGGGGCGAAC
>JASGDS010000303.1:0-2550 GCA_047607025.1 Microbacterium sp.
CCCCGATCGACATCGACCACGTCAAGCACCTGGGTTCGACGATCGGGGTGAACACCGCGACATCGCCGTCGGCGGTGTTCGTCGAGTCCCACGACCCGCCCATGCCGACCTCCAGCACGAGCACATCGACCGGGGCATCCGCCGCCGCGACGAACGCGAGCACGGTCAGCAGCTCGAAGAAGGTGAGCCGCGCGTCTCCGTTGGCCGTGAGCTCGAGGTCAACGATCTCGACGAACGGCGCGATCTCGTCCCACGAATCGGCGATGGCGGCATCCGCGATGGGCTCGCCGTCGATCAGGATGCGCTCGGTGAAGCGCACGAGGTGCGGGCTCGTGAACAGCGCGGTGCGCAGCCCGTGCGCGCGCACCAGGCTCTCGATGATGCGCGCGGTCGACGTCTTGCCGTTCGTGCCCGTGATGTGCACGACGCGGTAGGTGCGCTGCGGGTTGTCGAGCAGGTCGAGGATGCGGGCGGTGCGCGACACGCGCGGCTCCACCCACTGCTCGCCCGCACGGTCGAGCAGCGCGGCGTAGACGGCGTCTGCGCGCTCCCTGTCGTCAGACATTGCGTGTCACTCCCACGGTGAAGGCCCCGGCATTCGCGAATCTGCCCTTCGTGAACACCCCGGAGTATTCGGCCTCTGCGGCGTCGTCACCGACGATGATGTCATGGCTTGTGGCGAGCGTTTCACCGGCCACATCGGCCAGGTCGAACCCGGCACGGATGGCCGCGGCGTCCTGCTCGTCCTCGAAGGTGAGCGTCAGCCGGATGCGATCGGACACGTCGAAGTCGGCGGCCTTGCGCGTGTCCTGCACGGCGCGGATGACGTCGCGCGCGAAGCCCTCGGCTTCGAGCTCGGGCGTCGTGACGGTGTCGAGCAGCACGAAGCCGCCGCGAGGCAGCGCCTGAATGGCCTCGCCCTCAGGCCTTCCCGACGTGTCGAGCACGAGCTCGTACTCCCCCGCCTCCAGGGCGATGCCGCCCGCGGTGACGACGCCATCCGCTTCGGACCAGTCGCCCGACTTCGCCCCCTTGATCGCCTGCTGCACGGTCTTGCCCAGGCGTGGGCCGGCGGCGCGGGCGTTGACGGTCAGGCGGTTCTCGATACCGAAGTCGGTGGCCGTGGTGTCGGTCAGCTCGACCAGCTCGACCGCCTTGACGTTCAGTTCGTCGCGGATGATCGCCTCGAACTGCGCCAGAGCATCCGACCCGGCGGTGACGACCGTGAGCTTCGCGAGCGGCAGGCGCACGCGCAGCTTCTCCTTCTTGCGCAACGCGTTGGCCGCCTGTGACACCTCGCGCACGGCATCCATCGCCACCCGGATGTCGGTGGCCGCCGGGAACGCATCGGCATCCGGCCAGTCGGTCAGGTGCACGCTGCGGCCGCCTGTGAGCCCCTGCCAGACGCGCTCGGTGACGAGCGGCGCGAGCGGCGCGGCCACGCGGCAGAGGGTCTCGAGCACGGTGTACAGCGTGTCGAACGCCTGCTGATCGTCGTTCCAGAAGCGGTCGCGCGAGCGCCGGATGTACCAGTTGGTCAGCACCTCGGCGAAGTCGCGCAGCCGCTCGCAGGCGGTGGTCGAGTCGAGCTTCTCCAGGTCGTCCGCCACCTCGCGCACGAGGTCTCCCGTGAGCGCCAGGATGTACTGGTCGAGCACGTCGGTGCTGTCGGTCACTGAGCCTGTCGAAGTGCGCGAGTAGTCCGAAGCATTGGCGTAGGTCGAGAAGAAGTACCACGAGTTCCACAGCGGGAGCAGGAACTCGCGCACGCCGGCACGGATGCCCTCCTCGGTCACCGCGAGATTGCCTCCGCGCAGCACGCTCGACGACATGAGGAACCAGCGCATGGCATCCGAGCCGTCGCGGTCGAGCACCTCGCTGACATCCGGATAGTTGCGCAGCGACTTCGACATCTTCTGCCCGTCGCTGCCGAGTACGATGCCGTGGCAGGAGACGCCGGTGAACGCGGGGCGGTCGAACAGCGCGGTGGAGAGCACGTGCATGACGTAGAACCAGCCGCGGGTCTGACCGATGTACTCCACGATGAAGTCGGCGGGCGCGTGCGTGTCGAACCAGTCCTTGTTCTCGAACGGGTAGTGCACCTGCGCGAACGGCATCGAGCCAGAGTCGAACCACACGTCGAAGACGTCCTCGATGCGGCGCATCTGGCTCTTGCCCGTCGGATCGTCGGGGTTCGGGCGGGTGAGCTCGTCGATGTAGGGACGGTGCAGGTCGACGTCGCCATCGTGGTTGCGCGGCAGGCGGCCGAACGCCTCCTCCAGCTCGGCGAGCGAGCCGTACACCTCGACGCGGGGGTGATTCGGGTCATCCGACACCCACACGGGGATGGGCGAGCCCCAGAAACGGTTGCGACTCACCGACCAGTCGCGGGCGCCCTCGAGCCACTTGCCGAACTGCCCGTGCTTGACGTTCTCGGGCGCCCAGGTGATCGGCTCGTTGTTCGCGAGCAGCCTGTCCTTGAAGTCGGTGACGCGCACGAACCAGCTCGACACGGCGCGGTAGATGAGCGGGTTGCCGCAGCGCCAGCAG
>JASGDS010000304.1:0-18766 GCA_047607025.1 Microbacterium sp.
CCGCGATCATCGTCGAGCTGAGGGTGGCTGAGCCGCTCATCCCGTTGACGCTGTTCAAGAACCGCACCTTCACGATGTCGGTGCTGGCATCCATCGCCGTCGGCATCGCGTTGTTCGCGACCATCGTGTACCTCGGCCAGTACATGCAGATCGCTCGCGGTCGCACCGTGATCGAGTCGAGCCTGCTGTCGCTGCCGATGATGGCGGGCATGCTGGGCTCCTCGACTGTGATCGGTCAGCTCGTCTCTCGCCGCGGCAAGTGGAAGGGCTTCATGATCGCTGGTGGCTTCCTGCTCCTGGCGGGGATGCTGCTGCTCGGCCAGATGCGCTACGACACCTCGTACTGGTACGTGGGGGTCGGGATGTTCGTGCTCGGCTGCGGCATCGGCATGACGATGCAGAACCTTGTGCTGGTGGTGCAGAACACGGTGGAGCCGACCCAGATGGGTGCGGCGAGCTCGGGCGTCACGTTCTTCCGCACGCTCGCCGGCTCCGCCGGCATGTCGGTGATGGGCACCCTCCTCGGCCACAAGGTGAGCGGCTACATGGCGGACGGTGTCACCGATCTGCAGACGAACAACCCCCAGGCGCTCACCGATCCCGACGTCGTCTCCGCGCTGCAGGGTCTGCAGTCGGGCACGCTGCCCAAGGTGTCGACGCTGCCCGACGTGCTGCGCACGATCGTCGAGTCGAGCTACGGCCACGCGATCGGCGACGTGTTCCTCTACGTCAGCCCGGTGGCGGTGCTCGCGATCATCGCGATCGGGTTCATCCCGAACCTGCCGCTGTCGACGCAGTCGAACGCCGAGCGCATGAGGTCGCACACGCTTGCCGAGGACCTCGAGGAGCGCGGCGTCGAATTCGCCGCGGCGACGACGGGGTCGATCGTGCTGCCGCACGCGAAGCCCGTCCCCTCTCCGCAGACGCGCCGTGAAGCCCGTGAAGCCCGCGACGATGCCTGACCCGGCTCCTGGCGGGCTCCCTGCGGGGAGCCCGCCCCCTCCGGCGACCGAGCAGAAGATCGCCGAGGTGATCTCCGAGCTGTCGAGCATGTTCGCCTTCTCACGCAACCGCTGGCAGCGCCTCGCACAGGAGACCCTGCCCGATCTGACCAACACCGGATTCACGGTGCTGAGCACGATCGACAAGCAGTCGCCGATCACGACGACCGAGCTGAGCCAGGTGCTCGATCTCGACAAGGCCGCGATCAGCCGGCACGTGGCGAAGCTGCGCGAGGCGGGGCTCATCGCTGCCGAGACGTCGCCGGATGACGGTCGGGTCACGCTGCTGACGATGAGCACCGCAGGGCACGCGGCCATCGATCAGGTGCGCGCCAACTGGACTCACGCCTACGTCGAACGCTTCGCCGGATGGGCCGAGAGCGACCTCGAACAGCTGCGCAGGGGTCTGCGCCACTTCAACGCGTCGACGGCCGATGCGATCGCGAGCGGGCCCGCGCTGCGTTGCGCGCGTTCAGCCGACAAGGGTCAGCGCGGCCACGAGGCGGCCTCGACCGCCCAGTAGCTGAGGATGGCGTCGGCGCCCGCCCGGCGAATCGACAGCAGCGACTCCTCGATCGCGGCGCGCCTGGTGATCCATCCGTTCGCGGCTGCCGCCTCGATCATGGCGTATTCGCCCGAGACCTGGTACGCCCACACCGGGATGTCCACGCGCGAGCGCACCTCGGCGAGCACGTCGAGGTAGGGCAGCGCCGGCTTCACCATGACGATGTCCGCGCCCTCCGCGGCATCCAGCACGGCCTCTCGCACGCCCTCGCGCCCATTGCCCGGGTCGAGCTGGTACGTGCGCCTGTCGCCCTGCAGCTGCGAGTCGACGGCCTCGCGGAAGGGACCGTAGAACGCCCCGGCGTACTTCGCCGAATAGGCGAGGATGATCGTGTCGGTGAAGCCCTCCGCATCGAGCGCGCGACGCACGGCCTGCACCTGGCCATCCATCATGCCGCTGAGCCCGAGCAGCGCCGACCCGGCCCTCGCCTGCGCGAGGGCCATGGATGCGTAGCGCTCGAGGGTCGCATCGTTGTCGACGACGCCGTCGTCGCGCAGCACACCGCAGTGGCCGTGGTCGGTGAACTCATCGAGGCACAGATCGGTCTGCACCACGGTCGCGTCGCCGACCTCGGCGACGACGGCTTCTGTGGCGAGGTTCAGGATGCCTCGGGGATCGTCGGCGCCGGAGCCCGTCGCATCGCGCACGGCCGGAACGCCGAAGAGCATGATGCCGCCGACACCCGCCTCGGCCGCCTCGGCCGCCGCACGACGCAGCGAGTCGATCGTGTGCTGCTGAACGCCGGGCATCGACGAGATGTCGACGGGCGCGTCGATGCCCTCGCGTACGAACGCGGGGAGCACCAGTTGGCCCGCGTCGAGATGCGTCTCGCGCACCAGGCGCCGCACGGCGGGCGAGGTGCGCAGCCGACGCGGCCGGTCGGCGGGAAAGCTCACCGCTGCGCCTTCTGGTCTGCCGGACGCAGGTCGATCACTTCGGTCGGCGTCGTCGGCGGCACGGCCAGCGCCTCCTCGGTCGGCGGGGGCACGTCGAGGCCGGCGATCGACGCGATGAGCGAGTCGACGGTCTGGCCGGGGGCGATGACGCGGATGGTCAGGCCCGCCTTCTCGGCATCAAGGGCCGTGCGGGGGCCGATCGCGGCGACCACGGTCTGATCGGGGATCGAGGGAAACTGCTCGCGCACCTGCTGGGCGACAGAGCCACTGGTGACGAGGATGGCGTTGATGCGGCCGTTGAGCACGTCGCGGCGAACGCGCTCCGTCGCGGGGACCCCCACCGTGCGGTAGGCGACCACGCTGTGCACGTCGTGGCCGGCTCCGATGAGCGCGTCGGTGAGCACGGGCTTGGCGATCTCGCTGCGCAGCGTCAGGATGCGCCGAGGCTGCGGTTCCAGGGCAATCAGCTGCCTGGCCATCCCTGCCGCGGAATTGTCGGTGTCAGGCACGAGGTCGACGTGGTAGCCGGCGGCGGCGAGCGCGGCGGCCGTCGTCTCGCCGACGGCGGCGACCTTCGTCTCCACCGGGATGACGGCGCGATACGCGCTCATCACGTCGACGGTTGTCGCGCTCGTCACGGTGAGCCAGTCGAAGGCGCCCCTCGCGAGATCTGCCAGCGACGTCTCCAGCGTCTGCGCGTCTTCACTCGGTGCGAAGTTGATGAGAGGAGAGATCACGGGAACCGCGCCGCCCGCGCGGAGCCGCGCCGCCACGTCGTCGCCCCACGGCCCACCTCGCGGCACGAGCACGCGCCATCCGGTCAAAGGCTTCAACGTCATGTTCTCACCATCATGTGATCTGCATCAGGCCAGCTGCGCCGCGAGCGAGAAGCAGATCGGCGGCCTCTGCCCCGATCCGGCGCGCTTCGGGCAGCGCCTCTCGTCGGGCGGCATCCGCGCCGCTTTCTTTCGCTCGAATATACTCCTGCGCCGGCGCAGAAAACGCACTCGCCCTCACATCATTCGCCGCATCCGCCCCGTAGACGACCGCGGCGACCTGCAGCTGGTCGCCGTCGAACGTCGCATGAACGCCGACGGGCGCGTGGCATCCCGCACCGATTCGGCCGAGCACCTCCCGCTCGGCGGTGACCGCTGCACGCGTGGCCGGATGGTCGAGCTGCGCGAGCACGTCGACCAGGTCGCCGCCTTCGCGGGTCTCGACCGCGAGCGCACCCTGCCCGGCCGCTGTCGGCCAGGCATCGAGCGCCCGGGGCTCGACGTGAAGATCGAGTTCGGCGCCGAGGCGCTCGAGGCCCGCCGCGGCCAGCACGACCGCATCGAGCTCCCCGCCCCGCACCCTCGCGAGGCGGGAGTCGACATTGCCGCGCAGATCGCGCACGTCGAGCGCGGGGTTTGCGCGCAGCACCTGGGCGACCCGCCTGGGCGACCCCGTTCCCACGGTCGAGCCGGCCGGCAGCTCGGCGAGGGGCGTGCCATCCCGCGTGATGACGACATCGCGTGCATCGGCACGCTGCGGCACGGCGGCGATGACGAGACCATGAGGGATGGCCACGGGCAGGTCCTTCAGGGAATGGACGAGCAGATCGCACTCGTCGGCGAGCAGCGCCTCGCGCAGCCTCGTCGCGAACACTCCGGTGCCGCCCATCGACACGAGAGAGGCGCGCGAGGTGTCGCCCTCCGAGACGATCTCGACGAGCTGCACCTGCCATCCGCTCGCCTCTTCGATGGCGTGGGCGACGAGCGACGACTGGGCGACCGCGAGCGCGCTGCGCCTGGTTCCGAGCCGGATGGCGTCTGTCACTGCAGAACTTCCGGCACCTCGGTCGCATCGATGCGTCGGCCCGTGAAGAACGGGATCTCCTCACGCACGTGGCGGCGCGCATCGGTGTAACGCAGCTCGCGCATCATGTCGACGAGGTCGGTCAACTCGTCCGACTCCATCGGCAGCATCCACTCGTAATCACCCAGCGCGAAGGCCGCCATGGTGTTGGCCGTCACACCGGTGAACGCGGCGCCCCTGCGCCCGTGGCTGGCGAGCATCGCGCTGCGCTCTTCCTCAGGCAGCAGATACCACTCATAGCTGCGCACGAAGGGGTAGACGGTGAGCCATCCTTTCGCCGGGATGCCGCGCAGATAACCCGGGATGTGCCGCTTGTTGAACTCGGCGTCGCGATGAACGGCCAACCCGTTCCAGGTCGGAAGCAGGTTCTTCAGCAGCTCGGTGCGGCGCAGACGGCGCACCGCCCGCTGCAGGTCCTCCGCGACAGATCCGTGCAGCCAGACCATCAGGTCGGCGTCTGCCCGCAGCCCGCTCACGTCGTAGAAGCCGCGCACTGTGACCCCCTGCTCGGCGAGACGTTCGACGAGCGAGGCCAGTTCGTCCGACTCCGTCTCGGTCACCTCGCGGTCGGGGTTTCGTCGCCATACCGCCCAGAGGCTGTAGTTGTCGCCGGAGGGTTCGGGTGTATCTGGCATGCTTCCATCTTGCTCTTCTCCCCGTGGATAGCGAAACCGCGCCATCCCATCGTCGGCCTCGTCGGGGTATGCTGAGCCGGAGTTCGCCGCTGACTCACGGCGATGCTGCCCCTGACAATGGAGAAGGCATGGCCACCGCAGATTCGACCACCCTCACCGGAACCTGGAATATCGATCCGCAGCATTCGCGCATCGGCTTCTCGACGCGCCACGCCATGGTCGCGAAGGTGCGAGGCGCATTCAATGAGCTGACGGGCATCGTGATCGTCGATGGCGAGCACCCCGAGAAATCCCACGTCGAGGTGACCGTCAAGATGGCGAGCATCGACACCCGCAGCCAGCAGCGAGACGACCACCTGCGCAGCGCGGACTTCTTCGACGTCGAGACCTACCCCGAGATGCGCTTCGTCTCGGAGCGCATCGAAGAGGTCGATGACAGCAGCTACCTCGTGACGGGGCCGCTGACCATCCGCGACATCACGCGAACCATCACGATTCCGCTGGCCTTCACCGGTGTCGAGTCCGACCCGACGGGCCAGCTTCACGCCGGCTTCGAGGGCACCCGCCGCATCGACCGCCGCGAGTGGGGCGTGGCATGGAACACCCCGCTCGACTCGGGCGGCGTGCTCGTCAGCGACAAGATCCTGCTCGAGTTCGAACTGGAGCTGCTCAAAGAGGCGGACTGAGCTCAGCGCGAGATGAGGCGGGCGGCGCCCCACACGGCGGTGCCGACGCCCGCGGCCACGCCGACGACGGCGAGGGCCACGACGACGGGCTGGCGCTGCGCGATGGCCTTCACCTTCGCGACGCCGCGCGAGGTGGCCTCGGCCGCACGCTTGGGCAGGTTCGCCTTGATCTCGATCGCCGCGAGCGCCGCCTTCAGTTCGGCGCGGGCGAGCTCGACGGGGTCGGTGATGCCGCTGGGCACGACCGTCTTCGACACCTCAGAACTCATCAGCAACCTCCTTGACGATGGCGGCATCGGTCTTCGCGGCCCCGATCGGGTTCTCGGTCTTGCCGATTCTGCGATAGCGCAGCACTCCGAGCAGCGCCGCGATCGCGGCGAGCACGATGCCGACGCCGAACACGATGAGGGCGGATGCCCACACGGGCAGCCAGAGCGAGAGCAGCGCGACGACGAAGCCGAGGAACACCGGGATGGCCCAGAAGATGAAGAACAGCGCGACGGCCATGAACCCGGTGCCGATGCCGGCGTTCTTCGCGAGCTGCGACGCCCACGCCTTGGCGGCGTTGATCTCGGCGTTGATGAGGTTCTTGACGAGGTCGGGAACATCCCCGACCAGCGTCAGCAGACCGTCGTCTGCGCGATCGCGACGCGGTGACGGTGTCAGCTTCACCATCACTCGTCCGCCGCTTTCACGACCGTGCCGCCCGGCTCATCCGGGTCTGTCACGATCCTGACGATGCCGAGATCCAACAGCTTCCTCGGCACGGCGAGCACGGTGTTGACGGCGAACGTCTTCGCGGTGGCGACCTGCTTCTGGACGGGATCGAGCTGCCATACGGCGTTCGCGGCGCTCTTGATCTGCTCGTAGCGCTTGCGACCGGCACGCGTGCCGAGCACATATCCGACACCTACGCCGAGAACGAGTCCTGCTTTCCCCCGCATCGGGATCTCCTCACTTCGGGTGCTGCTTCTCGCGTGCTTGCGTTCCTCCACCCTAGCGATGTATGCCGCAAACGGCATCTACGGGCGAAACAGGGTCTGCCGTCTGACCCGATCGGCCTCGTCGATCGCATCGGGTACGACCTGAGCGAGACCCGTGCCCGAGAGCCAGGCGCCGACGACGCCCAGGGCGCTCGTGCGGCGGATGGCGGCCCGGGCGGCATCGGTCTGCTGTTTCAGCCCTGCCGCGGCAGTGGGCTGCGACTGCACGAACCGCTCGCGCCGGCCCTCGACGAGGGCGGATGCCGGAAGGTCGACGCCGAGCAGGGCGGACGCCTCGCGCAGCGCGAGCAGCACGGCATCGTCGTCGCTCAGCTCGGCCGTCGCCGGCGTCTCGTTCTGCGTGCCGAAGGAGACGCGCACGACATGACGACCGGGCCCCGCAGCCTCGGCGACCCACTCCCACTTCGCGCTGGCGTGCGTGAGCGCCTTCGCCGTGAAGGTGCCGGGCACGGTGAGAACTCCATTGCCGCGCGGCGGCTCGTCGAGGCTCCCGGTCTCGAGCACGAGGGTGATGATCTCGACGACCGGACACTCGCTCGGGGCATCCGCGCTCAGCCCTGGCACGTGGTCGGCGAGCAGGCGCCTGGCGGTGTCCTCATCCGTCGCCACGATGACGACGTCGGCGTGGTGCTCTTGCGCCGCGACGACGCGCCACCCGTCGCCGTTCCGCTCCAGTCGTTCGACCCGCGCGCCCGTCACGACCTCGCCATCCAGATCGCGGATGGCCCCCGCGAGCGCCTCGGGCAGACGCGCCATGCCCCCGCGCAGGCCGAGCGCCGCCTGCCCGGGCGCTCCCTTGCCGACGGCCTCGCGTCGCTTCTCGGCGAGGGAGGCGACGGCCCCCGAGAGCGACCCGGTGCGGGTGATCGCGGCGCCGAGTCCGGGAGCGGCGATGTCAGGATCGATGTCGTCGGGATGGGCCGAATAGACGCCGGAGACGACGGGGGCGACGAGACGATCCAGCACGCGCGCGCCCATCCGCTGCCGCACGAGACGCCCGAGGCTGTGGGCGTGACCGATCGTGAGCACGGGGCGCAGCCGGTCGAGGTACGCGCGCCAGGCGCCCGACCATCCGATGATGGCGCGCACCTCGTCGGCGAACGGGTTCGCGGGGATGCCCAGCACTCCGCCCGCGGGCAGCGGTGCCGCACCGACGCCTGGCACGCCGGCCACCCACGCACCCGCGCGACCCGGCGCGACGATGGCGCCCTCCAGCCCCAGCTCGGTGACGAGCTTCTTCACATGCCCGCCGCGGGTGGCGAAGCTCTCGGCGCCGAGGTCGAGCGCGATGCCGGCCACCTCACCGCTGCGCACGGCGCCTCCCGGCTGTTCGGCCGACTCCAGCACCGTCACCTTCATGGCGACCTTGGCGCATTCGTGCGCCGCGACGAGGCCGGCCATCCCACCGCCGATGACGACGACCCTGGTCGCCCGCGCACGCTCGAGGATCTCATCTCCATGTCTTAAGAACTCGCCGCGAGAAGCGTCCTCGCCGCTGGTTCTTGAGACATGCTCGCGCTCACTCATGGACATGGGCGACGATGCGGGTGAGCACGTCGGGGTCGGTCTCCGGCGGCACACCGTGCCCGAGATTGACGATGTGGGCGCGTGCGGTGCGGCCGCGTTGCAGCACGTCGTCGACGTGCGCGCGCAGCACCTCCCACGGCGCGGTGAGAAGGGCGGGGTCGATATTGCCCTGCAGCGTGATCCCTCCACCGACGATACGGGCGGCCTCGTCCAGCGGCATCCGCCAGTCGACGCCGACGGCGCTCGCCGCGCCATCCAGTCGCATGTCGTCGAGGAAGGGTCCCGTGCCGACGCCGAAGTGAATGACGGGCACCTTCAGCCCCGCGATTGCGGATGCCGAGTGCGGCTTGACGAACTCGCGATACACCTCGGGGGCGAGCGACCCCGCCCACGAGTCGAACAGCTGCACGGCGGCTGCCCCCGCCTCGATCTGGGCGGTGAGGAACGCACGAGAGACGCGGGCGAGCCATCCGGCGAGGCGATGCCAGCTGTCGGGGTCGGCGCGCATCATCGCACGCGCTCGCAGGTGTTCCTTGGATGGTCCGCCCTCCACAAGATAGGCGGCGAGTGTGAAGGGGGCACCGGCGAAGCCGATGAGCGGGGTCGCACCGAGTTCGGCGGTCACGATGCCGACGGCCTCACGGATGGGGCCGGCCGCGGCGGCCACCTCGTCTGGGTCGACCGCGGTTATCCGCTCGACATCGGCCGCGGTGCGCACCGGATGGTCGAACACCGGACCTCGGCCCGGCTCGATCTCGACGCGAATGCCCGCCAGTCGCAGCGGAACGACGATGTCGCTGAAGAAGATGCCGGCGTCGACGCCATGACGTCGCACCGGTTGAAGCGTGATCTCGGCGGCGAGGTCGGGCGTGAGGCACGCGTCGAGCATGCGGGTGCCGACGCGCAGCTCACGGTACTCGGGCAGCGAGCGGCCCGCCTGCCGCATGAACCAGATCGGTGGCGGGGCGTCTAAGGGACCGGTCAGGGCCTGAAGCAGCAGAGAATCTGACACCCCTCAATCCTCCCACCCGTCGCGCGGCCCCGGGGTTAGGTTTACCTAAATTCCCGTTGAGGTGGCAAAAACGACTCTTCGACGAGGAGTAGAATCGACGCGTGCTGTTCTGCCTTTCCGCGAGTCACAAGACCGCGCCCTTCGACCTTCTCGAGCGACTCAGCACGCAGTCGACGCCCATCGCCCCGATCGTGACCGGTTCACCCGAGGTCGCGGGCGCGGCCGTGCTGTCGACCTGCAACCGCTTCGAGATCTACGTCGACGCGCCCTCGGCCGTGCACGCCGAGCGCGCAGCGCATCGGGCGATCGCCGAGGCGACGGGGGTGGATGGCGCCGAGTTCGCCGATGCCAGCATCACCGTCGAAGGCACCAGGGTCGCCGAGCACCTGTTCGCGGTCGCCTCCGGCCTCGAATCGGTCGTGATCGGCGAGACCGAGATCGCAGGCCAGGTGCGTCGGGCGCTCGACGACGCTCGCCGAGGCGGCACCGTCACGAGCGACCTCGAGCGTCTGTTCCAGCGAGCGACCGAGACGCAGAAGGGCGTGAAGAACGCCACCGCGATCGGCCGCGCGGGCCGCTCCCTCGTGCGTCTCGCCCTCGAACTGGCCGACAGCCGTCTCGCCGACTGGTCGCAGGTGCGCACGCTTCTGGTCGGAACCGGCTCCTATGCGGCAGCGACCGTCGCCGCGCTGCGCGACCGTGGCGTCACCGACATCTCGGTCTACTCGCCCTCCGGCCGGGGCAGCCGTTTCGCAGTGAAGCACGCACTGACGTCCGTCGGTCATGACGACTTCGCGACCACAGCGGCGCATGCCGACCTCATCATCGCCTGCAGCCTGCAGCAGGACTACGTGGTCGGCGAGGCCACGCTGCGCGAGGGCGGCTTTTCCGGGCGCGCGATGGTGATCGACCTGGGCATGCCGCGCAACGTGAATCCAGACATCTCATCTGTCGACGGCATCACGCTGCTCGACCTCGAGACCATCCGCGTTCACGCCCCGCTCGAAGAGCTGCAAGCCGCCACGACCGCGCGCGGCATGGTGAAGGATGCCGCCGCCCAGTTCGCGCAGACCGCCCGCAGCCAGAGCGCGACGCCCGCAGTGGTCGAGCTGCGCAAGCACGTGTTCGAGCTGACGGAGGCCGAGATCGCGCGCGCCAGGAGTCGCGGGGCGGGCGATGAGGTCGAGCAGGCGCTGCACCACCTGGTCGGTGTGCTGCTGCACACGCCGACGACACGGGCCGCGGAGCTCGCCGCCGCGGGGCGTGCAGACGAGGTGTTCGACGCGCTCGAGACGCTCTTCGGCATCGACGCCCGCCCGGCCGCATCGACGGGCGTCTGCCCGTTCCCGCACGGCGCCATCCGGCCCGAAGAGTCGGTCGCGTAACGCCCAAGCGGCCTTTCTGCGCAAAACGGCGTAGGCTTGACAGCCGTGACAGTGCGCATTGAAAAAGTCGATCTTCCCGGGATCGGCGTGCGAAACGACCTGGTGACCGAAGGCGGCAACCGGGTCGGAGTGGTCTCGTTCCGCGACGGCGAACGACAGCTGGCGATCTACGACGCCGACGATCCAGACGCGTGCCGCTACGCGCTTCCCATCACCGAGGATGAGGCGGAGGCGCTCGCCGACATGTTCGGGGCATCCGTCGCCATCACCAGGCTCACCAAGCTGAGCGACGAGACCGACGGGCTCTACACCGAGAAGATCAAGGTGCTGCCAGGCTCGCCCTTCGTCGGCCGCACCCTCGGCGACACGAAGATGCGCACGCGCACGCACGTGTCGATCGTCGCCATCCTGCGAGAGCGCAAGGTGATTCCGTCGCCGACGCCGGACGAGAGCCTCATGGCGGGCGACATCATCGTGGCAGTGGGAACACGGGTCGGCCTCGACTCGGCCATGCGCCTCATCGATCGCGGAACCGCGTAGGCCGCGCGCCTATGCACTCCACCACAACAATCCTCATCGAGGTCGGTGGGCTGCTCTTCGGACTCAGTCTGCTCGGCCGCTTCGCGGCGAAGATCGGCCTCTCCCCCATCCCGTTCTATCTCATCGCCGGCCTCGTCTTCGGCACGGGCGGGCTCATCCCGATGGATGCCAGCGAGGACTTCTTCGCGGTCGGCAGCGAGATCGGCGTCATCCTGCTGCTCGCCCTGCTCGGGTTGGAGTACTCGGCCGATGAGCTGATCGACGGGCTGAAGCGGTCGGGGCCCGCCGGGCTCATCGACATGCTGCTGAACGCGCTGCCTGGCGCCGCGTTCGGCCTGATCCTCGGCTGGGGGCCCGTCGGCGCCGTCGCGCTCGCCGGCATCACGTGGGCGACCTCATCCGGAGTCGCCGCGAAACTGCTGCGCGACCTCGGCCGCATCGGTAACCGCGAGACGCCCGCCATCCTGAGCGTGCTCGTGATCGAAGACCTGGCGATGGCGTTCTATCTGCCGATTCTGTCGGCGATCGTCGTCGGCGTCTCGCTCGCGCAGGGCACGGTGACCGTCGCGATCGCGGTGGGCGTCGTCGTGCTCATCCTGTTCCTCGCGCTGAAGTTCGGGCATGTCGTGTCGCGGCTGTTCACCCCCGATCTCGCCGAACCGCTCGTGATCGGCGTGCTCGGTCTGACGATGCTCGTCGCGGGGCTCGCCGCCGCGGTCAACGTGTCGGCGGCGGTCGGGGCGTTCCTCGTCGGCATCGCCTTGTCGGGCCGTGTCGCCCACACTGCGCAGGAGGTGCTGACGCCGCTGCGCGACCTGTTCGCCGCGATGTTCTTCCTCTTCTTCGGGCTGGCGACCGATGCCACGGAACTGGTCGACATGCTCCTTCCCGGCATCGTGCTGGCGATCATCACCATGGCGACGAAGGTCGCGACCGGCTATTACGCGGCCAAGCGCAACAGCATCGGCATCCCCGGTCGTTGGCGTGCCGGCTTCGCGCTCACGGTGCGCGGCGAGTTCTCGATCGTGGTTGCGGGAATCGCCGCTGGCGTCGCGCCGCAGCTCTCCGCGCTCGCCGCCGTGTACGTGCTCGCGACGATCTTCGCCGGCACCGTGCTCGCGCGTCTGCCCGACACCAAGGGCTTCAAGGAGTTCACGCGCCGCGCCGCCGCCGCCAAGCCCCGGTGACTTTCCTGTTTTCGGAAGGAGAGTCGGGCCTCCGAAGGACGTCTCGGGCGTCCCCGTCCTCCCGAAGCCCAATCGTCCTCCCGAATCTCGCTCAGTCGAGGCCTGAAATGGCGTAGCGACGCTCGACGTGCGCGGTCTCGCGCCCCCAGGCGCTGGCGGAGACGCGCTCCTGGTGCGACTGGAAAGCCTCTGCGTCGGCGAACCGCTCATCGACCTGCCAGACGAGCGGATGGTCGGTGCGGGAGACCTCGAAGGCGCGGCATCCCGCTTCGGCGCGAGTCAGCTCGATGTGCCGCGGCAGCAGCCTCTCGACAAGCGCGTTCTCGGCCTCGCTTGCACAGACGAGCTGCCCCGTCAGCGTGACTTCGGTCATCCTGCCAGCGTACGAGCGTCGCTGTCCCCGTTTGCTGACGCACGCCTCTCAACCGTGAACCGTCTGAGCGATACACGGAAGAGAGTCGACATGATCGACATCGCATTCATCACCCCGCTGCTCACGAGAGTCGTCGCGACCATCATCGTGCGGCGGACGCGCAACCCGACCCGTCGATGTCGGCCAGCGCAGCCCGGCGGTCTCGACAGATGTCGGGCCGATCGACAGATGTCGGGCCGACTCCCCGATATCACCCGACAGGTGTCGAACCTCCCGACATGTGTCGACGAGGAACGCCGGTAGCGTGGAGGGATGACCGCACGCATCGTCGTCGTCTGCACGGGGAACATCTGCCGTTCGGCGATGGCCGAGGTCGTGCTGCGCGACCGCATCGAGGCGGATGGCCTCGACATCGAGGTGACCTCGGCGGGGACGAGCGATGAGGAGCGCGGCGGTCCGATCGATCCGCGTGCGGTGTCGGTGCTCGTCGAGCACGGCTACCATGTGCCGCGCCACCACGCACGGCAGGTCATGCGCGACGATCTCGGGGCCGACCTCATCCTGGCCATGACGCGAGGGCACAAGCGCACGCTTCTGGCCTTCGGCGCCGATCCCGCGCGCACGCACCTGTGGACCGAGTTCGTTGCCGGGGCCGGGCCGGATGTCGCCGACCCCTGGTACGGCGGGCGGCGCGACTTCGAAGAGACCCTCGAGATCATCGAGGCCGGCATCGACGGAGTGCTGGCCGCATGTCGGTGACGTTCGCGCCCGTGACCGAGCAGGTGCTCGATGAACTCGTCGCGCTCGCGGTGGCCGATGCCGACCCGAACGACGTGACACCCCCGATCGAGGATGGATGGGGCCCGGCCCGGCTGGCGTGGTTGCGTGGGTTCCATCGGTCGAACCGCGCACCGGATGCGCCTCAGTTCACGGCCGCGATTATCCTGGATGGTCACGTCTGCGGCGGGGTGCGTCTCGAGCGTCTGCCGAACGACGCGCGCGAGTTCGGCATCTGGCTGGCACGCTCAGTGCGCGGGCAGGGCGTCTCGCGCGAGGTGCTGGCGCTCGCGCTCGATCGGGCACGGGCGGATGGCGCACGCACCGTGATCGCGCACACGAAGGCCCACAACGCGCCGATGATCCGCACGCTGGCGGGCGCGGGCGCGGGCATCGCAGTCGACGGCGAGGAGGTGACGGCGAGCATCCCGCTTCTCACCATTGAGAAGGATGACCCGCGCTCGCCCGACATCGTCGAGCTCATCGAAGAGCACCTCACCGACATGCACGCGTTCTCACCGCCGGGCAGTGTGCACGCGCTCGACCTGACGGAGCTGCTGGCGCCCTCGGTGACGTTCTGGTCGGCGCGGGTGGATGGCGCGCTCGTCGGCATCGGCGCGGTGAAGGATCTCGGCGACGGCACGGGCGAGCTGAAGTCGATGCGCACGCCCACTGCACGGCGCCGCAGGGGCGCGGGCCGCGCCATCCTGAATCACGCGATCGCGCACGCTCGAACGAATGGATGGTCGGCGCTACTGCTCGAGACCGGCTCGCAGCCGGAGTTCGCGCCCGCGCGTGCGCTCTATGCCGCCCACGGTTTCGTCGAGGTCGGCCCCTTCGGCTCCTACCTGCCCGACCCCGCGAGCACCTTCATGCGCCTCGACCTCACCGGCATGTCTTAGGAACCTGCGGCGCCCTTCGACAAGCTCAGGAACCAAAACCCAGGCTCAGGAACCAAAACCTAGGCTCAGGAACCAAAATCTAGGCTCAGGAACCAAAACCTCGAGGCACGTTCTTGAGACATGCCGGGCGGGTCAGGGGCGACGCAGGACGAAGCGCACGACGACGCCGACGACGAGAGCCCAGAAGGCCGCCGAGACGCCGAACAGCGACAGACCGGATGCCGCCACGATGAACGTGACGGCGGCGGCGAGTCGATCGGATGGCTCGGCGACGGCCGCCTGCACCGACGATGCGAAGGTGCCGAGCAGCGCGAGCCCCGCGACCGCCGCGAGCACCCCCGCGGGCGCCAGGGCGACAAGAGCCACGAACGCGGCGGACAGCAGCCCGAAGACGACGTAGAGAACGCCGGCCGTGACGCTCGCGACCCACCGGCGGGAGCGATCCTCACCGGCATCCGGCCCCGCGGCGAGCGCCGCGCTGATCGCGGCGAGGTTGATCGCGTGACCGCCTGCCGGCGCCCCGAGCAGCGTGCCCGCACCCGTGACGACCATGGTGCGCCGCCACGGCACCTCGTAGTCGAAGCCGCGCATCACGGCGACGCCCGGCACGTTCTGCGACGCCATCGTGACGAGGTACAGCGGCAGCGCGATGCCGACGATGCCTCCGACGGTGAAGGTCGGCATGGTCAGGTCCACGTGCGGCACGAGCGATGACGCGGCGATCGATCCGCCGGAGCGCGCAACGTCGATGCCGATGACCACCGCCGCCGCCGCGAACGCGAGCGGCGCCGCCCATCGCGGCAGGAACCTCGTCGCGGCCAGCCATACGACGATCACCGGAGCGACGGCCCACGGGTTGTCGGCAAGACCCGTCACGGGCCCGAGGCACAGCTGGAACAGGATGCCCGCGAGCATGGCCTGGGCGATGGATGGGGGAATGCGCGCGATGAGCGCGCCGAGAAACGGCACGAGTCCCGTCAGCACGATGAGCGCACCGACGACGAGGAACGCGCCGACTGCCGCAGGCCACCCGCCCTGCACCGTACCCGTCGCCGCGAGCAGCGCCGCGCCCGGCGTCGACCAGGCGATCGTCACGGGCATCCTGGTCGACAGCGACAGGATGATGCACGCGAGCCCCATGGTCACGGTGACGGCGAGCAGGCCGCTGCCCGCCTGCGCGGGCGTGGCGCCGACCCCCCGCAGCCCTGCCAGCACGACGACGAACGCACTCGTGAATCCGACGAGCGCGGATGTCACGCCCGCGATGATCGGGCGGGTCGCGGGCTCGGTCGGCATCCCCCCACGCTATCGCGCGGGATAGACTCGTGGATTGCGCGATCGAGAGGGGCAGGATGGCCGTGAAGCGTCGCACCCTGGGCTCCCGCCCTGCGACAGCCGCGCGCCGTGAAGAGATCCTCAACGCGGCCGTCGATGTCTTCGGCAGCAGGGGCTTCGCGAACGGGTCGTTGCAGGAGATCGCCGACCGGGTCGGCATGACGCACGCCGGCGTGCTGCACCACTTCGGGTCGAAGGACAAGCTGCTGCTCGAGGTGCTGCGCCACCGGGACGAGGCCGATGTCGCAGGCCTCAAGGGGCAGCACATTCCGGATGGCGAAGAGCTGTTCCGGCACCTCGTCGCAACGGCGATTCACAATGCCGAGCGCCGCGGGATCGTCCAGGCCTTCGCCGTGCTCTCGGCCGAGGCCGTCACCGATGATCATCCCGGGCGGGAGTACTTCGAGCAGCGCTACCAGGGGCTCAGACGCGAGATCGCGGCCGCGTTCGAGCAGATGTGCCGCGAGAGCGGCGCGCCCATCGATGCGCCGACGATCGCTCAGGCGTCTGCGGCCATCCTGGCGGTCATGGATGGTCTGCAGGTGCAGTGGCTGCTCGATCCCGACGCCGTCGATCTGGGGCGCGCGACCGAATTCGCCATCGACACGATCGTCGAGGCCGTCACACGACGGTGATCTGCGGCGAATACAGGCTCATCAGCTGCAGTGCGGCGGCGTGGTTCTCATCGGTCGAGCCGGCGCAGGCCGCCTGATCCACGCGCACCCAGGCACCGTCATCCGCCGCCGCGAGCGCGGTCGAGAGCACGCAGCAGTCGGTCGCGACTCCCGCGAGCGTCACGTGGCCGCCGGTCAGCTCCCGCAGCTGCGTCCCCCACTTGCCGAAGGTGGGCAGGTCGATCGTCGGATGCGCGGACAGGCCGGCGGCCGACGGCACGAGGTCGTAGAGCGGGTCGGATGGCGCGACATCGGCGAAGGGCCAGGCTCGGAAGTAGTCGCCCCAGGCGGTCGTGCGATCGGCGGTCGGCAGCCATCTGGTCACCACGACGCGGTCACCGAACGAGGGCGTGATCTCGTGTACCCTGGCGATCGCCTCGTCGAAGCGTGGCGCCGCCCACTGCGAGGAGGGCGACGCGAAGATCGCCTGCGGGTCGATGACGACGAGCCAGTCCGAAGTCATCACGCCTCCTGCGCGCGAATCTTCCCCGCCCGCGCGAACCAGGTCACGACGAACGACAGCACGAGCGCAAACAGCACCCCGAGGTTCGCGTAGCCCCAGTCGTCGCGCCAGCCGAGCAGGTCGAGGAAGTACCCCTGCCAGTCGTTCCAGGCGGTGCCGGCGATCTGGTTCATCACGAACCCCCACCCGATGCCGGTCGCGACGACGAGCGTCACGATCGACACCCAGTCGAACGCACCGTAGCGGCCGGCAGGGTCGAACAGGGCCGCCTCGTCGTAGTCGCGACGGCGCCGCAGAATGTCGGCGATGAGGATGCCCGCCCACGACGCGATCGGCACGCCGAGCGTGATGA
The DNA here is from genome assembly GCA_047607025.1 of Microbacterium sp. Lineage (GTDB taxonomy): Bacteria > Actinomycetota > Actinomycetes > Actinomycetales > Microbacteriaceae > Microbacterium. The sequence goes on from JASGDS010000304.1 coordinate 17,175, forward strand.
GGAAGGACTGGAACGGCCCGATGAAACTCGTGGCGAAGAAGACGACCGCGATCGTGCCGACCGTGAGGATGACGCCATCCACCGCCGCCGCGGCCGGCCGCGGCACGCGGATGCCGAGACTCAGCAGCGTCAGACCTGACGAGTAGATGCCGAGCACGGCACCCGAGACGAGGGTCAGGATGGCGACGATGAGGAACGGCACGAGCGCCCACGTGGGAAGAAGCGACGCGAGCGCGCCGATCGGATCGCTGCCGACGGCATCCATCAGATCGCCATCCGATGCCGCCAGCAGCAGCCCGAAGAACACCAGGATGATGGGCGCGACCGCGCCGCCGATCGTGTTCCAGGCGACGATCGACACGTCGGAGGCGGTGCGCTTCTGGTAGCGCGACCAGTCGGCGGCGATGTTGATCCAGCCGAGACCGAACCCGGTCATCACCATGACGAGCGCGCCGATCGTCTGCGCCAGCGTGCCGTTCGGCTGCGAGAACGCGACCTGCACATCGATGTGACCGAAGGTGAGCACGAGAAACAGGATGGTCATCGCTCCCGTCGCCCAGGTGAGGATCGACTGCAGCTTCATGATCGTGTGGTAGCCGAGCACCGCCGATCCGACGATGAGCGCGGCGACGACGATGGTCGCGACGATCTTCACCGCGGCGCTGCCGCTCTCGCCGACCCATCCGAGTTCGTTCAGCACGGTCGTCGTCGCGAGCACTGCGGTGATCGCCAGCGACGTCTCCCATCCGATCGACGTCAGCCACGACACGATGCCTGGCACCTTCTGCCCGTGCACGCCGAACGCCGCGCGCGAGAGCACCATGGTGGGCGCGGAGCCGCGCTTGCCGGCGATCGCGACGAGCCCGCACAGCAGGAACGAGACGATGATGCCGACGACGGCGACGATCGTCGCCTGCCACAGTGAGACGCCGAAACCCAGAATGTACGAACCGTACGACATGCCGAACACCGATACGTTCGCGGCGAACCACGGCCAGAACAGGTCGCGCGGCTTCGCCGTGCGCTCGGTGTCGGCGACGATCTCGATTCCCGTGCGCTCGATCACGCCCGGCTTGGAGGTTTCGACGGCCATCTGCTCTCTCCTGGGGTGAGGCGCGCTACTCGGCGGGGGACGAGACCGGCTCGACGACCACGGCGGTGCCGTAGGCGCACATCTCGGTGAAGTTGCCGATCGCGCCCGAGTCGAAGCGCATGGCCACGATCGCGTTCGCGCCGCGATTCTGCGCCTCGACCCACATGCGGTTCATGACCTCGTTGCGGCTCTCGTACACGACCTTTGTGAACTCGGGGATCTCGCCGCCACCCATGGCTCGGAAGCCGGCGGTGAACCCCTGCCCCACGTTGGTCGACCGCACGGTCAGCCCCATCACCTCGCCCAGCACCTGCGTGATGCGGTACCCGGGCACATCATTCGTCGTGACGATGAACATGACTGCATCATGCCACGCGCGGGGCTCGCGCAGGGGATATGCAGACGAATAGTCATTCTTCGTGGAAGAAGGCGCGCAGCTGCTCGAAGGGCAACAGGCAGAAGGTGGCCCTCGTCGGCGCACTCTCCAGCCGGGCGGAGC
>JASGDS010000305.1:0-2776 GCA_047607025.1 Microbacterium sp.
CTGTCGGGCCGAAAGCCGGGTTTCCGCCCGACAAGTGTCGATCGGCCCGACAAGTGTCGACCGGCTCAGGCGTAGTCGTGGGCGCGGGTGATCGGGGCGAGGATGGCTGCCTGCACCTGTGGCCAGTCGTGCACGACCTGGGCGTAGTCGAAATGCAGGGTCTCGTAGCCCATGGCTGACGCCACCGCATCCCTGGTGCGGTCGCGGTGCCATCCAGTCTTGTCGCCGTGGAAGGCGTAGCCGTCCACTTCGATGATGAGACGCCCGGCGACCACGAAGTCGACACGTCCCACACCAGGAATGGCGACCTGACTCTGCAGCGAGATGCCCAGAATGTGCATGCGAAGTCGAAGCAGAGACTCCAGCCCGCTCTGCGCGTCGGAGCGCGCAAAGCCGATGAGCCATTGCGCCGAGATCGGCAGTCCTTCGAGGATTCGGGCGCGCGAGGCTCTGGTCAGCAGCCGCTGATTGAGCGCAGACTCGAGCGCGACGAAGAACGCCTCGTCTCCCGCGCAGCGCTGAAGCTGCACAAGGGCGGTCTCGATGGGGACGACCCCGAAACCCTCCCCGTCGCCTCGACCGAAGTGCGTCACGCAGTGGCAGTCGGGGTGTCGATGAACGCGCCCTTTCTCACCCATCCAGACATGCAGCGCGTCGCCCTCGGTGAGCATCCACACACCCATCCGCCGCAGTGCCGACGAGCACGTCACCATCCCGCCATGCGCAGCTGCAGTACGGATGTCCCGATCCACGGTCGCCAGGGCGTACACGCCCATCCGCAGCCTGGTCAGGGTTCCCGCACGAACGAGCGCCGACAGGGCATCCCGGGTGAACCCATACTGCTGCAGCCTCGAGCCATAGGCGATGCCGCCGAGGGCGAGGAGGACCGCGATGGGATCGTGCATACAACCAGCCTGATCCGTGGGACGGCGCAGCGGAGCCGGAAGACGCAATTTGTGGATAAGTCGCCGCTTCTGTTCCGCCTGTGGACAACGACACTTGTCGGGTCGATCGACAGTTGTCGGGCCGATTCCCGGCATCCGGCCCGACAAGTGTCGACTGGCCCGACAAGTGTCGTCGTGGCATAGGGTGACGGCATGGTGGGATGGCTGGACCGGCTTCTCGGGAGACCGGGCGCGGTGTCGTTCCGGCGATATCTGCCAGCTGTTGCTGACGCGGCAGACGCAGAGAGACGGATGGCCGCGCTGGGCGATGCGGGGCTGCTCGCGGCTGCACGAGGGACCGAGTCCCTTGCGGCTATCCGTGAGGCGGCGAAGTGCACGATCGGTGAACGCCCCTTCGACGAGCAGCTGCTCGACGGATGCGCCGTGGAGATGGACACCGGAGAGGGAAAGACCCTGGCCGGCGCGCTTGCGGCGGCGGGGTTCGCCCTGCAGGGGCGTCGCGTGCACGTGCTCTCGGTCAACGACTATCTCGCCAAACGAGACGCCGAGTGGATGGCGCCGTTCTACGCGCTGCTCGGCATCACCGTGGCGTGGGTGGGACAGTCGTCGGCTCAAGGGCAGCGCCGACGGGCATACCTGTCGGATGTCCTCTATGCTCCCGTGAGCGAGGTCGGTTACGACGTGCTGCGCGACCGGTTTGCGATGTCGAACGAAGAGTGAGTCGATCCGGTGTTCGACGTGGCGATCGTGGATGAGGTCGATCGCACGGCTGCTGCGCGCCTGGTTGAAGACCTCGTTGACATACGCGACTTCGAGGTCGATGCCGACCGCACCACGGTGGTGCTCACTGATGCCGGGCTCGATGCCCTTGAAGCTCAGCTCGGCGTGAACCTGTACGACGAGCAGCATGTCGGCACCCTGACCATCCTGAACCTTGCGCTGCACGCGCGGGGGCTGCTGCAGCGCGACGTCGACGACCTCGTGCAGGATGGCCGACTGCGGCTCATCAACGAGTCGCGAGGACGCGTCGCCAGGCTGCAGCGCTGGCCGGATGGGCTGCACGCGGCGGTCGAGGCGAAAGAGGGCTTGGCAGACAGTGAGCCGGGGCAGGTGCTCGACAGCATCACCATCCAGGATCTTGCGACGCAGCACAAGACGCTGTGTGGCATGAGCGGCACCGTGCTGGACGTCGCTGAGGATCTGCGCGAGTTCTATGAAATGCGGGCGGGACGTGTGCAGCGGCACGAGCCGAATCGGCGCGTGGACGAGACGCCCGTTGTGACGGTCACGGCGGAGGAGAAGTGGGACGCCGTCGTCGACGAGCTCTGCGCCGTGCACGAGACGGGCGCGCCCGTACTGGTGGGAACGCAGAGCGTCGCTGAATCAGACCTGCTCGCCGCGCGACTGCGAGAGCGCGGTCTGGATCCGCGCGTGCTCAACGCCCGAAATGACGCCGAGGAGGCGGCGATCATCGCCTGTGCGGGCCAGTTCGGCGCGGTGACGATCTCGACGTCGACGCAGATGTCGGGGCGCGGCACCGACATCCGCCTTGATGAACCGGCGCGGGGCGCGGGCGGGCTGGCCGTGATCGCGGCCGGTCGCTATCCGTCCGGGCGACTGGATGCCCAGCTGCGCGGCAGATCCGGCAGACAGGGCGACCCCGGTCGCAGCGTCGTGTTCGTCAGCATGGAGGATGATCTCGTTGCGCGTCGAGCATCCGCCACGTGGACGTACATGGTCACCGACGACCCCTTCGGCATGCCTGGCGGCCGATTCATCCGGAGCCTCAGCCGCCTCGTCCGCCGGTGACCCGCCGACACCTGTCGGGCCGATCGACACTTGTCGGGCCGAATCCCGGGTTTCGGCCCGAC
>JASGDS010000306.1:0-3222 GCA_047607025.1 Microbacterium sp.
CGCCGGCAGCACGACGAGCACCAGCAGCAGGGTGCTGCGTGTCAATCGTGCACCGCACAGCACGAGGGCGCAGCCCAGGGCGATGAACAGCGAGGGAGTCGCGAGGTCGCGAACGAACAGCAGCACCGCCATGGCGGGCAGCACGGCGGCGGGTTTCGCGAGCGGGTTCAGCCGCTCCATCCGGCGCTTCACGGCAGCGCCCGCCGAGCCCGCGGATGGCGGGCGAGCACGCGCTGCAGCTCGGGCAGCCGCAGGCCGCTGCGCGCCATCAGCTCGTCGTCGTCGAACACCCGCGACGCCTGTCCGAACGCGGTGACCGCGCCGCCATCCACCACGGCCACATGCGTCGCGTATCGCTCCACGAGCGAGAGGTCGTGCGTGACGACGAGGATGGTCGTGCCCTCGTCGTGCAGTCGCTTCAACCAGCTGAGCAGTTCGTCGGCCCGGGCCCTGTCCTGGCCGTAGGTGGGCTCGTCCAGCACGAGCACCCGAGGCTCGGCGATCAGCACGGTTCCCACCGAGAGGCGCCTCTTCTGCCCGCCGGAGAGCTGAAAGGGGTGCAGGTCGCGGTGCTCGGCGAGCCCGAACCGCACCAGCATGTCGTCCACCCGCGCGCGCACCTGCGCCTCGGGCACGCGCATCAGGCGCAGCCCGTGGGCGAGCTCGTCGAAAACGGTGTGAGCGATGAACTGGTGCTCCGGGTTCTGGAACACGAACCCGATCGCCTGGGCCAGCTGACGTGCGGATGCGCGGCCGACATCGAGATCACCGACGCGCACGGCGCCACGAGGCGGCGGCACGACACCGGCGATCGCCTGCGCAAGCGTGGTCTTGCCCGCACCATTGCGACCGACGATCGCGGCGAACGACCCCTCCGGCACCTCGAGCGTGACATCGCGCAGAATGGTACGGCGCTTCTTCGTCACTGTCAGGTCGTGCACCCGGATGGCCGGTGCGCTCGGGCGCTCTTCAACGGGCGGGTTGTCGACCCGGGGCGCTTCGTCCTCGTGTGCACTGAGTGCGGCATCGAGTGCGCCCGGCGTGAGGGGAAGCGGATCGATGTGCCAGCCCGCGGCCCGCAGCTGACGCGCCGCGCGCAGAGCGCCCGGCAGCCAGACGCCCATCCGCTCGAGCTCGTCGATGTTCTCGCGCAGCACCGCATCAAGCTCGCCGTCGAAGGCCGTCGCACCCTCGGCGTCGAGCACGACCACGCGGGTGGCCAGAGCGACGGCGGCGTCGAGGTTGTGCTCGACGAGCACGATGCCGTGGCCGGGCGAGGCGGCGATGCGTCCCAGCGCGTCGTAGACGTCGTCGATGCCCGCCTGGTCGAGATTCGCGGTCGGTTCGTCGAGCACGAGCAGAGGGGCATCCGTCGCGAGCGCGCAGGCGATCGCGAGTCGCTGCTTCTCGCCGCCCGAGAGCAGAGCGGGATCATCGTCCTTCCGCGCCCACAGCCCCAGCTGGCGCAGTGCGTGTTCGGTGCGCTCGAGCACTTCGTGCACCGGCACAAGGAGGTTCTCCAGCGCGAAGGCGACCTCGTCGAACACTGTCGCGGTGACGATCTGCGCATCCGGATCCTGAAAGACCAACCCCACCCTCGTGCTGAGTGTCGCGGGCGTGTGATCACGACTGGACCATCCGCACACCCGGATGTCGCCCGTCACGTCGGCGTCGACCGTGTGGGGAATGAGTCCGTTGAACGTGAGCGTCAGCGTCGACTTGCCGCAGCCGCTCGGGCCGAGCAGCAGCACGACCTCACCGGCCCGCACGTCGAAGGAGGCCCCGCTGGGGGCCGCGTGGGCGGCATCGGGGTACGTCACACACGCATCCCGCACGCGCAGCAGGGAAGGGACGGTGGTCACCCCTTCAATTTAGATGACCCTCAGCGGCAGAGAACCTGACCGGGCAGTGCCGCCAAACTCCCCCCTACACTGAAGACGTGGCCAGATCCCCGCTCCTCTCCACCCGCGTCCTGCTGATCTGTGCCGCCATCGGTGCGGTGACGGGCGTGCTCGGCGGCGTCGAAGGATGGCTCGCGGGGCCGATCAATGCGACGCTGCCCTGGCTCTACGCGGTCGCCGTCGGCGTGCACGTTCTTCCGGGCATCATCGCGCAGCAGCTGCTGCGCCGGCCGATGGTCGGGCTCATCGCCCATCTCTTCGCCGCGCTGATCGGTGCGGTCATCGCCCCGCCGTACGTGATGGCGTTCCTCGGGACGGCCGCTCTGTTCGGCGGCATCCAGGAGGGTGTGGCGGCGATCTTCCGATACCGGGCGTGGGGGTGGCCGAAGTTCCTCGTCTCGGGCGTGATCATCTCGGCGCTCATGGGCGCCGTCATGTGGGTGGCGCATAACGTGTCGACGCAGTCACCCGCCGGCCAGGTGCTGCACATCGCAGCCGCCATCGTCGGGCCGATCGGATGGACGTTCGTCGGCGTCGCGATCGGCTCCGCCCTGAGACGAAGCGGCATCAGCGCACCCCGTGCGCGGGCCTGACCAACGGCGCAACCTCACCAACCTAGGACGGTCCACGGCCGCCGTCTGGTGCGACACGCCCGAAGAGCGGCAGTGAGTTGCAGGAGAGTTAACGTGCGTGTAATGTTGACTCTTGTCGCCGCGAGGGAAGCGGGTCGAGCTGAAAGGCTCCCCCGGACCAAGCGGCGACAGGAACGCCACCAAGCGTTCGAGGCTCAGCCCCGAACCCAGGTTGGCGAGGCACTCCGGTGGGGCCGTCGTGAGATGGTGGTCGGGTGTGTGTGGTCCTTGAGAACTCAACAGCGTGCACTTGTCATATGCCAAGTTTGTGTCTGCCCTGGCTTTTTGGTTGGGGTGGGTCAACATTTTTTGGATCAATTGACTGTCAGTTTTTTGATTGTTTTTTGGTTGGGTTCAAATTTTTTATGGAGAGTTTGATCCTGGCTCAGGATGAACGCTGGCGGCGTGCTTAACACATGCAAGTCGAACGATGAAGCACCGCTTGCGGTGTGGATTAGTGGCGAACGGGTGAGTAACACGTGAGTAACCTGCCCCTGACTCTGGGATAAGCGCTGGAAACGGCGTCTAATACTGGATATGACCTATCACCGCATGGTGTGTGGGTGGAAAGTTTTTCGGTTGGGGATGGACTCGCGGCCTATCAGCTTGTTGGTGAGGTAATGGCTTACCAAGGCGTCGACGGGTAGCCGGCCTGAGAGGGTGACCGGCCACACTGGGACTGAGACACG
>JASGDS010000307.1:0-5719 GCA_047607025.1 Microbacterium sp.
CCATCGTGCTGCAGACGAAGGACGGCTGGTACGTCTACCGCTTCCGCAACATCGAGTACGTCACGCCGACGCAGGTGGACGTGCTCAACCCGATCCCGCAGAGCGACTCGACGGAGATCACGCAGTCGTACATCACCCTCACGGCGTGCAGCCCGATGTACTCCGCGGCCGAGCGCATCGTCGCCTACGGCGTGTTCGAGTCGTTTACCCCGACGTCGGCGGGAGAGCCCGCCGCCCTGACCGAAGGCGTGGAGGACTGACGTGTACGGCGCCCTGTGGCGGGCACTGCCCGGACCGTGGTGGGTCAGGCTCATCATCCTGCTCATCCTCATCGCGATCGTGCTCGTCGTGCTGTTCACGGTGGTGTTCCCGTGGGTGCAGACGCTCATCCCCGTGCCCGACAGCACCATCGAGGAATAGGACCGTCATGACCCGTGTGCTCGTCATCGACAACTACGACAGCTTCGTCTACACGCTCGCCGACTACCTCGAGCAGCTCGGCGCCGAGGTGGAGGTGGTGCGGAACGACTCCTTCGCCGAGGCGGACGTCGCCGAGCGGCTGTCCGCGTACGACGCCGTGCTCGTCTCGCCCGGCCCGGGGAAGCCGTCGGATGCCGGCGTCTCCATCGCCGTCGTGAGGAACGCGCTCCGCGCGCGGCAGCCCCTGCTCGGCGTGTGCCTCGGGCACCAGGCGATCGCGGAGGCCTTCGGGGCGACGGTGACGAACGCCGAGGAGCTCATGCACGGCAAGACCTCGCTCATCGAGCACGACGAGAGCCCGTTCTACGACGGTGTCCCGCAGCCCTTCACGGCGACGCGGTACCACTCGCTGGCCGTGGTCGACGGGACGGTCCCGGACGAGCTCGTCGTGACGAGCCGGACGGAAGGCGGCGTCATCATGGGCCTGCGGCACGTGTCGGCGCCGATCCACGGCGTGCAGTTCCACCCGGAGAGCGTCCTGACCGAGGGCGGCTACACGATGCTCGGCAACTGGCTCGCCGAGGCGGGCCTCGAGGGCGCCCGCGAGAGGGCGGCGACACTGCATCCGCTGCTGGGCGCGTAGGCCGCTCGTCCCGCACAGCGTCGGGCTTCGCGGAGCACCTCGATCCTGCTTTGTTCGATCAGGTGCAGTCATTGCTGTGGTCGCGGAACGCCTCGCCGCCGACATCAGCCCGCGCGCAGAGCGTGAGCGTGACCGCCGTGGCGCGCCGGTTCGGAGTTCACCGGGGCACGGTATGGGCGAAGACGCGGTGACGGAACCGCTTGGCAAGTTCCCTTGCGACAAGTAAACTTGTGACATGGAGCCGGAACCGATCATCCTCGACAGTGCCCACCGGCACGGCGTCACGGATGAGGCGATGCTCCACGCGCTCCGTTTCCCTGTCCGCCATTTCGTGCAAGACGACTCGAAGACGATGTTCATCGGCCCCGATGAGACCGGCACCCTCGTAGAGGTCGGTGTGATCGAGTGGCACGGTGCCATCGCCATCGCTCACGCCATGCGCCCGGCCCGACCCACGTATCTGAGGTGAACCACATGACTCGACGCTCCATTGACGACATCACGGCCCGTGCCGACGAGTTGGCCGACGCTTTCGAGAACTACGATCCGAAGCCCGGCGACGAGGATGCGCCCCTCCCGCCCGTGATGGCGGTCAAGCTCGCCGCCTGGCGACGCGACACAGCCGAGAAGGAGCTGGCCGAGGCCGTGCGCGCTGCGCGTGAGCAGCGGTTGTCCTGGCGCGAGGTGGGCGAGGCGATCGGCACCAGCGGCGAGGCCGCGCGCCAGCGTTACAGCGCCAGCGCCTGACGACGACATCGGAGGCAGCGAAGGCTCCTGCGGCGAGGCGGCCAGAGCTGGGTACGGGTGTGGCGATGGTCACGAAAGTCGTGACGCGTATTGCTGTAACGGAGTAATAGGGTTACGTGATTTTCGATCCTCCGACCGGGCAGTGGTTTGTCGCGCAAGACGGCCAACGCTGGTGGTTCGACTCGGGATCGATCGCGTTCGATTTCGCGTACACGGGAGGCTTCTCCGGCCCGCCTGAGTGGGAGTACTGGCACAGGCCGGAGGATGTTGCTCGGTGGTGGCGCGAGCGATTCGGCGTCGCTGTGCCGGTCAGCGGGGCGGACTATGAACGGGCACGAGAACTGCGCCCCGGGCCCCTCCGGGTCGTAGCCGACCGAGGCCCCTGGGGCAACCAGAACGACAACTCCCGCTCCAACCGGCTGTCGAGAGTCGTCGAAGTTGAGGAGGAGCGAGCCTTCACGAACGATGATGAAGCGGACGCCGTCGTACTCGCCCGACTGCATCCGACGATGGGTGAGCACGGCACGGACGAGCACCGGTAGAAGCTCCTCCGTGACGCTCATCCGGCTACCTGCTCTATATGCAATCGCTGGCGTGTCCGCTGCCGCGTTCGAATGAGCCCGCGCACCGTTCGGGTTTCATCGCTTCTCCCGCTGGAGCATGACGGATGCGAGCGCGGCGCCTGCGAGGGCCACGGCGGCGATGCCGAAGACCAGACGAAGACCGGTATCGAGTCCGTCCGTCGATGCTGAGGCAGCGTCGGCGGAGCCGATGGCTGCGACGAAGACGCTGCCCAGGATCGTGGTTCCGGTGACGAGCCCGAGGTTGCGGGAGATACCGAGCAGCCCTGAGGCCGTGCCGCGTCGTTCGGCGGTGACGGCTCCCATCACGAGCGTGTTGTTCGAGGCGAGGAACAGTTGGTATCCCGGTGCCAGAAGCATGGTGCCGATCAGATAGCCGGGAAGGCCCCAGTACGGCGGCAGCACGGCGAGCGCGGTTGCACCTGCGGCCATGACTCCGAGTCCGGCGGACGCCAGGCGTACCGGCGATCCACGATCCACGAGGTGGCCTGCGAGCATTCCTGAGAAGATGGAGACGATGGGGCCTGCGGCCATAGCGAGGCCGACAGAGGTCGGTGACAGGCCGATCGCGCCAGCGAGGTAGAACGGCCCGACAATGAGCGTGCTCATCATCACCGCGCCCACGACCAGGTTCACGATCGCACCGAGTCCGACGGCTCTGGTGCGCAGCAGCAAACCCGGCATCACCGGATGTGTCGCCCGACGTTCGACCGGCACGAGGAGGGTGACGAGCAGGCCCGCGACGACCATCAACCCGAGCGACCACCAGGTTCCGAAGACCTCCCCTGTGAACGCGATCGCATACGTAGCGGCGGCAACCCCGACGATCACGCTGCCGGTGAAGTCAAAGCGTCGAACCCCCGCGGCAGCGGAAACGCCCTCTCCGGCGGCGGTGGCATCGGCGAACACACGGGGGATGGCGAGGACGATGAGCGGGAGCGGGATCATGGCACAGAAGATCGCGGGCCACCCCCACGCGCCCTGCAACAACCCGCCGAGCGCCGGCCCTGCGGCGGTGCCGATCGCAGATGCCGTGCCGAGCAACCCCATCACGGAACCCGAGCGTCGGTCAGCCACTGCGTCGCGGACGAGCGCAATCGGAAGCGTGGACATCGCGGCCGCGCCGATTCCTTGCACACCACGGGCGAGCACCAGCACCCACAGATCGGGCGCGACGGCACAGGCGATCCCGGCTGCAACGAACACGGCGAGACCGATCCGCAACGTCTTCGCCCGTCCGATCACGTCTCCGGCATAGCCGATGACCAGGCTTGCGCCGGTCATCCCCAGCAGGTAGGCGACGACCACCCACTGTGCGGCGCCGAACCCGCGGCCCGACCACTCGACTAGTTCGGGTAGGGCGACGTTCACCGCGCTGGTACCTACCTGCGCCGAAACCACGCACGCCACCAGTACGACCACAAGCGCGCCAACACGCCTCGTCCCACTCGGGAGTTTCCCCGCCAGACCGGGTGTGCTTCGCTCAGATGCCATGAGCCCACTCTGCACCCGCGTAGTCATTGCAGCAATATACGTTGCCGAAACTGGAACAGGCGGTGCTCGTCGCCCTGTCGGCTACTGGTCTGCGCGGGTGTGCATTCGCTCCCCCTGCGGCCCGAAGATACTGAGTATCTCTGCTTCATGGTCACCATCGCTGCCGAACCAATGCGGTATCCGTGTGTCGAACTCCGCCACCTCGCCTGCCTCAAGAACCATGTCTTGCTCACCCAGAATGAGCCTCATCCGGCCCGACAGCACGTAGATCCACTCGGTGCCCTCGTGCGACTTCATCTCGGGAGTCGAGAAGGACGCCGGAATGAGGATCTTCCAGGCATGAGAGGACGCGCCGGGAACTCGGGTCAGCGGGATCACCGTTCGTCCGTTGACCCGCTTCGGACGCAGCCGCACACGTGGATCGCCCGTCTCCGGCGCACCGACGAGCTCGTCCAGTGGAATCCGATACGCGCTCGCCAAGGGAAGCAGCAGTTCAAGGCTGGGCTTGCGCTGGCCGGTCTCCAGCCGCGACAGCGTGCTCTTGGAGATGCCCGTCAGCTCCGTCACCTCCGCCAGCGTGAGCCCGAAACGAGCGCGCAACGCTTGCAACCGCGGGCCCACCCGCTCCAAACTCGTCGCAACAGCATCCTCAACCGCAGGCATACCCAGAACCCTACGGTCCATTCCCGAAATCAGCAACGCCGATTGCTACGTGGATTTCAATGCCTGGTGCTCGATGATCTGGTTACCGACCCAGGGATGGCCCGTCATGGCGCGGGCCACCATCGTGCGTGTGAGAACTTGGGCGGAGTTGGAGTCGGCGTTCTTTGGCGGGCCGCGACCAGGAGATAGCCGACCTCATGGCCAACCGGGCCAAGCTCGAATCCGAGAGCGACAAGCTGATCGCCGCGCACTTCGCCGACGCCATCGACCTGCCCACCCTGAAACGGCACCAAGACCGCATCCGCGCGGGCCTCGCCGAACCCTTCGCGACCATCTTCCGGGAGGCGCACGACAGCGGCGATGATTTCCTGTGTTCTCAGGGAATCGCATGCCCGTCGCCCGATCGCCCAGTCGTCACGGAGCACCGACGAGCGTGATCGCGCGCGCGGGAATTCACCTCATGCTCAAACCCGTTTGAGTGCCTCGAATCGAGCCGACGTGTTCGCGGATACGCCGACGGGCAGCAGTGCGTGGCATCCGCCGACGGATCACGGTACGGAGTAGGATTGAGTCCTACTGATAGCGAGGAGCGATCGTGCGCACGACGAAGCAGCTCAGCATCACCCTGCCGACGAACATGGCCGAGGCGCTCAAGGAGCGCGTTGCCTCCGGCGCCTATGCGAGCGAGAGCGAGGTTGTCCGTGACGGGCTGCGCGCGCTGTTCGCCCGTGAGGAAGCCGTCGAGACTTGGCTGCGCACCGAGGTCGTCGCCTCCTACGACGAGTTGCGCACCGACCCATCCAAGGCGATCAGCTCCGCGGACCTGCGCGCGCACCTCGCTGAGCTGCACTCCGATCGGCTCGCAGAACGCGACTTGTGACCCGGAGCGTCGTCTACTCACCTCGTGCACGGCAGCAGCTCACTGACCTCTACCTCTGGATCGCGGAACAGTCCGGCTTCCCCGACCGTGCTGAGCGCTACGTCACCGCGATCGTCGACTACTGCGACGGCCTTGCCGAGTTCCCCACGATCGGTGTCGCGAGAGATGAACCGCCGTAGGTTTGATGCCGCGTCTTTTCTGGTTGGAAGGATGGCGTCATGCCGAAGAAGATTGATCCCGCGCTCAAGGAGCGAGCCGTCCGGCTCGTGCGGGAACACCGTGCCGAGTATC
>JASGDS010000308.1:0-7749 GCA_047607025.1 Microbacterium sp.
CTCTTGACGGGGGGCTGCTGCCTGGGGCTGCTTCGGTGTGGCTCCGTTCTCGACGCGGGAACTGAGTGCTTGCCCCCGCGCGTGAAAGCGGGGCCTCGATCCTCCTCGCTGTGCCTGTCCTGAGCGTGTCGAAGGGCTCGGTGGTTCTGACGGAGTGCAGGTTCTTGGGGCAGGATGAGGGGCATGGAGATTCTCGCGCAGACGGCACTCGCGAACACCGGGGGCGACCTCGTGCCATGGATCATCGGACTGGCCGTCGTGCTCGCGGTCGTCGGAGGCGGACTGCTCATCGCGCGGGCACTTCTCAGCAAGAAGGGCTGACCCCACCGGGTAACGCTCAGGCTCACTTTCTACTCTGAGAGGGTGAGCCGCCTGATCGCCGATGCCGACCCGACCCGCTGGGTCGAGGTCACCGGTCGCGGGCTGCGCGGAGGACGCAATCGTCGGGCCCTCGTGCGCACGCTTCTGGCATCGGGCGGCGTGAGTGCCGACACCCCCGGTTCCGGGCTGCTGCGCGCGATCGGCGGCGTCACAGCCAGACTCGCGCTGCGATCGACGGATGGCAGGGTGCTCGCCTGGGCATGGAAGGACAACCCCGATCAGGCCGCGGTCATGGCGCACGTGCAGCCGATGACGCACGAAGTGCGCATCATGCGGGCATCCATGCCCATCGAGCACGACGACACCCAGCCGTTCCCCTCCCCCTTCCTCGGTGCCGGCGAGAAGCTGTGGCTCGATGCGCTGCAGGGCGCCGCCCACGACTGGGTCACCTACACCTGGGACACGGGAGACGAACTCGTCACGGTGCGCGCCGTCTCGGGCGACCGCGAACGGTTCGGCACCATCGTGCCTCACGTCGACGCCCTCGCCCGCACCATCCGGCTGACCCGCGACATCGTCGCCGATCAGTCCGGCGAGATTCTGGTGCTGCCGCCCGCATGACTCGCACCATCCGCCCCTCACTGCTCGCGTGGCCCGTCGCCCTCATCACGGCCACGCTGGCCACCGGCTGCGCCGCCGATCACGCGAACGGCCTGACCGCGGCGACGCGCATGGATGGCGCAGCCGCCACGGCGGCGCCAGAGGCCACCACATCGGCGGAGCCGACCGACGAGGCCACCCCCGTACCGACCACGACCGCGCTGGCCGCGACGCCGACCGCGCAGGCGAACACCGTGGCGGGCGAGACGGGCGACGGCGAAGCGCAGAGCGTCGCCACCGTCACACCACCCCCGAGCGACGGCGTTCTCGACTATCAGCTCGGCGGCGCCTACGTGCCCGCCTCAGACGTGACGATCGTCGAACGCGATCGCACGTCGACGCCCGCCGCAGGTCTGTACAACATCTGCTACGTGAACGTCTTCCAGACGCAGCCAGGCGACGACCCGACCGAAGAGGGCACGACCGCGTGGTGGCAGCAGAACTACCCCGACCTGCTGCTGCGCGATGACAGCGGCGCGCTCGTGATGGACGACGCGTGGAACGAGGCGCTCTTCGACATCCGCACCCGCGACAAGCGCGAACAGCTGTTCGAGATCCAGTCGGCGTGGATCACGGGGTGCGCCGACGCAGGATTCGACGCGATCGAGGCGGACAACCTCGACCAGGATTCGCGCAGCCAGGGCCTGCAGAAGCTGAACGATGCCGTGCAGTACATGCGCCTGTTCATCCCCTACGCGCATGCGGAGGGCCTCGCCGTCGGTCAGAAGAACACCGCCGAGCTGGGCGCGACCGGCCCGACCCTCATCTCGGACGACGAGGGCTTCGACTTCGCCATCGCCGAGGAGTGCGAGGTGTACGAGGAGTGCAGCGCCTACCAGTACCCGGGTCACCTGCTCGAGATCGAGTACACCGACACTCCCCTCATCACGCGGGGAGACACCACTCAGTCGGCGTTCGACTGGGCCTGCGAGGAGAGCTCCGGCGAGCATCCGATCACGCTGCGCGACCGCGACCTGGTCACACCGGTCGACCAGGGTTACGCCTTCGACACCTGCTGAGCCTCGGGAGGGCACTCACACTGCGTGGTTACTCGCGGACTGCGCGTGTCACGCGCTGTCTGCGAGGAATCACGCAGTCTGCGAGCAGGCGTGCAGGTTCAGGCGGGGAGGGTCCACGCGAAGGCGTGGGCGTCGCTGCGCGCGCCGGCGCGAGCGCGGGAGCGGTTCGGCTCGTCCACGAGGGACGCCACCTCTTCCCCCAGCCGCACGAGCGCGGCGAGCGTCTCGGGCGACGCCCACAGCGGTCGAAGCGCGAAGACCAGGTCTTCGGTCGCGGTGTTGCCGGATGCACCCGGCGCGAACGGGCATCCGCCGAGCCCCGCGAGCGCCCCGTCGACCGTGTCTGCACCGGCATCGACCGCGGCGAGCGCGTTCGCCACGCCGTTGCCCCAGGTGTCGTGCCCGTGGAACACGATGCCGAGCTCGGGTCTGCGCTCGCGGGCGAGGACGATCCGCCGTGCGACCTCGGCGGGATGCGCCTGGCCGAGCGTGTCGGCGATGACGATGTCGGCGGCACCGGCCGTTCGCTCGTCGTCGAGGATCGCGCGCAGCCGATCCAGCGGCACCTCGCCCTCGAAGGGGCACGTGAACGCGGTGGCGATGCACAGCTGCACGCTGCCTGCGACCTCGCTCGCCGCGGCGATCGCGTCGGACATGGCGGCGATCGATGCTGCCGTGTCGCGCCCGATGTTGGCGCGGTTGTGGCTGTCGGATGCCGAGAAGCAGTATTGGAAGCGCCTCGCGCCGGCCGCAGCCGCGCGCTCGACATGGCGTGGGGTCGCGACCCACACCCAGACGCGTTCGCGCTGCTCCTGGGGCAGCCCCGCAAGCACGTCGAGGGTGTCGGCCATGGTCGGAACCAGGTCGGCTCGCGCCATCGACCCCGCCTCGATGTGCTCGACACCGAGCTCGAACAGCTCGCCGACGAGCACGATCTTGCGGGCAGTGTCGAGGTTCTTCCCCGCCAGCTGCAGACCATCCCGCAGCGTGACGTCACGGATGGCGACCGTCATCGGATGCTCCCCAGATAGTCGTCGATGCGGGCTGCGCCCCAGCCGAGTTCGGTCAGCACCTCGCGCGTGTGCTGCCCGAGATCCGGGCCGAGCGAGGCGATGCGCTGCGGCTCGTCGCCGATGCGCGGCACGACGCCGGGAAAGCCGACGCCACGACGCACCGCCTCGCCGTCGTCGACATCGAAGCGGGCGATCATCCCTCGCGCCGCGTACTGCTCGTCGGCCGAGACGTCTTCTGCCGTGTAGATGGGTCCGGCGGGGATGCCCGCGGCTTCCAGCTCGCGCAGGGCATCCGCGCTCGTGCGACCGCCTGCCCAGTCGCCGATGGCCCGATCGAGCATGTCGCGCGCCTCCCACCTGGCGTCGTTCGTGCGCAGCGTCGCGTCGTCGGCCAGATCATCCCGCCCGATCAGGCGCATGTAGTCGGTGAAGAGGGCGTCGCCGTTGCCCGCGATCACGATGCTCCGTCCATCGGCGCAGACGTAGGCGTTGGATGGCGCGATCCCCTCGACCCGTCCCCCCACGCGATGCCGCCGCACCCCGTAGGCATCCCAGTCGGGCAGCAAGGACTCCGTCACCGAGAGCATCGCCTCGTTCAGAGCCACGTCGATCTCGGGTGGCGGTCGGTCGCCATCCCGCTGCCGGTGAAGCAGGGCCGTGACGACGCCGAATGCCGCGTAGAGTCCGGCGATCGTGTCGCCGATGGAGAATCCTGTGCGGCTCGGTGGGCGGTCGGGCTCGCCGATGAGTTCCCGGAAGCCGCCGTAGGCCTCCGCGACGGCGGCGAAGCCGGGGAGGGGCGCCATCGGTCCCGTCTGCCCGAATGCGGAGATGCGCGAGATGACGAGGTTCGGGTTGGCCTGCTTCAGCGTGGCGGCGTCGAGGCCCCACCCGTCGAGCACGCCCGGCCGGAAGTTCTCGAGCAGCACGTCGGCGCCCGCGATGAGCTCGAGCACGAGGGCTCGGCCCGCTTCGGTGCGCAGGTCGACCTCGATCGATCGCTTGCCACGGTTGAGGGTGCGGAACAGCATGGAGGTGTCGCCCGCATAGAGGCGCCAGCGGCGCACCTCATCGCCCGTGCGCGGACGCTCCACCTTGATGACGTCTGCACCGAAGTCGGCCAGCTGGCGTCCGGCGGTCGGCGCGGCGATGAAGTTGCCGAGCTCGATCACCCGGTAGCCCGACAGCAGACCATCCATCCTTCGATCCTAGGAGCGACACCTGTCGGGTCGGTTGACACTTGTCGGGTCGGATGGCCGGTTTTGGCCCGACAGGTGTCGATTCGCCCGACAAGTGTCGAGCGCTCACTCCAGCACGAACACCGGGATGAGTCGGTCGGTCTTCTGCTGGTACTCGGCGTAGGGAGGATAGGCGGCCACCGCCAGCTGCCACCAGTGCGCGCGCTCCTCGCCCGAGACCTCGCGCGCGATCTTCTGCGACACCTCCGTGCCATCCTGCACCGTGATCTGCGGGTGCGCGACGACGTTGCGGTACCACTGCGGGTGCTGCGGGGCGCCACCGTTGGAGGCGACCATGGCGTAGCGGCCGTCCTCTTCGACGCGCATCAGCGGCAGGTAGCGCCGCTTTCCCGTCTTCGCTCCCGTCACCGTGAACAGCACGACGGGCTTGTCCAGGACGGTGACATTGTCCGTCGTTCCGTCGGCCAGGATGCGCTTGGTCTGCCGTCTCACCCATCCAACCGGGCTCAGCTCTGGTTCATCGCTCATACGTCCATTGCACCACGGCTGGCACGGCTCGCGTCACATGCCGCCGTTGTCGAACTCCTCGACGGGGGCCATGTCGGCGAAGCGCGAGTAGTGACCCTGGAAGGCGACCTCGATATCGGCCGTCGGGCCGTTGCGGTGCTTGCCGATGATGATCTCGGCCGAGCCCGGCGCGTCGTTCTTGTCGTAGACGGACGGCCGGTGCAGCAGCATGACCATGTCGGCATCCTGCTCGATCGAACCCGACTCGCGAAGGTCGCTGACCTGGGGCCGCTTGTCCTGGCGCTGCTCCGGGCCACGGTTCAGCTGCGACAGCGCGATCACAGGCACCTGCAGCTCCTTGGCCAGCAGCTTCAGCGCACGCGAGAACTCCGAGACCTCCTGCTGTCGCGACTCGACCTTCTTGCCGCTCGACATCAACTGCAGGTAGTCGATGATGACCATCTTCAGCCCGACCCGCTGCTTCAGCTTGCGGCACTTCGCGCGGATCTCGACGAGCGTCATGTTCGGCGAGTCGTCGATGTACAGCGGCGCATCGTTGATGCGCGCCCTCGTGGATGCCACCGACGTCCAGTCGCGCGAATCGAGCGTTCCCTTGCGCATCGACTGCAGCGGGACCTGCCCCTCGGCGCTGAGCAGACGCATCGCGATCTCGCTTCGCCCCATCTCCAACGAGAACAGAATTGTGGGGAAGTCGTGCTTGATCGCCGCCGCCCGAGCGAAATCCAGTGCCAGCGTCGAGTTGTGCGTCGGAATCATCGATTCGCCCGCAAGGTACAGGTGATCCTCGTTGTCCACCTCGACGCACCGCACCGGAACGCTGTCGATCGCTCGCACCGCGGTGACATAGCGCCGCCCGATGCGCCTGGTGCTCGCTGGACGTTCTGCCATGTGCAGTTCGTGCTTGCGCTTCATCCAGAACACCGTCTCCACCGTGGAGAAGTTCAGGACGTAGCAGGTCGACGACGCTTCGGTGCGACCAGCTACCCGCTTGGCGGTGCGCCCACATCGGTAGCCGAGGCTGACGATCAGCTCGTACACCGTGTCGGCGAGGTGCTTGTCCGTGACCGCGAACTGGCACGACCCGACGCCCTTGACCACCGTGCCGTCAGTGTCCATGAGCCCTGCAAGCAGCGCGCGGCGCTGTTCCACGGATGCCCGCAGGTACTGCGCGGGAATGTGCTTGTCGCCGAGGACGCCGACCTTGCGCAGCAGCGCGGTGAAGGAGCCATGGTCGCGGTAGCAGGCCATGCACTGCTGCGCCTCACCGGAGTATGGCTGGCCGCAGTCGGGGCAGCTCAGGCGCTCGGGATGCGCGCCCTTGTTCTTGGGCCCGCACACTCGACCGCAGGTGGTGACACGCGGATGCCGCGCGATGAACTCGTCCCCGCAGATCTCACAGGTGCGCAGAAGCGCAGGGCGCTCCTGCAGCTGCAGCGAGTAGAGCATGCTCCCGCGCTGCTCGCTTCGCAGGCCCTGCGCTGCGATGAGCGCCGGATTCTCTGCGGTCTCGCTCGTCATGCGTGCGCCAGCACTGTGACCGTCTCCGAGCCACGCACCCAGCACGTAGGGCGGAATCGGCAGATCAGCCTCGGGGGCCTGAAGCGGCTCCGCGTTTCGCACGGAATGATTCGCGCGAGCGTCGGAGCCGACGCGCACCGACGCGGCCATCTGCTCGGTCGTCACGATTTCAGCGCCGAGACGCGCCGAGCGGCGCGCAGCTCGTGTCTCGGTGAGCCACTGGTGCTGAGCGTCGGCGATGATGACCGATCCGTCCGAGAACTCCACCTCGTAGACGTCGCGATCATGCATGACTTCGGTCGCTGCGACGACACGAGTCGGGCGTCCATTCGCGTCGAACAGTTCGTCGCCGACCTTCACCTGCCCCATCGTCGTCCAACCGGTCGGCGTCGGCAGAGGCGTGTCGAGCGCGAGCGCCTTCCCCATGGCGGGGCGGGCGGCGATGATGATCATCTGCCCGCCGTGCAGGCCGTTGGTCAGCTGGTCGAGCTCGTGGAAGCCGGTCGGGATGCCCGTCATCCGACCGTCGCGACCGCGCGCCGCCTCGATCTCTTCGACGGCGGAGTCGACCGCGACGTTGAGGGCGACGTAGTCCTCGCCCTGCTCGGCGCCCGCGACGCTGTAGATCTCGGACTGGGCCTGATTGACGAGGTCGACCGCTTCGCCCTCGCCGTCGAAGCCCATCTGCACGATGCGCGTGCCGGCATCCACGAGGCGCCGCAGCATGGCCCGCTCGGAGACGATCGACGCGTAGTACCCGGCGTTGGCCGCCGTCGGGACGATCGACGTGAGCGAGTGCAAGTAGTCGACCCCGCCCGCCCGCTGCAGATCGCCGTTCTTGATCAGCTCGTCGGTGACGGCAACCACGTCTGTCGGCTCGCCGTGCGAGTAGAGCGACAGGATGGCCTCGAAGATCACCTCGTGCTTGGGCACATAGAAGTCGCTTCCGCGCAGCGCCTCGACGACGTCGGCGACGGCGTCGGTGGACAGCAGCATGCCACCGAGAGTCGACTGCTCGGCAGCGATGTCGTGCGGGGGAACGCGGTCGCGCTCGCGCGAAGCGCCGATGCGCTCCTCTCCCAGATCAGCGATGGACACGCTGCATCAACCCCCTCTATTCGGACGACTCGTTCGTTGTGCTGCTCCGAGTAGAGCACGCACCTGTGACATCCGCTGATTCACGCTAGGCGGCATGTCGAGCTCCTCAAACTCGGCCTGTGGATAACTCTGTGGAAGACCTGCGCAAAACGCCGTGGAAGGTGTGGAATCCGACTGTGGACAACTTCAGACCCCAGGGTGAGTTTCCAGACTTTTTATACCTTGGATCAGTACTTTAGGTTCCCCACACGCTGTGGAGAGCAATGTGATTAAACCAGTGGTTGAAGGTTTGGGGCTTGACAAGCGGCTGTGTACAACAGACAGCAGAAGCGGCGCGAATCCGCGAGGGATTCACGCCGTCAGAAGCGGCGCGAATCCGCGAGGGATTCGCGC